>JAGRPC010000335.1 GCA_020439925.1 Verrucomicrobiia bacterium | reverse complement strand
CGTTCCCTTGGGGACGCCTATCTCTCGAGCGAAGTTTCCGGAGAAGATCTTGCAGGAGCACTGAACGCCCTGAGATCCTGAAGGTCGAAACCCGGCACGACTCTGCCCGAAAATCACAGGACGGGAGGCGTTGGAGGCGCGTTTTTCCGCCGTCCCGGCCTTGAAATGGCGGTTGGCGCTGGACCGTTGCCTGTGTTTTAATTGCCACTGATCATGGGTGTCACCAACAGAGCGGGAGAAAGGGACAGCGCGCCGGGCGACCTGCCCCTCCCTCCCCGGCTCCGTAATCGACTCGAGCGCTTCCGGGAACGACTCTGGTCGGTAAAGATTGCGGAGGGTGCGCTCGCCGGCGTCCTCGGCCTGACGGTTTCCTATCTTTTCGTATTCTTCCTCGACCGCTTCGTCGACACGCCATCCTGGGTTCGGGCCGGACTCCTCCTTGGCGGCTCGGCGATTCCCGCGTTCGGTCTTCCCCTCCTCTGGCATCGATGGGTCTGGCGTCAACGCACCCTGGCGGACGCCGCACGCTACCTGAAACGCCGGTACCCCCGTCTCGGTGACGAACTCCTCGGAATCATCGAGTTGGCCCACAATCACCCACCGGACCAGAGCCAGGTCCTGATCACCGCAGCCATGCGGCAGGTCGATGAGCGCGTGGGCGGCGAAGACTTTTCCGAAGCAGTCCCCACGGTCCGGCATGGCCGCCGACTGGCCGCAACGGTTCTCGTGCTCCTTGTCTCGGGCCTGTTGCTCGCCTTCGTCTCCGATGCTGCATGGAATGCCCTTTCCCGCTGGGTGACCCCTTGGCGGGATGTCGACAGGTACACCTTCGCCCAGCTCGAGCCCGTCCCCGAGACGCTCGTCGTTCCCTTCGCCGAGCCGTTTTTCCTCGCTCCCGGACTTCGGGAGGAAACCGAATGGCGGCCGCGCGAGGGAACCCTCCAACTTCCCGGCAAAACCCGCCTCTTTGCTCCGCGCGAGCAGGATCATTACGCCTTTGCCGTCCCCCCACAAAAGGAAGCGGGAAAGCTCTCCCTGCGAGTCGGGGATGCCCGGGAGACGGTCGCGGTGGAACCCCTGCCCCGACCCGAGCTCGCCAGTCTCGAAGGAGTGGTCCGCCTCCCCGACTATCTCCGCTATCGGAGCGACCCCGTTCTTCCCGTTCGTGGCGGCACCCTGAGCCTGGTGGAGGGAGCCCACGTCACCATCAGGGGAACCACGACACGCGAGCTGTCCTTTGCCGAGATGGACGGGGTCAACCTCGCCCTGGAAGACAAGACCTTTGTGAGTGCCCCCTTGGCCGCAGAACAGGACCTGACCCGGGTGTTTTCCTGGAAGGATATTCATGGACTGGAGGCAAAAAGCCCCCTCGAACTTCATCTCGTGTCCATCCCGGACGAGGCACCCGAGATCTACGCCCACCAGGTCGAAGCGAAACGGATGATCCTCGAAGACGAAGTCGTAACCTTCGACATCCGCGCGAACGACGACTTCGGGCTCCGCGATGTGGGGCTGGAGTGGAGATCCACCGACGGCGACACCACTCCGGATTCCGCGACCGCGAACGGCGAAAAGCCGGTCACCGCCGGCGATCCCGAGAAGACCCGCATCGAGGTGCGCGGCACCTTCTCTGCCCGACGCGAAGGATTGAAGCCGGGCAACTACCAGGTGCGGGCCTTTGCCACCGATTTCCTTCCCAACCGGGAACGATCCTACTCACCCGCCTTCCAACTCCAGATTCTCAGCCCGCAGGAGCACGCCCGCTGGCTCACCGAGGAATTCGGCAAATGGTTCCGCAACGCGCGGGAGACTTACGAGCGGGAACAACAACTCCACGAATCGAACCTGTCGCTCCGGGAACTCACACCGGAAGAACTCGACCAGCCCGAGAATCGCCGGCGTCTCCAGGATCAGGCCTCGGCCGAGTCCGCGAATTCCCGACGCCTCGACGCCCTCACCATCGCCGGGCGAGGACTCGTTGGCGAGGCGACGAAGAATCCCGAATTCGATGCCGACAAGCTGGAAAAGTGGGCCGAAATGATGCGTTCGCTGGAAGACATCGCCCGCGAGCGCATGCCTACCGTCGCCGATCTGCTTCAACAGTCGTCGCGTGCCCCCGGCGGATCCGGCAAGAAGTCGGGGGACAAGTCCGACCAACCAAAGGAGGGACAATCCTCACCTCCTTCACCCTCTCTCGGCACACAGGAGAAGACCATGGGTGAGCAGGAAGGCAAGACGCAGGAGTCGGGGTCCCAACAGGGGCCCACTCCCTTGCGACTTCCCGGGACAACACTCTCGGACGCGGGGAAAGGAGACAAAAAACGCACAGATGCCGAAACGCCCGCCCAGAAGACCCTCGACCGCGCCCTCGAGGAACAGGAGGAACTCCTTGCCGAATTCGCCCGGGTCGCGGATGAACTCCAGGAGATCCTCTCCAGCCTCGAGGCCAGCACTTTCGTCAAAAGGCTCAAGCTGGCGTCGCGGAAGCAGACCGAGCTTGCCGACCTGCTCGCCGGTTCCCTCGCCGGTGCCTTCGGCCTGCCCCGCCAGCGCATCGAACAGCAATGGCGCGAGGTCGGCGATGCGGCTGCCGCGGAGCAGGAAAGCCAGAGCCGTTTTGTCTACCACATCCAGACCGATCTCGAGGCCTACTTTCAGCGCAAGCAGGATCCCATCTACCGGAACGTCCTCGACCAGATGAAGGAAAGCGGGATCGTCGCCGGCCTGCGGCTCTCCGGGGACGAGAGTCAGCGGAATCTCAGCGGTCGCTCCGTCGCCTCCGCGGAATTCTGGGCGGACACGCTCGATCGCTGGGCCGAGGAACTCGTTGCCGCCGCGCCCGATCAGGGCGGGCAATCCGGAGGACAGCAGAACATGAAGAGCCTCCCGCCCGAAATCGTCCTCCGCATCATGCGCGCTCTCCAGGACGAAATGCGGCTCCGCGACGAGACCCGCGAGATGGAGGAGGTCCGCCCCGGACTCTCTCCCAATGATTACGCGGAAAAGGTGAAGGCCCTCGAATACACCCAGACCGACCTGCGTGAACGCATCGACGGAGTGATCGGCGACATCGGACAGCTGCCGGAAGCCCAGGAATTCGGCCGCGAATTGCAACTCCTCACGACAGTCTCCGACGTGATGCGGCAGGCTCACGCCGTCCTCACCCGTCCGGATACCGGGGCCGAGGCCATCGCCTACGAAACCGAAGTTATCGAACTCCTGCTGCAATCCAAACGCCAGCAATCCGGCGGCGGTGGTGGCGGTGGCGGCGGAAACCAATCTCCGTCGGGAGGTGGCTCAAGCGGAGGCGGTTCCGCCCTCAGCGACATCGGGCCACAGGACAAGGACGTCGAAGGCGCCAAGGCCCTCTCACGGGAGGTCGAACAGTCCACCGGCAAGAGCGGACGCGAACTTCCCGAAGAGTTCCGGCGCGGACTCGACACCTATTTCAACGCCATCGAATCGAACTGATTCTTTCTCCATGAGACTCCTCCCTTTCATCCTCTTCCTCGCCACCTTGGCCTCTGTTCCTCTTCTCGCGCAGAACCTGCTCGAGGAACCCGACCCGTTTTCCGAAGTGGGGGAAAAGAAGGGCGATCCCGACGCGAAACCCGCGGACCGCAACGCCATCGAGATCCCCATGTTGCAGAACCTTCCCGAAATCGTCGGCGATGGAGGAAAGGTGAAGGAAAAGGTCTCCGAGGAAAAGAAGGGCGACGCGGCCGAAAAGGCCCCTCTCGACGCCCAGATTTCCCAACACATCCAGAAACTCGCCGAGGCCGAACGGGACAATCGCATGAGTTTCATGCGTATCGTCATCGACGACATCGTTCGCCTCTGTGAACTCGACGAAAAACAGCGCGAGGATCTCGAACTCGCCGCCAAGGGCGCCTCGGAGCGTTCCATGAAGGAGTGGCACGAACAGGCCGAACGATACTTCCGCACCCGTCTCGAGAGTGCCGATCCCGATGCCGCGAAGGAAATGCTCGAGGGCATGGGAAGCGTCAACTTCGGCGGGAACCGCGCGGAGGAAGAGGGCGAAACCCTCGACCTCTGGAAAGACTCGCTGAAGAATGTCCTCACCGACGCCCAGGTGAAACGCTACGAGGAAATCCTCGAACAACGCGAGGCCGACCGCATCGACGCCTTCGCCCGCATGTCGATCTCGACGATCGACGATCACCTCCGCCTCACCCCCGACCAGAAATCGAAGCTCGGAGCCATCGTGCAGGCCTCGGCGGCCGATTACCTCGAGGACGTGCAGCGCTACTGGGGCGATTACTTCGAGCGCGGCATGCTGATGTCCCTCGTCAACGCCGCCGAGGAGGACGAGTTGAAGGCGATCCTGACGGAGAAACAATTCGACCGTCTCCGCGACGCCACCTCAAACTTCGACCATTTCTGGGATCAGAAACGCCGCCTCAGGAGAGCCAAGGAAAAGGCTTCGGAACGGCGCAAGGACTCAGATGCGGAAAAGGAATACGAAAAGAAGGAAGCGGCCCCCGCCGAAGGCGCCGAGATCAGGCGTGCGATAATCGGCGCCGGAGGAGGAGTGATCCGCGTCGAGGGAGGAAACGGCATCATTATCAAGGGCAACGCCGGCGGGGTGAAGATCATCGACGAGCCGAAGGAAGCTCCCCCGGCGGTACCGCAGGATCAGTGACTCTCCCCAGGAACGACGACGTCCAGTCCCGCCATGCCAAGCCGCTTCCTTGTTCTCTCTCTTGTTTTCCTGGCCGGCCCTCTCGCCGCCCAGGGTCCTTCGATCCGTCTGGGAGGGGAGATTCCCGCCGAAGTGGATACGATCTACGAGCGAGGCCTCGCCTTTCTTGCCCGCACCCAGGGCGAGGACGGTTCCTGGCGGAGCCGCAATGAACACGGCATCACCGGGATCTGCCTGATGGCCTTTCTCGCCAGCGGAGAGGATCCGAACTACGGAGCCCATCGCCACCATGTGAAGGGAGCGCTAAGGGCCATCATTTCGGGCCAGGAACGCGACACCGGGTTCATTCCCAACAGCATGTATCATCATGGCTTCGCCATGCTTGCGCTGGCCGAGGCTTACGGTGCCGTCGACGAGGAAACTCTCTGGGACGGTTCGGAAAAAGAGGGGGAACGCCAGTCGATCGCCGCCACTCTCGAGAAGGCCATCGAACTCGCGGTGAACGCCCAGAAGGCCAACCGCTTCGGCGGCTGGCGCTATTCTCCGACTTCGACGGATGCCGACACGTCCGTGTCCGGTTGTGTCCTCATGGGACTGCTTGCCTGCCGCAACGCGGGCCTCGCCGTTCCCGAGGAAACCATCGAGAACGCCATCACCTACATGCAGCGCAACACCGCCTCATCGGGCTTCGTCGCCTACAGTGGCGGAATCGGTGGCGGGGGCGAATCGATGGCGCGTTCCTCGGTCGCGACCCTCGTCTATGCGGTCGGACACAAACGCGAAACCGACGAGTTCACCGCGGCCCTCGGCCACATCAGCGAACGCCTCGACCACAAGGAAACCGCCCACACCCACTATTTCTATTACTACATGGCCCAGGCGCTCTTCCAGGGCAATCCCGAGGCCTGGGACCGATGGAACCGCGACCATTCCTCGATGCTGGCCGAGCAGCAGGCGCCCGACGGCAGTTTCAGTGGCAGTTACGGCGACGCCTACGGCACGGCGATGTCCCTGCTCTCCATCGCCTTGAACTACCGTTTCCTCCCCATCTACGAGCGATTCTGATCTGCCCATGGTTTTCCTTCACCAGACCGCCAGACCCTCTTGCTTCCGCGACCTGACCCTCTCGGGTCTCGCCGCCATGGGCTTTCTTCTGGGTGGAACAGGTGCTGGCGTTTCGCAGGAGGCGGTCGTGCCGAACGGTGGCGACTCGGCCGTCCTGAGATGGCGTAACGACGACACCCTGACCGGCTCGGTCCTTGCCGGCCCGGAAGGGATGCTTCGATTCTCGGCGAAGCCCTTTGCCGCCCCCCTCGAGCTCTCGCCGGATTTCCTGTCCGGACTTCGCTTTCCTTCGGTGGAGGATTTCGCCCCGCTTCCCGAAGCTCCCCTTTTCGAAGCGGTCCTGAAAAACGGCGACCGGCTCCGGGGAGAACTGCTCGCCATCGACGAGACCACTTTCACCTTCCGTTGCCCCCCCCTTTCCGGCCCGGTCACCATTCGCCGCGAGTCCACCCAGCGGCTCTCCCGCATCGGCGATGGAGGCGGCGGATTCTCGGGCCTCGGTGATCTCAGCGACTGGACCTCACGCGGACGCGACCGCAAACCCGATGACTGGTTCACCGACCTGCGCGGGGAACTCGCCACCCATCAATGGTCAGGAAACCTCTTTCGCGAGCTTCCCCTGCCGGAACGTGTCGAAGTGGAATTCCGCGCCCGCTTTCCGAAGGGAAAACCCTATCTGCTCGTCGGACTGCTCCGCGAACCGCAGAACGGTCCCATGCTCGAGACCTGGGATGACCATCTCGTCCTCACCCATCGCACCCGCTTTTCCCCGGTGATGAAACTCACCGAAGAGACTCGCGAGCTCCATTTCCGCCTCTTCTGGGATCAACGCACCGGGGAGACCCGCCTCTGCGATCCTTCCGGCCGACTCCTCGCCACGGTGCAGGGAGAAACCAGCGCCGAGAATCCCGATGCGGCGAGGCGCGCCTCGGATCCGCTCCGGCGCGGCTTCTACGTTCTCAGCCGCAACCCGGAGATGAAACTGGTCGCGCTCGAGGTTCGGACCTGGGACGGCAAACCCGCCCCCGTGATCGATCTCTCAAGACCCCGGCTTCGCCTGAAGGGGGAAGCCGTCCGCTTCGGCGTCGACGCGATCACCATGCTACCCGATGCCGGGGAAATGCGACTGGGAGGGCAATCGGTTCCTCTCGACCGTCTCCTCGAGTGGGTCCTTTCCCCGGGGGAAGATGGCGCGGCCTCCGCTTCCCAGCCCCCACCGGCCAACACCACCCGGATGGCCTGGTTTACCGGCACTTCGATCAGCGGCGACTTTGAACGGATCAACGAGTCCGGCGTCGTTCTTCGCCCCGCGTGGTCTAACGGCCCGGTCACGGCGAGTTTCACCGAAGCGCGCGAATTGCGATTTCCGGAGCAGGCCAGGCCTGTCACATTTGGCAGCGACGTCCTGGAAACCGGCTCGCTCTCCATCACGGGCACGGTCCGTCTGGCCCCGTCACGGGGCGACGGTTCCGATTCCCTCCTCGCCTGGCAGCCGGCCGGGGCGAACACGGCCGTCCCCTTCGCTTCCGATCTTTCGTTTCGTGTCCTTCGTGGCCAGGGTAAAGAGGCCCGATCCGACGCCCTGGTGAATCTCGGCCAGTCACGCCTTTATCTCACCGACAACGAAATCCTTACCGGCCGCCTCCTTTCCGTAACCCCGGAGAAAGTGGTTTTCGAGAGCCCTTTCACCGGCCGGTTGGAAATCGATCCCGCCAAGGTGCGTGCCGTTGATGTGGGAACCTCCGGCCGCCTTCTCGAAGGATTCCGCGACTCGGAATGGGAGGAAGTGGAGGACGCGGAAGAAGAAGTCGTTCTCACGCCGGATTCCGCCACGATGCGGGGAGGCAGTTTCGGAAACCCCTCCCTCCTTCTCGGCGACCGCATCCGCTTCGAGGCGGAGTGGCAGGAATCCTATGGCGCCATGACCTTGCGTCTCTTCGCTTCGGGGCGCGACACCAACCTGCCATCCACCGACGTCATCATCGCCGCGCAGGGGAACCGGCTTTTCATCGGCAAACTCAATGAAAGCGGGGCCTTCTCCTTTTCCGGCGACCAGATCCCCATCACGGACAATCGGGCCGCCGTCGAAGTGGCCGTCCTGACCGACAAGGTCGAGGTCTTCATCAATGAAAAGTCGGCCATGTCGGTCCCGCTCTCGCCCGAAAAGGTCTCCGGAAACGGGATCTACTTCAAGATGGGCGGGGGCTGGCAGGGATGGAACCAGGCCGGCAGCACCATCGTCGTGAGCCGCTTCCGCATCGAAAACTCCTCGGGCAGCGTCCCCCGGCGCATCATCGACCCGAGGGCCAAAGCCCATGCGCTCGCCATTCCCCGCAATCTGCGCGAGCGGCCACCGACCCACCTGCTCATCGCCCCCAACGGGGATCTCCTCCGCGGCGTTCTCGAATCCGCCGACGAATCCCTCGTGCACTTTCACGCCAATGGAAACCCGCTCGAGATTCCAAGGGAGCGCGTTTCCAGCATCGTCCAGATCGATCCCCCCGCCCCCCTGCCCGACAAGGAGGCACCCGGGAAGGAAAGCAAGCCGGAATCCCGTAAGCCCATCGATCCCTTTGCCGAGGACCATTACACGGAACTGGAGGCCTACAATTTCCGCGTCTCCCACCAACTCGTGCTCAGGGATGGTGCACGACTCCGACTGGAGGGAAAAGGGGTCGAGGGCAGCCGCCTCACCGGAATCTCCCCCCTCCTCGGCAAGTGCCTCATCCCCCTGGAGCAGGTCCGCGAAATCAGCCGCACCCCTCCCGTTCCGGTCCATCGGGCAAAACCGCTCGACCTCGCGATCTTCAATGACTGGAAGGCCGTTTTCACTCCCGATCCGGAAATTCCCGAATCCGGTGGAACCTCCACTTCGCCTCTCATCGGCAAGGATGCTCCGGCCTTCGAACTCACGATGCTCGACGATTCGACTTTCCGTCTCGCCGACTATCGAGGCAAGGTTGTCGTGCTCGATTTCTGGGCGACCTGGTGCGGTCCGTGTATCAAGGCCATGCCCGATGTGATGGCCGCCGTCGGAGCCTTTCCTCCCGACGCGGTTGCGTTTGTCGCCGTGAACCAGGGGGAAACCCCTCCGCTCATCAACGATTTCCTCAAGGCGCGCAAGTGGGACGACACTCCCGTCGCCCTCGACTTCAACATGAAGGTCGGACGTTCCTACCAGGTGGAAGGAATCCCCCACACCGTCGTCGTGGGACCGGACGGAAAGATCGCCTGGGTTCACACGGGATACAGCCCGGACCTGAAGAAGAGTCTCTTCGAAGCCATCGCGACGATCCTCTCGGGTGGGCCCAGGCCCTGACCCGGAATCGTTTATGGACGGGAACGGTTGTCGAGACACTCCAACTCCTATTTCCTTCCTCGGCCTCTGCCCGTCGTTTGGGGTGCCCTGTAACTGAATTTGATTCTCTCTCCGGGAAGGAAGGTGCAACGACCGGTAACCACTTCACCGTGCTTCTTCCCTCGAAAGGCCACCGTCTGCCTTCTCCGATTCGGATCAAGATCACGATTGAAACGTCCGCCGTATCTCGCCGAGTCACCGTCGTTGTATCGTAGAGAAAAGGATGCGTCTCGTTTGGATACGACAACGATTCCGCGAAAGCTATATGCGATACCGGTATCAACCTCATTGCCGGTTACCCTGTACCTGCCGGTCGGACTGGCTTTCAGATCGGGAGTCGCCGAAAACCAGAAGCTCAGGAAGGCTCCGCACACTGCCAGTGAACGAGCGCGGTTGGCGAAAGATACTGTCGCTGTTTTCATCAGAACATTCAAATTGGCCTCGCATTCATGCTACTTCGCTGCCAACAGGAAAGTCAAAGCAGCATTTGAAAAACGATCTCGATCGACGTCTTCCATTCTCGTCCCTTCCGACTTCAAGGAAGCACGGTAGATTCGCATTCGACACCATCGGCTGATTCATCATCCCCCATCTTCTGCCATTTTCCTTGAGGCAAAGTCCGGAATCCGCTACTGGCTTTGTGTTGTCTCCATGGTTTCCATCTCCATACGCGGTCTCGTGAAACGCTTCGGCGACCTCGTCGCCCTTGATCACCTCGACCTCGATATTACCGGCGGCGAACTTTTCTTTCTCCTCGGACCCTCCGGCTGCGGGAAGACCACCCTCCTCCGCGCTCTGGCCGGGTTCCATTTTCCCGACGAGGGCTCCATCGCCTTCGACGACGGGGACGTCACCCACATCCCGCCACACAAGCGGGAAACCGGAATGATGTTCCAGAGCTACGCCCTCTGGCCGCATCTCAATGTCTTCCGCAATGTCGCCTTCGGCCTCGAGGAACGCCGACTGCCGAAAGCGGAGATCAGGACCCGCGTCGAGGAGGCCCTCGCCATGGTGCGCATGGAGGGGCTCGGCTCCCGCAAGATCAACCAGCTCTCCGGCGGCCAGCAACAGCGCGTCGCCCTCGCCCGGGCCCTCGTCATCCGTCCCCGCTGCCTCCTACTCGACGAGCCGCTCTCGAATCTCGACGCCAAGCTGCGCATCGAGATGCGCGGGGAGATCCGCCGGATCTGCAAGGAGTTCGGCCTGACCACGATCTACGTCACCCACGACCAGAAGGAGGCCCTCTCCATGGCCGACCGCATGGCCGTGCTCGACGCGGGCCGTCTCGCCCAGGTCGGCACTCCCGAGGAACTCTATCGTCGGCCGGTTTCCGATTTCGTCGCCGGATTCGTCGGCGAAACCAACCTCATCCCGGGCGAACACGCCTTTGTCTCCGGGGAAAACCACTACGTCCGCACCGCCTTCGGCGACATTGCCGGTCGAGTCGTGGCGCCCGGATGGCAACCCGCTCCCGGCGAGTCCGTCCTCCTCTCGATCCGGCCCGAGTGCCTGTCCCTCTCCGATGCTCCCCCGGTGCAGAATGGCATTGCCGGCACGCTCGCCGAGTCCGTGTATCTCGGTGAGATCGCCCAATACACCCTGCGACCCGAGGGTGGCAGCGAACCCCTCCACCTTTCCGAACTCAATCCCCGCCGTGTCCTCCGCGACACCGGGAATATATTTTACGCCAGCGCCAAACCCGAGGACGTGGTCGTTCTTCCAGCCGCCGGCAGGCGGTGACTCCCATGCTCCCCCGCCTCGCCATCGTTGCCTTTCTTCTCGCCGCGGTCCTCGTGGCCCCCTTCGCCCTGCGGCCGAAGGAGGAGAAGGTCTCGAAGAAAGCCGAGCGCCTCGTCATCATCACTCCTCACATCGAATCGATCCAGTCCGAGTTCGCCCGAGCCTTCCGGATCCATATGCGAAAAGTACACGGGCGCGAGGTCGCGATCGACTGGAGACAACCCGGGGGCACCTCCGAAATCGCGCGTTTCCTCCGCTCGGAGTATTCGACCCGTTTCGAGACGCTGTGGAAAGAACAAACCGGACTGCCCTTCACCCTCGCGATCCGGGATGCCTTCACCAATCCGAAACTCGACACCGCGGATGGACCCACCGGAGCGGAGTCTGAGCCCGACCCGGTCCGTCTCAAGACAGCCACGCCCGAGGAACAGGCCGCCGCGGCTCGTCGCCTCTATCTCAAATCGAATCTCGGGGTCGGCCTCGACCTCTTCTTCGGCGGCGGAGCCTTCGACTTCGAGCGCCAGGCCGCGGCAGGACTTCTTGTCGCCCGTGACGCCAGCGGCGCCTTTGGCCCCGGCGCCCTCGCCGAGCAGCATCCGGACTGGTTCAGCGAGGCGGTGATGCCCCAGTCCTTCAGCGGCGAACCCTTCCGCGATCCGGACTTCCGCTGGGTCGGGACGGTACTTTCCGCCTTCGGAATCTGCTACAATCGCGATGTCCTCGAGCGTCTCGGCATCCCGGAACCGCCCGACGAATGGAGCGACTTAGAGGATCCTCGCTTCCACGGGCAGATCGCCCTCGCCGATCCGACCAAATCGGGATCCACGACCAAGGCCTTCGAGATGCTCGTCCAGGAGCGCATCCAGACCCTCGCTCGCGAGCGCTCCCTCGAGGGCGACGCGGCCGTCGCCGCGGGATGGGACGACGCCATGCGGCTCATCGTCCGCATCAGCGCGAACAGCCGTTATTTCACGGACTCCTCCGCCAAGGTCCCCCGGGATGTCGCCCTGGGCGACGCCGCCGTGGGCATGTGCATCGACTTCTACGGGCGCAGCTACAACGAACTTCACCGGGACCCCGCCACCGGCGCTTCGCACGTCGAGTTCGTGATGCCCCGCGGAGGCACCTCCATCGG
>JAGRPC010000334.1:2167-12120 GCA_020439925.1 Verrucomicrobiia bacterium | reverse complement strand
GTTTCCTCAACGGCGAACTCGACCGATCGAAAGCGGGATGGGTTGATCCGACCGACTTCGAACCGGAGCCCCTTCCCGCCATTCCGGCGCCCAACCCTGTCAAAGCCCCATGAAATCTCCCCTCTTTTCCTTCCTCACCGCATTCGCGAGTCTCCTCTGGATTGTTCCAGCTCAGGCGGAAAAGCCGAATGTCCTCTTTATCGCTATCGACGACCAGAATGACTGGATTGGGCATCTTGGCGGCCACCCGATGGCCAAAACGCCAAATCTCGACGCGCTGGCTGAGCGCGGCACTTCCTTCCTCAACGCCCATTGCAATGCCCCTCTCTGCAATCCTTCGCGGACAAGCCTTCTGATCGGCCTTCGTCCCACCACAACCGGTGTTTACGGGCTCTCGCCATGGTTTCGTACCGTGCCCGGGTTTGAGGAGCGAGTGTCCCTGCCGCAGCATTTCGCTGCGCACGATTACCAGACCCTTGCAGTCGGGAAGATTTTCCACGCCGGGAGCGGGGCTCCGGGGGCGGGAGGCAAAGGAAAAGGCAAGGCCAAAGGAGATGCCAAGAAAAAGGGAGCAGGAGAACAGAATGCGCCGGGAGGCAAGGAGGAGCTGGTCGAATTTCAGGTGAGAGGGCCGAATCCAGGCATAGGCTCCAGGCCACCGAAAAAGCTAATTCCTCCGACTCCGATGGGCGATCACCCACTCATGGACTGGGGAGTCTGGCCTCCGGACAACGATGACAGCCAGAAGGGCGATTACCAGGTGGCGAGCTGGGCAGTCGAGCACATCGAGGCCATGCCGGAAGGGCAGCCCTTCTTCCTGGCCGCGGGTTTTTTCCTGCCTCACGTGCCCTGTTATGCGACCCAGAAGTGGTTCGACCTCTACCCCGACGACGACAGCGTCCTTCCGGTGATCAAACGCGGGGATCGCGAGGATACGCCCCGGTTTTCCTGGTATCTGCACTGGAATCTGCCCGAGCCGCGCCTGAAGTGGGTCGAGGAGGCAGGGCAATGGCGGAATCTCGTCCGCAGCTACCTGGCCTGCACCAGCTTTGTGGACGCACAGATCGGGCGAATCATCGAGGCGCTCGAGAAGGAGGGGATGCTTGAGAACACCATTGTGGTGGTCTGGGGAGACCATGGTTGGCATCTCGGCGAGAAGGAGATTACCGGGAAGAACACCTTGTGGGATCGGGGGACCAAGGTTCCCCTCATTTTCGCTGGCCCCGGTGTGACGGCCGGTCAGCGGTGCACCCAGCCTGCAGAACTGCTCGATATTTATCCCACCCTCGTTGAACTGGCCGGCCTGACTCCGCGAAGTGATCTGGAGGGAATCAGCCTTTCCCCCCAATTGCGCGACGCATCGATGAAGCGGGATCGTCCTGCAATGACCAGCCACAACCAGGGCAATCATGGCGTAAGATCTGAAAACTGGCGCTACATTCATTATGCCGATGGCAGCGAGGAACTCTATGACATGAAGAAGGATCCTCATGAGTGGACCAATCTTGCTCAGGATCCGGCTTATGCGGGGGTTATCGCCGAACATCGGAAATGGTTGCCCAAAGTGGATGTGCCGCCGGCGCCCAACAGTGCCAGTCGGGTATTGACCTACGACGCCAAGACCGACGAAGCGATCTGGGAAGGCGCGACGGTGAAACGTTCCGACCCGATTCCCGATTGACCGCCACTTTTGGCAGGAGAGGGATAACGCGAAATTGAGGCCGGCTTCAGGAGGTGGGCCTTAATTTAACCGGGGATTGGGACAATATCGTCGAGGACCCGGAGCAGGAGCGGCAGATTGACCGGCTTTGGAAGAACCATCTGAGAACCCGCCTGGGCCACCGCCCCCTCGGAGAGTTCGGTGGAGTCGACGAGAGCGGTCAGCATGACCACGGGGATCCTGCTCAGAATCGGGTTCGCCTGAAGCTGGGCCTGCACATCACCACCGTCCATGCCGGGCATGACCACGTCGAGGAGAATGGCATCCGGTTGGAACTCGCGGGCGGCGATCAAAGCTCGCGTCGAGTCGTTCTCGATTCGGACTTCGAAGCCGCTGCGTTCGAGATTCATTTTAAGGAGCTCGGTGAATCCGGCTTCATCGTCGACCAGTAGGATTTTCCGGGCCATGGCGCGTGGGAAGGGGGTGAAGATTTGCGATGTTGTCAGGATGTCAGACCCGGAGCGCTGCTGTCAATCTCATTCGTTTTCTCGCGGGGTTTTTCATCCGTCCGGACCTTTCCGGTGACCGTACGCACTTTGCCGGTCTCGATCTTGGTGGGAAGGATGATTCGAGCGACGGCCCCGGGTTCCTTCTCGTGGTTTTCCAGCGTCAGTTCCCCGCCATGCAGCTCGACGATGCGACGGGCTACGGAGAGCCCCAGTCCGGTGCCGAGACCGGTGGCCTTGGTCGTGAAGAAGGGGTCGAAGAGCCGGTTGGAATCCGCGGGATCGATGCCGTGGCCAAGATCGTGGATTTCGAGGATGACGACGCGATCTCCCGAGCGGAAGACCTCCCGCTTTCGGGCTCCCTCGTTCTTCACGACCTCGTCGAGCGACTCGGAACGGGCGCGGATCTTGAGTTGCTTCGCGGGCACGCCCTCCATCGCATGGACCGCGTTGATGATGAGATTGATGAGCACCTGCTCGAACTTCGAGACGTCGAGAAAGACCGGTGGAAGATCCTTCTCGATGCGCAGGCTCACTTTCGTGCTCGAGCGGGTCAGCTCGTGCTTCACGAGGAGGAGCACTTCGTCGACGATCCGGGAGAGACGGGTGGGCTCTCGGGAAAGGGAGCGTTGCGAGGAGAAATCGACGAGACCGCGAACGATTCGATCGGCTCGCTCGACGGCTTCGCGCATCTGCTGCAGGATACGATCGACGTTGGGATCGTCGGGCTGGATGCCCTGGGAGAGGTAGTCAACCCCGAGGAGAAGGAGGGCGAGGGGATTCTTCACCTCGTGCGCCACTCCGGCCGCAAGGCGACCGATCGATTCCAGCTTTTCGGCCTGGATCAGCTGCATCTGGGTTTGCTGCAGCTCCTGGTTGGTCTCGACGAGATGTCGGTTGAGCCGCTCGAGTTGCTCGCGTGACTTCACCTGTTCGGTGATGTCTTCGCTGATGCCGACAACGAGGAGACGGCCGGTCTCTTCGTCTTTAACGGGAATCTTGACGGTGCGAAGATGGACTTCACGCCCGTTCTTGGTTTCGATGATCTCCTCGGGAACCTTCATGAGGCTCCCTCGCTTGAGCACCGCCTTGTCGACGCTGCGGAAATAGTCGGCCGATTCCTGCGAGAAAAGGTGATAGTCGTTTTTTCCCAGCGCCTTTTCCGCCCGGATCGTTGTCACTTCCTCCTGCTTCTTGTTCCAGAGGATGAAACGGAAATCGTTTGTCGCGTCCTTGGCGAAAACGGCGACAGGCAGGTTGTCGAGGACAGACTCAACGATGCTCAGCTTCTCCATGATCCCTCCTCCGGGATCATGGTCTAGCAAAAGCAGTGTTCCTTGGGAAGCAAAAGGAGAGAAAGAATGCGAATCACCGTCTCCAGTCCCGGTATTCGCTGCGCATCCGGTCGGTCGCATCGACCGGCGAGAGGGAAGGGGGAGCCGTGTAGGTTCCGTCGCCCGAGCCGGAACCGCTGGAGGCGCAGGAGGTGAAACCGAAACCAGCGGCGAGGGACGAAAGGACGAGGAGACCGGAAAGAAGCATTGATTTCATGAAGGGAAGTTGAACAAAGGCTCCGCTCGAAGCAACTGCAAAAATCACGCGTGCGGTTATGCCGTCATCCGTATTCCGGCCAGGCGTGCTTCGGATAGCGTCCTCTCAACTGGGCCCTCACCGCCGGGTAGCTGCCGGTCCAGAAGCCCGCGAGATTCTCCGTCACCTGGACGGGGCGGTGGTTGGGGGCCAGGATCTCGATTACGACGGGCACCTTGCCATCGCAGATGGTCGGGGAATCCTTGCGCCCGAAGAGATGCTGGATCAGCACCGAGATGCGAGGTTTTTCGCCGGGCCGGTAATGGACCCGGGTAGGTTTTCCGGTGGATAGGGTGATGGACTCCGGAGCGAGGTAGTCGAGGGCGTCGGCCTGATGGGGAGGGAGCCATTCCCGAAGCGCATTCCACACGGGTCGATCCTTGATCTGGGCGTAGCTGGTGGCTCCGGCGCAGATTTGCTCGAGAAGGAGGAGCCTGGCTTCGTCGTCGACGGGGACGAGACCATACTCGGGGCAGTGCTCAGCGACGAGATTGATGCGGGCGAACCAGGCCTCGACCTTTTCATCCCAGGCTTTCAGGTTGAGTTCGCCCGAGAGGACACGCTCGGCGAGGAGGGAGGCGGCCTGTTCCCGGGGAACCTGGCCGCTGGGGCGCGACTCCAGGACAAGATCGCGGAAGCGGCGCTCGCGCCTCGCCTCCACCTTGCGGTTTCGTTCGTCCCAGACAGCGCCGTCGCGTTCCTGGAAGTCGTTGGGAAAACGCTCTCGCAACCAGGCCTCCTCGACGCGTGTACAAAGGGAGAGTTTCACGGCGACATCCTTCCCCTCGACTTCGACCATTTCGCCGGCGATGAAAAGATGAGCCTCCTTGTCGGCGGCGACGCTCTCCTTTTCGAGCTGTCCGCGTCGTCCGCCGATCACCGCGCAACTGAGGGTCGAGGGGTTGTGGCGCAGGGCGAGCCGGTCGGAAAACCCGCCAAGAAGGATTCTGCCAAGCCACGCTTCGTCCGGTTCCGCGAATTCGGTCGCATCCTTGGCCCAGCGCGAAGCCACCCGCACGAGTTGGCTCGCGATCCGGTCGATGTCTCTCGCGGCTCCGATATGGATTCCGAATCGTTCACCGACCTCCCGCCGGAACCCATTTTCCTTCATCTGGCGCCAGGCCCTCAGAAGTGGCTGGAAGTCGGATACATCTTCGTCATGCACAAAGTCGGAGGGCATGAGATGGGCGGAGTGCTTCTTGCGAAGGGGAAACAGAGGGCGGGACTGGGTGATTGCCGTAATCAGAGCGACAGGTTCGAGGCAACCCTGGCGGGCAGCATCGAGAAGAATGCGGCCAAAACGCGGAGGGACCGGTAGTTGTCCCATCAGCCTCCCGTCATCGGTAAGCCGTTCCTGCATATCGAGCGCTCCAAGTTCTCTCAGGCGGCGCAGTGCCTCATCCAGCCCGCGAGGATCGGGAGGTTCGAACCAGGGAAAGGAACGGATGGAGTCGACGCCGCTCGAGCAAAGGATAAGGACGGCCTCGCTCAGGTCCATGCGCCGGATCTCGGCCGGAGTAGCGACTTCGCGCTGTTCGTGCTCGCGTTCGCTCCAGAGCCGAATGGCGACTCCAGGTCCGGTTCGACCCGCTCGTCCAGCGCGCTGGTCAGCCGATGCCCTCGAAATCTTTTCGATGTGGAGCGTCCCGATGCCGCGACGAGAGTCGAAGGAAGCGCGACGTTCGAGGCCGGAGTCGACCACCAGGCGAACGCCATCGATCGTGATCGAAGTTTCCGCCACATTGGTGGCGACCACGATCTTTGGCCGATCGTTTCGTTCCACCGCCGCATCCTGCTCGACAGGAGGCAGTTCTCCGTGGAGGGCGTGAAGTTCGAAGCCGCCGCTCCAGTTGGCATGTTTCAGGGCCTCGAGGGTCCTCTGAATTTCGTACCTCCCGGGCATGAAAACCAGGATATGTCCCTGTATGCCATGAGTTTTCAGGTGGTCCCTAATGACCCGCACGGCGTGATCCCAGAGTTCACCCTGGTGGCGTTCCCGTTGGGGCTCGTAGTCGATTTGGACAGGATAGGTTCGACCCTCGGAAACAAGGTGACGGGTCCCGTTTCCGAGGTAGGCATTCAGGGCCGCGGTTTCGAGTGTCGCCGACATGACGACAATCTTCAGATCGGGTCGCCTTTCACGCTGCTCCTCAAGGCAGCGGGCCAGGCTGACGTCACCAAAGAAATGGCGCTCGTGAAATTCATCCAGAACGACCGCGGCGACCTCGGCGAGGTCCGGCTGCTCGATGAGCTTCCGGATGAGGATGCCTTCGGTGACAAAGCGGATCCGTGTTTTCGCCGAGACCGCGCTTTCGAAGCGAACCTGGTAACCGACCTCGTCACCGAGGCGGCCACCCCGTTCCTCGGCCACCCGGTGCGCGAGCATCCGCGCCGCGAGACGGCGCGGCTGGAGGACGTAGATCTCGCGATCGCCGAAAAGGCCGCTGTCGGCGAGAAACTGGGGAATCTGGGTCGATTTTCCCGATCCCGTGGGAGCTTCCACGACGAGGCGTGCGTTTTCTACGCGTAAGGCGGCGAGAAAGTCGGACTCGAGCTCGAAGATGGGCAGGGAACGGTCGCGGGTCATTCGTGGCACAGGAGCGCCGGACGATGCGGGGAATTCGATTCCGGCGCAAGGGAAAGAGACATGGACCCTCCTCAGAAGGATGCATTTTCCAAAGTGGACGCGTTCCTTGTTTCAAATTGACTTTCAACGATTCGCCAAGATACTGCGTCGCCCGTTTCCCACCCTCAAATGGCCTCCCTCTGCCGGGTTCTTGTCCTGATTCTGATCGGACTCACTGCCATCTCGGCAGACTTAGGTGCATCGGAAGGAGAATATCCTGAGATCAGATCGCTGCAGAGGAGGATCGTTTACGTCATCGTTCCTTCCGGATACGAATCGGTCACGCTTCAGCAACGGGACAGGCGGAATGCGAACACCTGGAGAATCCTTGCGACCCGAAAGACCGAAGGGCTTGCGGGGGTCTACCGGATTGTCCTGAAGCGCCAAATCCCGCGTCGGGGTCTGTTCGTTTCTGGAACGCGTGTCAGAGCTTCGACCCCTACCGTCAATGGGCCGGTGACGCGGTTTCTGGCGGATCCTGCGCTTGCTTCCAGCAGCGGATTCATCGGTGTCGGTGGGGCAACGCCCGGTGTGGTGGCGCTGAGTCGTGCCACCTTGGATTCGATCGATACAATCAACAATTCCTCTGCCTCTGCCTCTGTCGCTCGCGAGGTGGAGGAGTCAGACATCTGGCGCATCGATGGAGATCGATTGTACTTCTTCAATCAACTTCGGGGATTGCAGGTTTTCGACATCGCGAATCCGGACGCACCGATCCTCCTGGGCCAACTCCGTGAGCCCAATCGCGGAGAACAGATGTATCTCCTCGATGCAAACCATGTTGCCCTTCTCACAAGGGCCTCTTACTTCGTTTCTCTGGCGAACCGCCCCTTCTCTCTCGCGGATGATTCGCCGGCCGCCTACGATGCGACCAGTGGGGCGATCGTGATTGCCGACGTTTCCGGAGGAAAGCCCGGGGCAGTCGTGAGGATTTCCTATCCGGGGAGCTTGGTGGAAAGCCGACTTGTGGGAACCAGCCTTTACCTCGTTACCCACGTCTATGGTATCAGCGGCAAGATCGGGCTTCTCGTCAGTTCTTACGACCTGAGCAATCCCGCCGAACCAAGACTGAGCGATCGTCTCGAATTGGGCAGCTATGGGAACGAGATTGCAGCGACTGACCGATTCCTATTTGTCGTTCGCTCGTCAGACGACTGGCGGCGATCGGTTATCGATGTGATTGACATATCCGCCTCGGACGGCACTCTCGCACAGCGTGGGCAGATTCTCCTGGCGGGGCAGGTCCCGGACAAATTCAAGATCAACCTCAAGGGCGATGTGCTCACCGTGGTTTCGGCTGTACCGCGCAATTGGTCTGGAAACGGGAATGCGATTCCGATCCAGCCTCGCACCGAGGTAGAGTCCTTTTCCCTGGCCCGGCCCGACGATCCCGTGAGACTCGGTTCCCTTGCACTTGGGGTGGGGGAGACGGTCCACGCAACCCGGTTCAGTGGAAACCGTCTATACGTGGTCACCTTCCTGACGATCGACCCGCTTTGGGTCGTGGATTTGACGGATCCTGCCAATCCGACCCTGCTCGGCGAGCTTGAGGTGCCTGGATTTTCCACTTACATCGAACCGATTGGAGACCAGCTCGTCGGCATTGGTCGGGTGGATTCGCGGACCGCCGTGTCCCTGTTTGATGTGAGTGATCCATCGTCACCCGAACTGCTCAGCCAGCTTCCCCTTGGCGACGATTACAGCTACAGCGAGGCGAATTGGGACGAAAAGGCCTTCAGTGTCTTCCCCGACGATGGCCTCGTTCTTGTTCCCTATTCGGGCTACGACCAGACGAGCGGATGGGCGAGCCGTATCCAGTTGATCGACCTCGGGCGCGATACCCTGACCAAACGAGGCATCGTGGAGCAGGGCTTCGCGGCCCGCCGAACTGCCGTGCTGGGGAATCGCATCATCGCGATCTCGTCGAGCGACCTCATCACCGTGAACTTTGCAGACCGTGATCATCCAGCCGTCACCTCGGACGTTGAAATTGCGTGGCGGGTGGACCGGGTCTTCCATTCGGGAGACTATGTTATCGAGATCGGAGGCTCCGCGGACTGGACTCGTTCCTCCCCGCCGAGCCTCACCATTGCAAGTGCGGCCGATCCTGACGCTACGGTGAACTTCCTCGAACTGGAAAACGTTCCGGTCACGGGCGCAACTGTCCGAAACGGGAAACTTTACCTCTCCCAACAGGGGGCGAACGTTTTTCTGCCCATCTACAAGACTGCGGGCGTTAGTCAGCCGGAAACGGCGGCCAATCCACTCATTCTCTCCGTTTACGACGTGTCCTCTCTTCCCGAGGTCACCCGGATCGGACGCACCCAAGCCGATGTCGACCCCGGCTACGGTTATGGCGCAGGCCAACTTGAGCCGGCCTGGCCAGCTGAAGACACGCTCGTCTGGGTGAGGGAACAGTGGTCGTCCTGGTGGTGGTATGATGTGGTTCCGGTCGTTGGATTGGCTCCACCCACCTTGGCCAACGACACGCTTGCGAATGTCGGCAGCCTTTCAACCCTCAGATCGGTGAGCTTGGACCCTTCCGGCTCCATGACTCTGGTTAACGCCAATCTTGACGCCGTGGGGGCGAGCCCGGCTTCGACAGGCGCAGGGCGTTCCGCTTCGGGGGATGCGGGCCCCGCCACTTCGTCGCTCGCCGTTGACTCCGCCCGGATGATTGCGCCGTGGTATCGCACCAGTGCTGGCCATGAGATGGTCGTTTTTGACGTGAGCGACCCTACCTCGCCTCGATATACTGCCACCGTAGACGTCCGGATTGGAAACACCGGCGACTGGAGTGCCCCTGTGGCAGTGGACAAAAAGCTCTACCTCAGTTCGATGGCCTACGACGGCGTCTCCGATCCGGGAGTCGGAGAGCTGTCTCGGCGCTACCGCCATTTCATGAGGACGGTGGATTTTACTGATGTGGACGCGCCGGTCGTGAGCAACGAGGTGAACCTGCCGGGGCGACTCCTCTCGGTGTCCCGGGACGGGACGACGCTCCTGACGGTTGGTTGCGGCTTTGGCCCCGACGGTCGGCCCGCTTCGCGTCGTGCTTTTCACACGAGCCGCTATGACGGGGTTGATGCGACACTCGTCGATCAGATCCGAACTTCCTCAGCCTACGATCCCTATGCCATCGACGAGGATGCACTCTTCGTTGGGAACTGGATCCATGCTGCCGGGAGTGGATTTATCCGGGCCTGGCGGATTGGCGAGGATGGAGCCTTCGTCCGTTCCGGGCGTGTCGCCGCTCCGGGCTATTCCAGTTTCGACACGTTGAACGGACTGCTTGTTGCTTTCGGGAACGGTTTGCCGCAGATCTACGACATTACCGATCCCGAACGCCCTCGTCATCTCAAACACGTCGACGCCAGCGAACTGACTCGTGGTGACCTCAGCAATGCCGATGGTGGGGCGGGGATTGGCATCTGGCAGGCCATGGGAAACTCCGGAGTGGGGACCGTGCGTTTCTCGAAGTGATGAGGCGATGACCTTCTTGCACGGTTCCGGAACCCGAGGATCACTCCGGCCTCCGCATCTTGAACGATCCCAGATCCCCCTTGTCGTT
>JAGRPC010000334.1:1899-2123 GCA_020439925.1 Verrucomicrobiia bacterium | reverse complement strand
CCGAAGAAACCGAGTTTCTCCTCGCCGACGGCGCGGTAGGTGTTGCCACTTTTTTTGACGGGGTAACTCACCGTGTAGGTGCCGGAAAGAATCTTCTTCCAGGTCGCATGGTAACGGAAGTCGTACAAGCCGGGCTTCTTCTCCGAGGGGCTGACGATGGCACGAAGGGTTCCTGTGTGACCGTTGGTCGTGGTGGCCCAGGTTCCGGTCCACGGGCCTGCGGG
>JAGRPC010000334.1:0-1762 GCA_020439925.1 Verrucomicrobiia bacterium | reverse complement strand
AAGATGGAGAGGCTTCCCTCGTCGGGCAAGTGGCGGAAAGGCGCATGCTTTCCTGCAGAAGCCATGCGGCAGGTCGATCATTTCCCGGTTGGGTATGACGGTCGGGACTTTGTTGCCTGGCGACGACTGGGAGACTGCTCAGCGATGAAGGCTTCACAGGAGGTGACCAGATCGCGGGCACATTTCACGAGCGGAGTGATCCAAGTCGAGGCGTCACGACGATTGCCGAACTTCACCTCCTCGGAAGCAGTAAGGAATTCGCGCAACCCTTCCTGGATCCCGTGGGGAAGCCGGGTCCCTTCCCGGGAGAGGCGGGCGAGGAACTCTTCGGTGGTCTCATACCTGACCCGGTCGCGGAAGCGTTCCTCAAAATAGTTCTTGAGGGCTTCCGAAATGGCGAGGGCCCGTGCGTTGTTCGGGAGGTCCTCCGAGTTCCGCTCGATTCGGTTGAATTCGCGAAAAGTCCGGCCAGCGAGGGAAACGGAAAGGCGGGGTTCACGTTGGCGCATCAGGAAGAGGATCAGCCAAACGATCGCACCCATAAGGATCAGTCCAAGGAACCCGAAAACGAAGAGCGGCCAGAGGGGGCGCTCGGCCTCGGGAACGATGATGTCGTAGATCCCTTCGGGAACCACGTTCCCGCCCGGCAATGGCGTTGTGCCGGGAGAAGCAGGAAGCGCTTGGGCGAGATAAAAGAGGGTCAGGTCCATCACCAGATAGGGTCAAGCGACCTCGCGGCCGACACGGCGCTTGAAAAAGCCATGGAGGATCGGGAGATACTCTTCGTCGGTGCGGAGAGAGAGCTTGTCGATGGAAAGACGTTTGAACTGGCGGTCGACTTCCTCCTGCCAGCGGCCGGACTCGGAGAGATAGGCGGAACGAACGCGGGGGTTTGAGGTGTTGATTTCGACCTGCTGCCCGGTTTCGGGGTCCTCGAGCCTGACATAACCGACCGAGGGGAGGGCGAGTTCGGCGGGGTCGCTCACCTGGATGGCGACCAGGTCGTGCTTGCGGTTCACGATACGGAGATCGTTGCCCAGGTCCTCCTGGAAAAGAAAATCGGAAATCAGGAACACAAGGGACCGCTTTCGCACCGCGTTTTTCAGGAGGTGGACCGGTGCGTTGAGTGAGGTGCGGTGGCCCTCGGGTTCGAAATGAAGAACTTCCCGGATCAGGCGTAGGGCGTGAGCGGTGCCTTTTTTGGGCGGAAGGTAAAGCTCGACCTCGTCGGTAAAGAGGATGAGGCCGACCTTGTCCTTGTTCTGCAGGGCACTGAAGGTAAGAAGGGCGGCGACCTCGGCCATCATCTCCCGCTTGCTGGGACCGATGCTGCCATAGTCGCCCGAGGCGCTGATGTCCACGCAAACGAAGACGGTCATTTCACGTTCTTCGGTGAACTTTTTCACGTAGGGACGCCCCATGCGGGCCGTAACGTTCCAGTCGATCGTGCGGACCTCGTCGCCCGGCTGGTATTCTCGGAAATCCTCGAAGTCGATGCCTTCCCCCTTGAAGCAACTGTGGTATTCACCTCCGAAGCTCTCCCGGACCAATCCTCGCGTACGCAACTCGATCTTCCGAACCTTTCGCAGGATCTCGGAGATCTCCGCGCGGGATTCGTCGGTCGCGGCTGATCGGGGTGATTTCATGGTTTCGAACCCGTCGATCCGTTCTTTTCGATGGATCCGCGGGGAGTAGGAGCAGGGTTATGAGTCACGGCTTCACACTCAAAAATTCCTGACTCAGCTTTTCCACCTCATCGGCA
>JAGRPC010000333.1:4534-5854 GCA_020439925.1 Verrucomicrobiia bacterium | reverse complement strand
ATCACCGTGAACGCGATCGCCCCCGGTACGATCCGGACACCCGCGGTGGAGGGAATTCCGGACAATCCCGAGATTCCCTTCGCCGAATCCCGAACTCCGCTGGGTCGCCTCGGCCTTCCCGGGGAAGTCGCCTCGGCCGCCAATTTCCTCTGTTCCGAGGAGGCGTCCTACATCACCGGGGTGGTCCTCCCCGTCGATGGCGGCATCGCCGCGGGATGGGAGCGCTACGATCTCACCCTTCCTTCCGAAATCACTCCCGACGGCGCCTGGCATGATCCTGAATCCTGACAAATACCTGCCGCCCCCACGCTTTACCTGGCCAGGTGGCAAACGCTGCGCGGTGATGCTCTGCTTCGACGTCGACGGCGAGACGACCGCCCTCTCGGAGGACCCCGCGCTGGCACGACGGCTCACGACGATGTCGCAATGCGAGTACGGTCCGGCCGTGGGGGTGCCGCGACTGCTCGGGCTGATCGACCACCTCGGAGTGCCCGCGACCTTCTTCATTCCCTCCTACATCGCGGAGCGCCATCCCGCGATGACCCGCGTCATCGCCGCCTCGGGACACGAGATCGGGGCACACGGTCATCTCCACGAGAAGCTGGCTAATCTTTCGCCGGAGGAGGAACGTGACATTCTCCGTCTCAGCCTCGGCATTCTCGAAGAGATCACCGGAAAGAGGCCGTCCGGGTTCCGGGCTCCCTGGTTCGAGATCAATCCGGGCACAACCGACCTTCTCGTTTCGGAGGGACTGATCTACGATGCGAGCCTCATGGGCGACGATGTGCCCTTCCGTCACGAGAACGGTCTTGTCGAGATTCCCGGTCAGTGGATGCTCGAGGACTGGGAGCAATTCGCCTTCAACGCGGATCCCGCCTGGGGAGTCCTCCCGGAGGATTGTGAAAAGGTCTACCGGCTGTGGTGGGACGAGTTCGAGGCGATGCGCGATTTCGGCTGCTGTTTTGTCATCACGCTTCATCCCTGGCTGAGCGGCCGTCCCTCCCGGGTACGTTTGCTGGAGCGGCTCCTTCGCGACATCGCCGCCTGCGGGGATGTGTGGTTTTGTCAGGGAACGGAGCTGGCCCGATGGGTTCTCGCGAACCCGGGAGCGCGACGCGTGATTGATTTTGATGCGGCCGGATGATCCCGCCACCGACCATCGCCCTGTCCGGAGGAACCTTTCTTATCGGAGCCCTGCCGCAGGACAAATTTGCCAACGCTACCGAGCTGCCGCGACGACGCGTCGAGGTCGCGCCTTTCTCGCTGGGTGTCCATCCGGTCACGAACCGGGAGTGGGCGACCTTTGCTCCCGGTCATCGG
>JAGRPC010000333.1:0-4434 GCA_020439925.1 Verrucomicrobiia bacterium | reverse complement strand
CTTCCCACCGAGGTCGAGTGGGAATATGCCTGCCGTTGCGGCAGCGAGACGATTTTTCCCGATGGCGACTCCCTCGAGCCTGCGCACGCGAACTACCTTTTCGACGAGTCCATCGAACGGGTCGGTCCGGGCGACCTCACTCCCGTCGGCGCCTACCCGCCAAATGCCTGGGGTTTCCACGACCTTCTCGGCAATGTGAACGAGTGGACCGCTTCGCCGTGGACAAGGACGCACGAGCCCGGTGCCGGGATCGTTCCCGGCTTTTTCACCATTCGCGGTGGCTCCTGGGACGGCCTGCCACGCCTCTTGAGACCCTCATGGCGCGACGGCGTCCGGGCGACGGCGCGATTCGATCATCTTGGATTCAGAGTGGCGCGGGATGCATCGACCGGCGGTCTTCTTTCGTGAACCGGTTCAATCCGCACTCATCTCCCGGGACGCGACCACCTGTATTGACAGTTTCCCGTCCGCGCGGCAGTTTCCACCCATGAAATCCCCCCTGCCGATGCTTCGGAGTGCCTGCTTTTTCACCTTCGCCAGCCTTGCCTTGTCGCTTCCGCTGTCCGCGGCGGACAGTTGGCCGGACTTTCGCGGGCCGAGCCAGGACGGCCACATCGGCGAAGCCGGCTTGCCGCTGACCTGGAGCGAATCCGAGAACGTGAAGTGGAAGACCGAGATTCCCCTCCTCGGTCTGTCATCTCCCATCGTGATGGACAATCAGGTCTGGCTGACCACGGCGACGATCGAAGGCAACGACTTTTACGTTCTCTGCGTGGATGCGACGACCGGAGAGATAATCGCCAACGAGAAACTTTTTCATAGCGACGATCCTCAATCCATGGGCAACGGCGGACAGGACAACAGCTATGCCACCCCCTCGGCGGTTGTCGAACCCGGACGAGTCTATGTTCACTACGGCAGTTTCGGAACCGCCTGTCTCGACACGGCCACGAAGAAGGTGATCTGGAAGCGCGAGGATCTGAAGTGCTGGCACTACCGGGGTGCCTCTTCCTCTCCCGTCCTCTTCGAAGACCTCCTCATCCTCACCTTCGACGGGGCGGACCTGCAGTATCTGGTCGCCCTCGACAAGCGCACGGGCGAGACCGTCTGGAAGACGGACCGCTCGGCGGTCTGGAACGACGAACACGTCGACAAGCAGATGGTCAAGGAGGGCGACTGGCGCAAGGCCCACGGCACGCCCCTGATCGTCTCCGTCGACGGCAATCCCGTGATGTGCAGCGTCGGCGCCAAAGCCGCCTATGGCTACGATCCCCGGACCGGCAAGGAGCTCTGGCGGGTCGATCATCCCGCCTATTCCGCCGCCGCCCGGCCCGTCTACCACGACGGCCGTTTCATCATCGTCACCGGCTTCAGCCAGGGCGCGCAGATGATGTCCGTGAAAGCCGGCGGACACGGTGTGGTGACCGACACCCATGTGGAATGGAAGATCGAAAAATCGTTTCCCAAGTATTCGTCTCCCATCGTCGTGGACGACCTGGTCTACTTCGCCATGGACGACAGCTTTCTCGTCTGCGTGGAGGCAAAGACCGGCGAGGAAGTCTGGAAGGGTCGGGTCGGTGGCAAATTCCGAGCCTGTCCGATTCTCGCGGATGGAAAACTGTTCTTTTTCAGCCTCGAGGGCGAGACCGTTGTGATCGAACCCGGACGAGAGTTCAAGGTCCTCGCGACGAACCGTCTTGCCACCGATGCTCCGCTCGACGATCCTCGTCGTGGTCCCGGATTCATGGCCTCTCCGGCCGTGGTGGGGAAGGCGATGTTTCTCCGCACCCGGCATCATCTTTACCGGATCGAGAAGTAGTCGCGGTCCGACTTCTGATCGATGCGACCGTCGGGGGGGGAGGCTGCTAATCCCCTCAGCCGACCTTGCGCCCCACAGGTGCGTGGAACCGGGAAGGGCCGCCCGTTTGATTCCTTCGCGGGCCTATTTCTCCAGCAACAATCCCGAATATCCGCCCGGCACCAGCACGTGCCCTTTCCAGATGGTGGGTGCATAGGCATTGGCGTTGAGTTTCGCATGCTTCAGCAGTTTCGGGTGGTCCTTGTCGGAAAAGTCATAGATCCGGAGGTTTTTGAAGATCCGGTTCACCACCGCGAGGCGACCCGAGGCGGCATCGTAGTAGGGCATGCCTTCCCATTCGCTCTTCGGAAACAGCGAGCGGCTCATCGCCGAATCGTCGGGCACGTCGGCGGGCAGTTGTTCCTGCCCGGGAAACTGGTGCCGGATCAGCTCCTGTGTCGCCACGGGATGTCGGGGGTCGAACCGGGCATAACCACCCGCGCGCATCACCAGCAGTTCATCGCCCATACCGGCCACACTGCCGGTTTGTGAACAAAGAGGAAAACCATCGAGCCAGACCGGGTTCACCTTCCGGTCTCGAAGATCGAAGACCATGAAGCCGGCCCCTTGGCGGGCGAGGCCGAAGTAGCGTCCGGCGGCGAGGTTCTGAGATCCGTAGTTTCCGTAGAGCAAGCCGCGACCCGACTCGCTGTGGACGATTTCCGGTTTCTTTGGATCGCTGAAATCGACGAAGTGGACCTGCGTCGCGGCACAGGTCGCGGCAATCGTGTCGGTGCCCTCGAAGGCCCAGAGGAATTGCGCAAAGGTGCGTCCCTTCTCCAGGACGGGCAGTCGGCCGATCTCTTCGATCCCGGTTTCGCTCTTGATCCGATAGACCCCGATGCCGTTCTGTCCCTCCGCCACGTAGAGACGATCTCCGGAACGTTTCACATCGGCCGCGTATTCGATGTCGACCGCGCCGATCTGGCGGATCCCTTCGTCCTCGCTGAGGCGGTAAACTTTCAGTCCGTCCCACACATTGGCGGTGTAGGCGACGTCGCCATGCAAGGCCACCGCGCGGGTGGGTTGGACCGGTTCGGGACCGGAGGAGAAAAACACGTCGGTATTCTCCCCGGGGAACGGATGGTCGGGCAGATGTGGCAATCCGCCCACGTCGCGCGGTTCAGGAACAGCGATGCCGGGAAACTCGGCGAGGTAAATGCCAGTGTAGTTTCCCGACACGTAGAGCACCCCATCTCCCACCGCGATGGAGGACACCGCATCTCCCTGGGGAATGCCGGGATCCATGATCTGCTCGTAGGGCACGTGGATCTCCGCGTTCTCCGGATCCGATTTCGGCAGGATCAGGTTTCCCAGGATCCTCGGCTTGCGCGGATCGGCGACATCGAGCAGGAAAACCCCGTTGATGGTGTCCGAGGCAAAACAGAAGTGGCCGGAGAGGCGCGGGGTCCAGTAGTCGCAGGGACCAAAATAGATCGAGGGAAACGCGACCTTCGACAGCTTGACCGGTTTCGATGGATCGGAGATATCGAAAAGGTCGAGCCCGTGTCCGGCACCGTGCCGCTCTTCTTCCGGACCGCTTTTCTTGTGTTGCCCGGTGGAGGCGAACAACAGGTTGCCCCGGACAGCCATGCCATCGCCATAACCGTCGAGCCTGATGTTCGACACCGGCTTCGGGGCGCCCGGATCCGAGACATCAAGCACCGTCACTTCTCCTCCCGCCCAGTCCCCGCTGAAGAGCAACCCGTCACGATAGGTGACCGACTGCGATTCGTCGGTGGGGTAGGAAGAGAGATGCTTCATGTGCGCCGGATCCGACACGTCCACGCATTGAACGCCATAGACCCGGTTGCCGATGAAGGCCACGTCCCCGGCCACATCGAGCCCGGTCGCCATTTCGACTGCGTCGAAGTTGGAGATGATCTTCGGGTTCTTCACATCCGAGAGATCCACCGCCCACAGGCCGTACTGGCGAGAGGTCAGAAAGGCCGTCTTCCCCCGGACCCGGAGCTGCCGCACATTTCCCATGCCGCCCACGCTTCCGAGTTTCTCCGGCCTCAGCGGATCCGCGAGGTCATAGATGGAAAGGCCGCCACTCTCGAGCGCATAGAGCCGGTCGCCGGAAACCTCGAGGGCGAGGGTTCCCGCCGTTCCCGGGATTTTTCGGAAAGGAATCGCCTTTCCGTATTCAGCCCCGGCGTGGGCGTTGAGGATCGGTTCGGTGACGATGGCGGCCGGCGCTTGACCGAGGAGCGGTATCGACGGGCTGAAAAGGAAAAGGACGGGCAGCCTGAGGAGAGGGCGGAGAGTCAGGGGAAGAGTCATCGGGAGAGGACAGGTGCCAGAGTTGGCGAAGCCATCGGCAGGTGTGCTTGGGTTCGAATCGTGAGCATCGTGGTTTTCATTGATCTGGCAAGGTTTCGGATAGGAGGATCTGCAACTCCCGATCCTCAAGCCCGGTGAGGCCGCCCCATCCACACGTCCGTGACTCCCTCGGAATGGGCCGCTCCGGCGAACCGGAGGTTTCCCGTCCAGGTCTCGTCGAGACCGTGGAGAAAGGAGTCGAGAGTCATCTCGCTGAGGGCGAGGCGATGGCAGCGCCAGGGCTCGTGCCA
>JAGRPC010000332.1 GCA_020439925.1 Verrucomicrobiia bacterium | reverse complement strand
TCCCCATGATGGCCCCGCCGACTTCGTGAATGATCGACCCCCCGTTCTTGACCGCCTTGAGCGGATCCTTCGTCTCGGGTGGGCGGCGGACCCGGCCGCCCATGGACTCGAGGATGGCTCCCATCATTTCCTGCTGGTGGGCGATCTGTTTGAGTTCATCATCGGACCACTTCCAATGGAATCGTAGCGCGGGAATGCCCCATTGGTCTTTCACGCCGGGATCGATTTCTGCAAAACAATCGTCATTCGGGACCATGGCTCCCTGGGCTCCGATGCCGACGATGGAGCCATAGTAGCGGCGGGCGTCTTCCCGGAGATCACTGCCGAAGGCGATACCCTCGCGGTCGGAGAGCCAGTCGAATTTCGTGGCCGAATTCAGGTCGGGAAGACGGCGACCGCTGGAGACGAGCAGCTTGTAGCCGCCCGAAAAATCCAGCTTGCCGGTTTCCTGGTCCCGGCACCGCCACCAGGGAATGTAGGCCTGCTGCCCGACGGCGCCGTCCTCGTTGTGCAAAGGCAGGTTCTCCAGCGCGGGAATCTGGGCGCTGAAGCTGCTCGAGACGGAGTCGGTGAGATACTTCCCGACAAGGCCGCTGGAGTTGCCGAGGCCTTCCGGGAAACGGTTCGATTTCGAATTGAGGAGGAGGCGTACGGACTCCTGTGAACTCGCCGCCAGCACGACGACCCGGCCTGCTGCGTGATGTTCGCCCCCGTCCACCTTGTCGATGTAGGTCACGCCGGTGGCCTTGCCATCGGCATCGACGGTGATCTCACGTGCCATCGCATTCGGCAGGATGTCGAGGTTTCCCGACTGCAACGCCGGTCGCAGGAGGACCGTGGCCGAGTCGAAAGCCGCGCCGATCGAGCAGCCGCGGTGGCAGTCGGTGGCGAAAAAGCACTGCGCCCGCATGCGCATGTTCTCCGCGAGGAGGCGCTGGGCCTTCGGGTTTCCCGGATGCAGCTTGGCCGGAAGACGGTCGGCGTCCTGGCGTTGTGTCAGGATTGCCCGATGGATCGGCACCACGGAGATCCCGAGCGCATTCTTGGCCCGGTCGCGGGCGTAGAGTTCCCCGGCGCGGAACTTCGGGGGAGGAAGGAGCACGCCCGGAGAGGAATCGGGTGAATTCTCCATGCCCTCGGCCGCCCCGAAGATGCCCGCGAGCATCTCGGCCTTGTCGTACCAAGGCGCGAGATCCTCGTAGGAAATGGGCCAGTCGAAACCGACCCCGAGGCGGGTGAGCGTCCTGAAATCATGGGGACCGTTGCGGAGCGAGACACGGCCCCAGTGGTTCGTGCGCCCGCCGAGCATGCGTTGCCGCCACCACGCGAAGCGGCGCTTTTCCTCCTTCGAGGCGTTCGTGTAAGGTTCTCCTGGAATGTCCCAGCCCGAAGCGATCGAGCTGTCGTGGAAGCCATACTGTTTGTCGGGGGTTTTTTCTCCTCGGAGGGGAGCCTGGTCCGGTGTCTGGAACATGGCGGTCTCCCGCACCGGATCGAACATCCTTCCCGCCTCCAGCACGAGAACCTTGGCGCCCTCCATCGCGGCGACGTAAGCCACCTGTCCGCCGGCGGCTCCGGACCCCACGACGACGACATCGTAGGAGGACTGGACTTCTTTCGGGGAAATCACGGACATGCCGCATTGAACCAGAGCCCGTCGTCTTCATCCAGCCTTTCCCTTGGCGGGATCGGGGAAGGAGTTTTTTGCGAGGCCGTACCGTGTCACTCGAAGCGCTTCAGGAATTCGCGGAAAAACCATTCTGCTTTCAGGACCTGGTCGATCTCCACATACTCCTCAGCGGCGTGCGCCCGGTCGATGCTTCCCGGTCCGAAGACGAAGCTGGGGATGCCCTGTCGCGAGAGCTTGCTGGCATCGCTCCCGAAGGGCACGCCGCAGGGAGTTCCGTCCAGTCCCATTTCGCTCAAGATTTCAGCGGCAAGGAGCACCTGGGGGGCTTCCGGGGGAGTGTCGAGGCCTTCGTCGGTGAGAAGGGGAGGGTCGATTCTGGCGACGAATCCGGGATGTCTGGCGGCGAGTCCGTCGAGGAGAGCCTCGTAGTGGGCGAGGGCGTCGACCGCCTTTTCGCCCGGGAGAAGGCGACGGTCGATCTCGATGGCGCATTCGTCGGGAACAAAATTCACCTGCACGCCTCCGGAGATGACCCCGACGTTGCAGGTCGCCGGCCCGGTGAGGGGGTGGGTGCGGCTCGCGAGGGAGTCTCCGTCCCGTTCCAGTTCAAGGACGAGACGGGCCATGTGGTTGATTGCGTTGACGCCGAGATGCGGCTTGGAACTGTGGGCCGCCTTGCCCTCGACCCGGATCCGGCAACGCAGAACCCCCTTGCTGGCGATGACGAGGCGCAGCTCGGTCGGTTCGGCTATGATGGCCGCCTGGGCTGTGAGTCCCTCGCAGAGTTTGAGGACGCCCCGGTAGGCATGTTCCTCGTCGACGGTGGCGGCCAGCCAGATCTCGCAGGGAGGAACGATCCCTTCTTCCTTGAGCGAAACCATCGCGTGGAGCATTGCGGCGAGACCGGCCTTCGTGTCGCAGGAACCGCGTCCATGGAGGCGCCCCTCCGAGACGACCGGGTCGAAGGGGGGAATGGTCATGCCCTTGACCGAGACGGTGTCGGTATGCGCCTCGAGGACGATGCGGCGTCCCGGGTCTCGCCCGGGAAGCCGGGCGACGAGATTGGGGCGACCGGGAAAGACCTCCGTTTCCGAGGTCTCGATGCCACGGGCCCGGCAGAACTCCTTCAGCCACGCGACCACGCCGGCCTCGGAGACGCCTCCTTCGTAGGCCGGGTTCACACTCGGAATGCGGACGAGTTCGGCGAGGGTCGCAATGACTGGACTGGTAGCCATGCAGGGCGGGAGAAGGCGAGAATCAGTGGAAGTTGCCCTCGATGCTAGGCGGCATGGGATTGCCTCGCCATTCTTTTGGAAGCGGGCTCGTGGCGCGAACACGCTCCGCCTCATGGCGCGAATCTGCGGATTGGCCGGAGGCATTCCCACCGTACCCTTTTCTGGAACCGTTTGGTTCTAAATTCGAATGGTTTTTCCTTTCCGACTCGGGCTAGTCCTTGCCGTCCTGACGGCCACCTCCCTGCGCTCCGACGCCGCGCCGGCGAAGCCGCTTCATTTCGTCAACGACATCATTCCCATCCTGACGAAAGCCGACTGCAACACGGGAGCCTGCCATGCCAAGGCGATCACGGGGCAGCGGGGTTTCCGCCTTTCCCTGCTTGGTTTCGAGCCGGAGGAGGATTACGAGCACATCGTGAAGGAAGGGCGCGGCCGCCGCGTTTTTCCCCCGGCACCGGACCAGAGCCTGCTCCTCCTCAAGGCCGCGAACATCGTGCCTCACGGGGGCGGCAAGAAGCTCGATCCCGAGTCCGAAGGTTACCAGACCCTCGTTCGATGGATCGGCGAGGGCATGCCCTACGGAAGCGAGGGCGATGCGAAGATCACCGCCCTCGAGGTCGAGCCCGCCCACGTGGTCATGAAACCCGAGACGGATCAGCAACTCAAGGTCACGGCCCGCTATTCCGACGGGAGTTCGCGTGACGTCACCGGGATGGCCCTCTACGAGGCGAACGATCGCAACATGGCCGAGGCCGACGGGAAGGGGCTTGTGAAGACGCTCGATCTGCCCGGCAAGGTCGCGGTGATGGTGCGATATTCGGGCCTCGTTTCGGTCTCGAACATCGCCATTCCCCTCGGCGCCCCGGTCGAGTCGGTTCCTCCGTCGAAGAACTTCATCGACGACCTCGTCTTTGCGAACCTGAAGGAGATCGGGATCCCGCCCTCGGAAGTGGTCGACGACGCGACCTTTCTCCGGCGCGTTTCCCTCGATATCGCCGGCCGCCTGCCCACGGTGGAGGAGACGAAAGCCTTTCTCGCGAGCACCGATCCGGGCAAGCGCGACCAGGCCATCGAGGACCTGCTCGCGACGCCCGACTACGCCGATTATTTCGCCAACAAGTGGACCGCCCTGTTGAAGAACAAGCGCGAAGACAACGCCGACATCACCGCGAATTTCGCCTTCCACGCCTGGATGCGGGACAGCCTTCTCGCGAACACGCCCTACGACGGAATCGTCCGACAAATCCTCGGCGCCACCGGCACCATCGTTTCGAATCCGCCCGTCGCCTGGTACAAGCGCGTCAAGGAACCGAATGCCCAGCTCGAGGACGTGGCCCAGCTTTTCCTCGGCGTGCGGATGAATTGCGCCCAGTGTCACCATCATCCCTTCGAGCGCTGGAGCCAGGGCGACTATCACGCGATGTCCGCCTTCTTCACCCAGGTTGGCCGCAAACCCACCGCCATTGCCGGAGAGGACCTCATTTTCCACAAACGTGGCCTCGCCCATTTCGAGAACAAGAAGACCGGCGCCAAGGTGAAGCCTGCCGGTCTCGGCCAGACCCCGCCCGAGATCTCCCCCGACGACGACCCGCGCCTCGTCCTCGCGGACTGGATGGGGGAAAAGGAAAATCCCTTCTTTGCGAAAGCGCTGGTGAATCGCTACTGGAAGCACTTCTTCAAGCGCGGCCTTGTCGAACCCGAGGATGATTTGCGCGACACCAACCCGGCTTCGAATCCCGAACTCCTCGACGCCCTCGCGAAACATTTCGTCGAGAGCGGATTCGACCTGAAGGAAGTCGTGCGGGCGATCACGCGCAGCCAGACCTACCAGCTCAGCGAGATGCCGAACGAGCACAACGCCGTCGACCGTCAGAATTTCTCGCACTTCTACCCGAAGCGCCTGCCCGCTGAAGTCCTCCTCGACGCCATCGACGGACTCACCGGGGCGAAAACCGACTTCGCCGACCTTCCGCCGGGAACACGGGCCATCGCCCTGCCCGACAACAGCTACAACAAGGCGGCTCCCTTCCTGAAGGTCTTTGGCCGTCCCGAAGGCGCCAGCGTCTGCGAGTGTGAACGGGTCCAGTCCTCGAGCCTCGCCCAGAGTCTCCACCTCATGAATTCCACCGAGGTGAAGGGCAAGCTCGGTGTCGCCGGGGGCCGGGCCGAGAAACTGTCGAAACCGGAGGTGCCCGCCACCGAAGGTATCCGCGAGATCTACCTCACCGCCTTCAGCCGGGAGCCCAGCGGCGAGGAATTGAGCATCGCCGAGGACTTCATCGTGAAGCCGCGCACCGATGCGCAGGACAAGCCCGTCGATCCCGCCCGCGCCAAACGCATGGCCTACGAAGACCTGCTCTGGGCGATCATGAACACGAAGGAATTCCTCTACAACCACTGAGACAATGACCCGCGCTCCGATCTTTGCCGCCTTGTTAGGCTTCGCCGCCCTTCTTCCCGCGGTCACGGCGACGGCCCAGCTGGTCGTGCTGCCCGCTCCAAGGCTTCTCACCACGATGCCCATGGGTGGAAAGGTCGGCAGCAGCGTCGAGGTCACCATCACCGGCGAGAACCTCGAGGAGGTGACCGCCTTGCTCTTTTCCACGCCGAAAATCACCGCAAAGCCCGTCACCGGAGCCGACGGCAAGCCGG
>JAGRPC010000331.1 GCA_020439925.1 Verrucomicrobiia bacterium | reverse complement strand
GTGACCCTGAGCGGAGCCAACACCTACCGTGGCACCACCCTCATCAGCGAGGGGACCCTGGCGATCTCCTCCGAAGGCAACCTCGGGAGCAACCCCGCCGCCTTCAACGCGGCGCAGCTCGAGATCAACGGAGGGACCCTTCGCACCACCGCCAGCTTTGCCATGGACGACAGCAACCGCGGGATCACCATCGGAGCCGGGCACGGGACCATCGAGACGGTGGCCGGGACCGAGCTGAGCGTGGACAACGCCATCGTGCTGGGCGGGAACCTGAGCAAGACCGGAGACGGAGCGCTTTACCTCAACGGGACCACCAGTGGAAGCGGAACCGTGACCGTGGCCGACGGGACCCTTGGGGGAACCGGGACCATCAGCGGAAACACCGTTGTGCAGAGTGGGGCGAACCTGACCGGTGGGACCGACGGAGGGATCGGGACGCTGACCTTCAGCGGGAACCTGACCACCGACAGCGGGAGCACGTGGTTGATTGACTTGGTGCAGGATGTGAACGGATCCAGCGACCTCATCGACGTGAACGGGACCTTGCTGGATCTGGGAGGGGCGAGCTTGAGCCTGATGACCAGCGGGAGCTACACCCTGGGCAACAGCTACACGATCGCGACGTTCAACTCGCTGGCGGGGACCTTCAACGGGCTGAGCGACGGGGCGATCATCTCCGGATACCAGATCAACTACGGGACGGCGACGGCGGGAGCGATCACGTTGACGGCGGTGCCCGAACCCGGAACACTGGGCTTGCTGGGCCTGGCTCTGGGCGGGTTCTTCTTCCGCCGGATCCGTCGACGGAAGAGTGTCGAGGGCATGATCGAGGAAGCCGAAGGCAGGGATTGATCCGGAACGTTTCCCCAGGGGGGTGAAGACTTTTTTCTTCCGGCGATTCGTGAGGCGGAGGGGTTTCAGAACCCTCCGCCTCTTTTTTAGCGAGGGAGGAGGGAAGGGCAACCGCCCGGCGGTGCGAGAGCATGCGATGTTCAGGTTTCCTTGTCCGGTCTGGGTTGGCGGGATTGTATTTTGGGTTGAGACCGTTTCTACAATCTTCTCAGGGAGTAGAAACTCCATATTTTTAAGGGAATTAAGTGGGCCTGATAAATTCGCTCGGGAGAAAAAATCTTACTTGCTTTAGTGAGTCGGATTTGCGAGAGATCGCGCAAGTTACATACGGTCCTATTTAGACCCATCCCCCCCTAAACCTCACTGAATGTCCTCACCCTCGCGGGTGAGGGTTTTTTTTGGCCCTGTTAGTATGAAGACCTCACGCTTCGCTTTCACCACCGCTCTACGGCGTATGCCGCAATCCGCAAGGTTTGTTCTCAATACGGCGATGATCCTCGCAATCTCCGTTGGTGGAAACTCTCCGCGCCTGGCAGCTTCACCGGCGGATTGGGGAGTTTCCGAGAGCGGGCGCCCGGGTGTCTTTTCCTGGCAGCACCTCTTCAACTGGACGGTGCCGGGTGGAGGGACCTCTCCGTTTTCCATTCCGAATGGAATCGGCGAGGTCGCGAATTTGAATCAGGTTGTTTTGTCAGGGAATCAGACGGTGAACCTGGATGGAGTGGTAACGTTAGGCTCGTTGAACATCGGTGATGCGGCGGGCAAGCAGAGCTATTTCCTCGCCGGAGGAACGGGAGGTTCGTTGGTCCTGAACAACGGGGGGGGAGCCGCGATCACGAAAACGGGCAACGGGTTCGATTTTATCACGGCGAACATCGCACTCGCCGAAGACGCCACCATCGCGGTGAACGCCGGTGTGCTCGGCCTCACCGGAGTCGTCAGCGGGACTGGGTTCGGTTTTACAAAGACCGGAGACGGCACGCTGATCCTGCGGGGAGCCAACACCTACACCGGTGCCACCGTGCTGAATGGTGGCATGACCTTGCTGGTTCCGACCGCCAACGACGGAGCCGTTCTCGGGGCAACCGCCGGGAACACGACGGTCAACGCCGGAGCTACGCTTGCATATGGCCCCGATCTGGCCGGTTCCGGAGCGATCGGCAACCCGGCCGAGCCGATCACGATCAACGGTGACGGATTCCGAAATAGCGGTGCGATTCGGGGATTCATGGGGGCGAACGGTTCGGTCGTCAACGGACTGGTCACGATGGGAAGCGCGGCACGGATTCAGAACGATCAGGCCGGAACCCTGACTTTGAGTGGTGCCAATGTGATCGATCAGTCGTTGACTGTGGGAGGTATCGGCTTTGTTTCCTACAGCGGGCTCGTCTCCGGGAGTGGTACGGTCAATCACTTCGGTTTGAGCGGTTTCCGCCTCACGGGCGTTGGTGCCGGTCAAACCTACTCGGGCACGATCAACTCGTCGTTAGGGGAAATTCGTGCGGACACCGGCAACGCGACCCTGGCGAACACACCCTACAATGATGTTGCCGCGTTCAACCTGAAGAACTCGTGGCTTCGTTTGGCCTTCGGCACGGCTGCCGGGGCTCCGACGGCCGGTGACTCGCCGAACAGCCGGGTGAATCCGACGACTCCGATCTCGATGACGGCGAGCCAGATCTACATCGACAACAGCGGCTTCACGTCCACGTCGACGAGCTTTTACGACTACGCCGTCATCCAGGGTTTCGGGGTAACGACCCTGAACGGAGGGCACAACCGCATCGGCTTCCGCTCCGCTGATGCCGGGTCGGTGTTGATGACCTTCGCGGACATCGAGAAGCCGAATCCGGGAACGACCCTGGAACTTTTTGTCGACAGTCTCAGTGGGACCGCACTTGGCAACGGCACGAAACATCGAATCCTCAATTCCACCATCGGGGCGGATGTTCCCTTCGTGGGAGGATGGGCATACACCTACACGGGATCGACCGGAACCGGAGGCGAATTTGTGAAGTATGATTTCACCGGGGGCAACGGCTACACGGCACTCACCGGTTCACCGACGACGATTTCCAGCGCCGCTCCGACCGACAACGTCCGACCGACGGCGAGCCAGACCGGTTTTGGCGCTAAGACGATCAATTCGCTGAACATCGCGGGCGGTGTGACGATCGGTGCCGCTGGCGACACGTTGGAAATCACCTCGGGCGGCCTGATGAGCAGTAGTGGCACCAACACCGTCGCGGCCTCCTCTATCACCAGCAGCGGTGGCGTTCTTTACGACATCGCTATCGCTTCCCACAACATATCGGCCGATGTTACCGGTGCGATCGATTTCGTCAAAGTGGGCGGGGGTACGACTTCGATGCTCACAAGCAATTCCTACACGGGGACCACCTACATCAACGAGGGCGTGTTTCGGGGTGTGATCGGATCCTTGGCGACAGCGCTGGGTTCAGGAAACCTGAATTTCGGCGGGTCTCCCAACAACCTCGCCGCCTTCGAAACCGACAACGACTTCACCAGGACTCTCGGGACGGGAGTGGGCCAGGTGCAACTGCTCGGAGGCGGTGGTATCAGCAGTGGCAGTTCCGGCTTCAACGCCTACGGCGCGCCGATCGACGTCAACTTCGGAGGGGCGGGCGACACGGTCACCTGGGGCTCTCCGACCTTCAATCCGGGCATTTTCGGTCTCAATGTGGGCGGTGCCTCGACCCACGCCATCTCCTTCCGCAACGCCATCGACCTTGGCGGCGAGCAGCGCTATATTCGCGTGGACGGGGGGGGCTCCGGCACCGAGCGTGGCGCCCAGGTCATCATGGCCGGTGATTTGCTGAACGGATCCGTGGTCAAGCGGGGTGGGGGCACGCTCGTCTTCGATACTCCGAAGACCTACGAGAACGGAACGATCGTCAACCAGGGGCAACTCTGGCTGCGGGGAACCGGCACCGCCGGAGCCAATGTGATCGGCAACGATATCCAGGTTGCACCGGACGGTTACCTGCGGATCGAGAGTCCCTCGAACATCGGCAGCCGACAGATGATCATCTTGCAGAACAACGACGTGAACACCCCATCGGTGGTTTCGTTCGGTTCGGGTTACGGAACGGGTGCCGAGATCACTTTCAGCAGCTTCACGGGAACAGGAGGGACACCGGGCGCCGGGGGGAACAACATTTTCATCGCCAACAACCAGTCCGGCCAGGCGCGTCGCGTCGCGGTGACCCTCAGTGGAAACAACAACTTCCAGAATGATGTCCTCGGACAGATCCGTACGGTCGCTCCGAATGTGGAGGCCTGGTTCGGGGCCGACAACGGTAACGGAACCTTTACCGGGACGACACTCTCTCCGTCGGGCGGGGCCATCAGTGCCTATCGTCTCGGCGGCCACACCAATACCGGCGGCACGCTGACTATCACGAACGCAAACGTCCTCACGGACAACGTTCTTGGCGCCCCCACACCCCTTATCGTAGGCGCTCCCGATGCGACGGACCGGAACTACACGGACGGAATGATCTACATCCCCAAGGCGCAAAGTTACAGCGGTCAGGTGACGGTGGGACAAGGCGGCATTCTTTGGGTGGGTGAGAACGCTGCGCTTGGTGGAGGAACCGCCGACATCAATCTGCGCGCCGGTGAACTCCGCGTCGATACCGCGGATGGGGCCTACGGGGGATTCGTGGGTACGCAGTACAGCGGTCGCAACATCAATGTGGCCGGGGGAACCAACACGATCCGCACAACCACCCTCGACGGCGGCGGCTTCAATACCGTCCAGTTGGGAAACCTCACGATCTCCGACAGAGACTCGAGCAACAACCGTGTCACCCAGTTCTTCACCATCGGGACCAATTTTACCGACCTGCAGTTGAACAACGTCTCGCCAAACATGGGTGCCGCGGGCACCTTCTATTTTGACATTGGTTCCGACAACTCCTTCCAGGCAGGCAACGGGCTTGTGACTGTGAACGGGGTGATCGATGCGGGAAGCACCGGCGCGCAGACTCTGCGGAAACGTCTCGGAGGGGTTCTCGTGCTCAATGGGAACAACGCCTACGACGGCGGCACTATCATTGAACAGGGTCGGATAGCCTTCACCAACACGGGGGCGGCGGGCTTGGCGGGGACATCGATCAACCTCGCGACAAACAACGACCGCCGATCCGACATCGAGTACCGCATCAACGGTGCCGGCCCTTTCCTGTTCAACAATCCTGTCGTTACCTCCGGCGGTAACGATGGCAGCACGAGGGTCATCACCGTGGGACCTTCCGGATCGGGCTATGAAGATCAGACCGTGCAGATTCCCTCGTTGACCATCGGCCATGGCGGTGCCTACACCGTGGGAGGCAGCGGAAGCAGCGCGGTCTTCTTCGACGGATTTAATGGCTACAAGATCGACATCGGTAGCCTTGTCCTGAATCGTGACATTGCCCTGCGCACCCGCGGTGCGCTCACGACCGTCACCGGAGTCCTTTCCGGGGCGGCCGGCAATGACCTCGAGAAGAACGAGCAGGGCACCTTGTGGCTCAACGGCAACAACACTTATCTGGGCTCGACGACAATCAGCAACGGTTATGTCGTCGCTGGACATGACAATGCTTTCGGCTCTGCCACTTCGGACATTGTCTTCCGCAATAACGCTTTCTCCCAGATCCTTGCCTCGGGATCGCGAACCATCAGCCGCAACTTCATCAATACGGGTACGGGAAGCACCCAGACTCTTGGGGGGCTCGATGTCGGCGCAAAGCTCTTCAGCGGAAACGTCAATCTCTCTACCCGGGGAATCGCCCTCACTTCCATCGTCAACGGTGACACCACCTTTTCCGGGGTGATCAGCGGTGGATTCGGAGTGGAGAAACAGGGGAACGGAACGGTCTTCCTGACAAATGCCAACACCTATACCGGCGGCACCACGGTGACCCAGGGAACTCTCGTGGGGAGCGCCCAAGGTTCAGGTAGTCCCTTCGGGGCGGGAAGTATCACGATGGCGGACGGCGAAATCCGACTCACGGGTACTCCCTCTCCCACAAACACGAGCGTCGGGGCCCTGTCAACGGGCGGTGGCGCGCGAGTTGGCGTCGACGCCACCGCAGCCGGAGCGACGACCTTTACGTTCGCCTCGCTCTCGAGAACCGGGGCAGGAACAGTTACCTTTGTCCCCGCAACCGGATCCTTGAACTCCAGTGAAATCTTCACCTTCACTTCGGCGCCGACACTGGTGAATGGAATGGTTGGTCCCTGGGCGGTCCGTACCGCCTCGGGTGTGGACAACTCGGCGGATTACGTTTCCCTTTCCGGCAACAGCATCGTGACCGCGACCTACGGCGGCTCCGGTGATCTCGATTTGGCCTCCGGTCCCACTCAAGTCTTCAATGCCACCGGGGGAACTCTGTTGGGCGATCGTTCGGTCTTTGCTTTCCGCACGAATGCGAACGTCGATCTCGGAGGCTTCAACCTCAGTCTAGGCGACAATGCCACGCCCGGCAACGGCGCGGGCATCATCCTCAATGGCGGTTCTGACATCACCGGGGCTTCTGGATCAACGATCAGTCTCGGGAACACAGCCCTGGCGGTTTATGTGGATGACGATGGCGTTTCTTCCCTTGAGGTTCCGATCAATAACACCCGCGACAACTCGACCAACACGCTCGCGACAACCCTTACCAAGTTTGGCCCCGGCACTCTCGATATCGGGGCACCGCAGGGTTTTCAAGGCAATCTAGAATTGAGTCGTGGCAAGATCAGCTTCTCGGTGGCGAATGCACTTCCGATGTTCTCCAACCTCAGTGGAACCACGGGCTCCGTCGTGATCATGTCGCCCGGCACCGAGATCCTTCTCAACGACAACGACCAGGAATTCGGCAACCTCTCCGCGGTCAATCCCAGTAACTCGTTCCAGTTCTCGGCCGGCACCCTCAACCTCGGCACCGCCACCTTGACGGTGGGACGCGAAGACAGCAGCCAGACCTTCAATGGTCAGATCCTCGGAGGAGTCGGATCGAAGCTGGTCAAGGTGGGGACGGGCACTCTGACCTTGGATAACATCAACGGGAACAAGCCTTCCACCCTCGAAACTCTCGATGTCTCGCGGGGCACCCTAGCCGCCTGGGTCAACGACAACTCGTGGGCGACTCCGACGACCAATACCTCGGCCATCCCCGCCTCCACGACGATCCTGCTTCGCGGAGGCCAGTTCACCGCTCTCGCCATCGGCGACAGCACGAGCAACCAACAGCGTATCACTATCGGGAACGACGTGGTTCACCAGGGAGGGGACTCGATCTTCCGCACGGACCGCGCCACGGGAGGAGGCAGCAACAAGCTACTCACCTTCGGAGACCTGACCCTCGACGTGCAGCGTTTTCTTTTCAACAACGGAAACACTTTCATCCCACGTTTTGACGGAACCATCACTCTCACGAACCACGCCCGTGTCCAGATGGACGGTCAGGCGGTCTTTGCGGGCACCATCACCGATGGCGGCAACGGTTACACGATGAACAAGATCGGCGGTTCCGACCTCACCATCGGCGCCGACAACAGTGCCTCATGGTCGGGCGGTCTCGTCGTCACCGGCGGCACCTTGCTCTTCGGGACTCGCGGACTCGATGACATCCGCTCGCCCGGGACCACCTTCGTGCCCACAGCCACCGCGAACGCCGGCACCGGCGATATAATTGTGAACCTTGGTTCGGCGATCCGACTCAATGCGCCATCCAACGTGCTCACCGCGCAGGGGCAGGAAGTCCGTGTTTACGGATCGGAGCGGGGATCGACCACCCGGGTGGACCTGCAGACCGATGCCGAAATCACCGCCTACGGACTGCGTTCTCTTACGGACGGATCGATCGCCCTCGGACTTGGTGAAGGCACCTGGACCACTCCCATCAACCTCGCCAAGCTGGGAAGCGGGCAGTGGGGGATCTCGGCGCTTTCGAACACCCTCTACACTCCGGCCACCCTCGGGGCCACGGTCGACAACCGTTATATCTTCTCCGGAACCGCGGCGGGCATCCTCAGCATCGCGCAGTCGAACGTGCTCACCGGAACCGCCTCTGTTGAACTCGGGAAATCCCCCGTTTTCCCCGGATCCACGCCTGCCGGTTCGGGTGCGAGCATCCGGGTCTACGGGGACCAGAATTACACGGGAAACACGACCATTTTCCGTCAGGCCGACGGCGGCAGCATCGGTGCGATCCTCGAACTTACCGGCGACAGTGATTCACCTGTTTTCGACGTCTATGGTCGCCTCACCCTGCGCGGAGCGGGACGCGTCACGGATGATCTGGGCGCGCAGGCCAACACGGTCAACCTGCGCCCCGGCGGCAACCTCCGACTCGATTACAGCATGGACGTGGCCGATTATGCCTTCGTCGGTCGTCTCAACGAATCGAACCTCGGTCTCGAGACGACGGAGAACAAGTGGGGCGATAGCACTCCTCTCGTTCTCGACGGTGCCGGTATCAACCTGATCAACCACAGCGGCCGTGTGAACATGGAGACGGTCGGCGCGATCACCGCCAAGGGTGGCGCTGGCATCACCCTCGAGCGCAACGGCACGGCCGGTCAGATCTCCCTCATCGCTCCCAGCATCACCCGGAGCGGGCAATCGACCCTGACAATTCGCGAAAACGCCAATGAACTCGGCTCGATCAACATTCAGTCGATGAAGCTCATCCTCATGGGAGGAGCCCCCATGCTCACCAACGGCATGGTCGATCCCTGGATGATCAACGCCACCCGTCGAACTTTCCTCAGCTACGATCCGATCACGGGCTTTACCAATGCTCCCTATGTGGTTGGTACACCGGTGGCGGCTGGCGGTGATGGGTTCCTCAGCGGCGTCTCGGGCACGGATATCGTCCAGTTTTCGGGCGGTTGGGGCGACACCACGCTCACCGGCACGAAGAACGTCTATGCCCTCCGCGTCGACGAGGAGACGAGCACGAATGACATGGTCTTCAACGGTGGCCAGATCAACATCCACAGCGGCGGTCTTATTCTCGGAAGCGACGACAGCAACCGCGTCGATTTCAACAGCACCGCCATCTATTTCGGCAACGGATCGGTTCCCGTGGAAGGGATCGTTTATGGTGGTCACAGCACCCCGAACTCACGATTTGGTGGCATCGTGACCGCTGCCAACCTGACTCTTGACGGACCCGGCGGATTCCAGTTCACCAATACGTCGAACGCGATCAGCGGAACCATCCAGATGAATGGCGGTCGGCTCTACCTCGACGGGGCGGGAACCCAGGGGACGGCCTCCGAGATCATCCTGCACGGGAACTACGCGAACAACTTCAACGGCAACCAGATTCCCGACCTGCGCCTGCGCCACAACAGCGCGACAACGACCTTCACCGGATTGACGGTGACCGTGGCAGAAAATGTTGGTCAGGCGGTCATCCAGGCCGAGCGATTCAGTGGATCAGGGACAACGACCTCTGTGGAATTCCAGAACCTCAATATTCTGGGAACGAACGGACCCGCTGGCACGCTGCTGCGTCTTAACAACAGCAACTCCAATACGAACGTTCTCGGCACCACCACGATCGGAGGAACCAGCGCCGTGGGCATGAACGTGAATGCGAATACTTGGCGCCTGATTGGTAGCGTCGCGGGTGCCGCCCCCATCGTCAAGACCGGTGACGGGGTCCTGCGGTTCGATGGAGACAACTCGGGCTTTACGGGCGGTTTCACCCTGAACCGGGGTGAATGGCGTCTTACTCCAGCCAACACCGCCAACTATGATGTCGGCGGCACGGGCGACGTGGAACTCAATTTCGGGGTGCTCCGCATGGCCCAGAACGGCGCCTCGAGCATCTTTACGGCACCGGGACAGGACATCTCGGTGAACGGACAGGTGACGATCATCACTGACCGTAACGGTGGCACCTCCGGAGCGACGCGCACCATTGGTGTGAACAACCAGGGCAACGTTTTCCGCACGACCAACAGCCCCTACGTGATCTGGCAGGCCGCTTCCTTCGGCGACGATATCATCATGGAGAACGTGGTCGAGGTGAACGGCAGTCCAGTCTACCGGACGGACAGCGCCGACCTTTTCCTGCGGGATGTCGTCACGGGCAGTGGCACGTTGAACAAGGCCGGCATCTGGTATCTGCATTTCGACAACAATGCGGCCAACACCTTCTCGGGCGGCTTCAACAACTTCACCGGGGTGACGACGGTGAGGCAGACCAACGCGACCCTCGGAACGGGACCGGTCACGGTTTACGCGGGGACCGGCCTCTCGATCCCGAACATTTCGAACCTGGGAGGAGGAACCTTCAAGATTCTGACGAGTGGTACCGCACTCCCTGTGATCGGGACGCGGACCATTGCCAACTTCAACGCCATCACTGCGGCCACTGCGGCGGCGGTCAGTGGCACCGGAAACGGGGTCCTTTCCATCGATGCCGGGCAGAGCCTTTCCGTTGATCCCTTTATGGCGACCAGGGACGGCGGTGCCTTCGCGATGTGGCAGTTGGGTGGGGGCGAAGGGAACGGCAACCTCACCGCCAACAGCGTCACGCCCTGGGGTGTCGGAGGAGCCGAATTCCGTCTTGGCGGCGGTTTCAATGGCTTGACCCTTCAGCCCGCGACGGCCGGGGCCGACCAGCTCGCCGGTGCCGGGAACAAGGTGATCCTCGGCGTGCCTCACACCGTTGGTGGATACGGAACGGTTACCTTCAACACGAATGGTAACAACTCCTACGGTGGCGGTACCCTGGTCGTTCGCGGACGAAACCTTGACGGGGGATACCGTGGATTCGTGCTATCCCTGCAAGGTGGGGCCATCGGAACCGGAACGACCTTCCGCACGCCGCTGGGGACGGGTCAGGTGGACCTTTTTGGTGAGGCGAGAATCGAAGGTGCTTCAGGTACTGCCGTGACTACCGGAGGATCGACCAATGCCAATACCTGGGTTCTGCATCCCGGCTCGCGTCTGCGCTTCGATAATGGAACGCCGTTTACCGGCAGTGGCACCGCCGGGAACCTGGCGACGGGGACGCTGGGAGGGGGAGGCCGGTGGGCCGATGGGACCGGAATTACCCTCAACAGCTCGGTTCTCGACATGGTTGGCGACGACACCGATCACATCGCGAACCGCGAGATTATCGGCGGTCTCACGATTCAAGGAGGCTCGGAGGTGGTTGTTCGTCACGTTAGTGGAACGGCTTGGACCGAACTGGTTGCCGCAAGTGTCACCCGTAGTGGAACTGGAACCCTGATGCTGCGCCACGACACGAACCAACTCGGGGTGGCGGGTGCCGCTTCAGCGGAGCGCTTCATCGTCGCAGCGGGAGTCGGAGTAGGTCCCGGACAAGTCCCGATGAACAACAACATGGTCGATCCCTGGATCATGGACCGATCCGAGAACCAGTTCCTGAAATACGACCCGACGAACGGCTTTCAGGTGATCACCGCGGGAAGTGCTCCGGTGAACTATATCACCTCTACGGGGGGCACCCTGACGATGGCGGCCAACGACGGGACCGAAATCCTCAACCTGGGCACCGCCACGGCCATCCTCGGTGCCAATCTCGATATCCACGCCCTTCGTCTCGATCGCGACATCAACAACAGCGCGAACAACGCTTTCAACCGCATCATCATTCGCAGTGGCGGTCTTCTCCAGGCAGCGAATACCCCCACGATCAACCCCGACCTCTACTTCGGGGCTTCCGGGAACGGGGATGGGGAGGCGCTTATCTGGGCGAACAACAACACCATCCAGATCAACGGGAAGATCTACGCGAGTGACGTGATCAAGTCGGGAACCGCCTTCCTCAACATCCGCAGCGACCAAGCGCAGTTTGGAGGCGACTGGATCATCAACGGAGGCGGGGTCCAGTTCCTAACGCCGAACGCGCAGAGCACCGGTGAGGTGATCCTGAACGGCGCGCACATGGCGGACAACGACAACGTCTTCCAGACGACGGAAGTGCGCTACAATTTCAACAGCGGCACTCCGGATCTCTTCACCTGGGGTGGAGGCAAGATCACGGTGAACGACATGGGCATCGTCCGGTCGATCGCCGCGAGCGACCGTCTCGACCAGATTCCGGCCATCGACCTCAAGACGAGCGGCGGCGGGCACGAAGGGATCATCTTCTTCCAGTCTGATTCCTCGCGTCACACGATCCGGACCGGCACGGTGACCCTGCACGACAACTTCATCCTCAGCGTGGATGCGACCAGTTTTGGTCCCGGGTCTACCAGTGGGGTACAACTCGGCAGTGGCACGGGAGTCGGGGGGCTCAACAACCAGGGCCTCTACAGCGTGCGCCTCACTGGCGACGGGATTCTCTCGCTAGGGGACAACAGCGGCAGCTTCACTGGTGTTGGCAATACCTTCAGCATCGGTGACGGAACCGTTCGTGTTCTCCACAATGGCGCCTTCGGCAGCAGTGATATCACCGCGAATCTCCGTTCCACCGGGGCGCTCGAAATCGCGGTGGCCAACTTCAGTCCCACCGCGAATCTCGTGCAGGAACCGGGTTCGATAGAGCGTTGGGCAAGAAGCGATGCGCGCGGAACGGGGGACTTCACCTTTGCCAACGGGGTCCACTGGCAGGTCTTCAGCGATGTCGTTGGATCGGGCCGCACCATCGACCTCACGGGTGGTTCCATCATGGGTTACCAGCCGCTTGATTATGATGAAGTGGCCATCGTTCAAACCATCCGGAGCGGCGTTACCGTCAATCTCCTGGCTGATTCCTTCCTCGGACAGATCTACCCCGCCGGGACCTCCAATGGAGCCAACCATTTCATGTATGACATGGGCAAGCTCAACACGACGACGAACCTCAATCCGTCGGACTTGGGTCTCCGCGGCGCTTACCTGGTGATCGACGGCGACATCACGGGCAACTTCGGGCTCACCAAGGTAGGGCAGGATGTGATCAAGCTCGCCGGGAACAACACGTTCCCGAGCCTGAAGATCGAGGGTGGCATCATCCAGATCGGGCGCGACAATGCCCTTTCCACCACTGTCGATCTCTCCACGCGCGGCGAAGGCACTTCCGGAATCTTCGACCTGAACGGTTACGACCAGGAGATCGGATCGCTCAGTGGCCCGAGCGGAAGCGTCAACAACAGTGCTTTCGACAATCAAACCCTGACGGTGAACCAGTCGGCGGACACGACCTACGGCGGTTCGATCAATGGTTCGGTTTTCTTCGTGAAGAAGGGGAGCGGAACGCTCACCTTGTCCGGTGTGAATGAATACCAGGGAGGGACCCGTCTCGAGGGAGGCGTCGTTTCCGTCGCCGAGGATACCAGCCTCGGACGCGTCCACCTGACCACGCGGAACGATTCCCTTCGATTCAACGGCGGCACCTTGAGGACCACTGCGAGCTTCGCGATTCCCTC
>JAGRPC010000330.1 GCA_020439925.1 Verrucomicrobiia bacterium | reverse complement strand
GCGAGCACGAGACGGCGCGCACGGATCTCTTCGCCCGACTTCAGTCGGATGGTGGCGATCCCGTCGGGACGCACGATTTCCTCGACTCCGGAGCCGAAAAACGTATTCACCGAGGCCAGGCTCCCGGCCTGTTCGACGAGTAGTCGGTCAAGGTGCCAACGCTGGATCCCCACTCCCTTGAGCCGTCGGCGGCCCGGGGAGGAAAAGACAAAATCACGCCTCCCGAGATCGATCCGGTAGGAATAGAAGGGCGTTCCCTCGAGAGCATCGAGTTTGCAGCGAAGTCCGAGACGCCCCAGTGCCTCGATGGCAATCTCGGAGAGACCCTCGCCGCAAGCCTTTCGCCTCGGAAACTCGTCCCGGTCGATGAGGGCGACGCGGAGACCTTCGCGCCCCAGAAATCCGGCCGCCGTCGCGCCGGAAATCGAGGCTCCAATCACGGCGACGTCATAGGCGGCTCCCATTGGCATTATAAATTGCAAAACGAATCAGAATTCAAAACCTTAGTCCGAATGCCCCCAAGCGCGCAAGCGCGCCGCTTTCCATTCTTGTTTCCCTGCTCTGGCGAGCACATTCTGATTCCACATGAAAAACCCGCTTCTCGTTGTCCTCAGTCTTCTTTTCCTTGGTCTTCCTGTTTACTCGCAAACGACCACGCCGGCCGCTCCGGCCAAACCTGCCGTCGCCCTTCCTCCACAGAAGGCGTATGTCGCGGCGCAGAAATTCAGCCCCGACGGAAAGGTGAATCCCGGCTTTGCCGCCGCACACGAGAAGTTCGTGGCCCAGGCGAAGGAAGGCAAGGCTCGCCTCGTCTTTCTCGGCGATTCCATCACCGCGGGCTGGGCCCGGCAGGAGGCCATCTGGAACGAAGCTTTCGGGAAGTACGATCCGGTGAACTTCGGTATCGGCGGCGACCGCACCCAGCACGTCCTCTGGCGCATCGAGAACGGCGAACTCGAGGTCATCAAGCCGAAGGCGGTCGTCCTCATGATCGGGACAAACAACTCCGGCAGCGATTCCGCGGAAGACATCGCCAAGGGTGTCACCGCCATCGTCGACACGATCAAGGCCAAGCAACCTCAGTCCAGGATTCTCCTCCTCGCCGTCTTTCCCCGTGGCGAGAAACCCACCGGCAAGCTGGGCGCGGCCAACGAGAAGCTGAAGCAGGTCAACCAGACCCTCGCGAAGCTCGACGACGGGAAGACGGTCCACTACCTCGACATCGGCGGGAAGTTCCCCGTGGTCGACGGAGCCCTCAGCGCCGAGGCCATGCCCGACTTCCTCCACCTTTCCGCCTCCGGCTACCAGATCTGGGCCGATGCAATTGGCGGGAAACTGGCGGAGTTGATGAAGTGAGAGGGAGAATTCGCCCGCTTGGCAATCTGCGGTGTTTCGGGACGTGAGGCCGTTGCCTTCGCGAAAAGGAAAGGCGAAACGGAAGGTCTCGCGAAAAATGGGTTCGTTTGGCAAAAACGGGTTCATGAGGGTCAATCGCGTTCGGAGAGATCGACGGTGAGCGGCGCGGGAAGAGACTCGCCGCTGCGCATTCGTTGCAAGCGCTCAAGCTGTGTCAGGTTGCGGTGGATCTGGCGTTCGAGTTTGATCTCGTAGCGAAGGATCTTGTCGAGAGCCGGGGCGGACGGGAGGAGAGCGGCGGAGCGACGGGCCTCCTCCTCGGATTCCTCTTCCTCGACACAGGCCCATTTCCGATGCTGGAATTCTGCAATGCGGCGATCGAGGAAGGCGAGGGTCTCGGCCTTGGGTGTGTCGCCGGGGGCGGGTCCCTGGATGGTGCGGCCGGAATCGAGGGAGAGGCGGAAGGCGTCGAGTTCGGCGACGAGGGTGGTGGGCTTGCCGCCGACTCTGGCGGCGAGGGAGTGGAGGGCCGTCTCGGTGATGACACCCTCGCGCTTCACGGCATCGCGTAGATCGCGGAGCCAGCAGACGATGAGGGATGAGCCAATGGAGGATTCGCTCATGGCCTGGAAGGGATCGCCGAAGGCGAGCCACTGCATCCACTGAAGCGTCGGCGAGGGACTGTGGCGTCGGCGCCGCTCGCCCCCATCGATGCCGAGGGAGATCTCGCCGGACTCGGCGGCGAGGGCGCGACGGAGGCGCCAATGGGCGGTGACGATCTGATCGACGAGCATTTCCTCGAGCGCCCCTTCGGGCCGGAGATCGTCGAAGAAGCGCCGGTGGAGAGATTCGAACTCCTCGGCGCTCTCGTGGTGGACGCGGCTCTGGACGAGGACCTCGCGGGAGAGGATGCCGTGCTTGACGGCGTTCATCCTGGAGATGGCCCGGCCCCGCGAGGTGCAGGGGCCGGTGGATTTTGCAGCATTGCGGCGATTCGCGGCGATCTGCTTGGGTGAAGTCGGCTTCTTCATGGCGAGGTCAGTAGCGGCCACGGATGTTTTCGTTGTAGTAGCGGCCGTGTGAAGACGCGTTGATGAAGCGCCTCCAGACGGATTCGCTGACTCCGTAATGGTCGTATCTTCCCGAGTTGTGGAAGACGACGGCGAGGGTGGTGCCATTGTAGCCAATGGCCTGAATTGCTGATGAATTTGGGTAGAACCATTCCATGTGATCATGGTCGACCCGCGTTCGAAAGAATCTTCCGAACGGTGTTTTCCGAATACTCGGAGACTTTTATTCGGAAAGTCGCCCGATTTTCGCGTAGGCGACCTTCCACCCCTTGGGAAGGCCGTCGGGCGCGCTTTTTCCCCGGCGATCCTTGATCTTGACTAGTCCCAACGCCTTCTTCCGGTAGTCGGCAAACTCCTTGTCTTCGCGCAAGGGGTAGGCCGACGGATTCTTCACCACGTTGCGAATGAGACCACACATGTCCCGGTCGGTCCATTCATGGCGCGTGAGCAAGGGCCACCAATGGATGGTCAATTCATCGATGTCGGGCCTGCTCAAAGCGCCGAACTTTTCGAAGGACTGCGCCTGGCCGAGAATGGACCAGTCGGGCGACCCGGCAAAACGGTGGGCCAGATCCTCGTGGCGGAACTGCCACCACTTCCTTCCTTCATCAGAGAGATGGATGTAGCATTTCTGAATGAGCCCGAGGTCGACCAACTCTCGCTGCTCCTCACCCTGACGGAAGGCGATGGGAACGACGGCGGCCTTCCAGTGAACGCTCCAATGAACGATGGCCTCGATCCATTCGGAGAGACGTCGCTGCATCGCGTGCATTTTTGTCGTTAGAAACTCGGCCGAAATCTCCGACTCTCTGGATGGATCGGGAGAAAACCGCTCGCTTTCGTCCTCGGCGAACCGGTCTTCGTAGGACATCGAGGCAAAGGCATGCGCGATCCATTCGGATTGCGACCCGGCATACCCGGCGAACCGCATCAAGGAGTTGAGAAGGTGGGGCCAATCGGACAATGCGGCGTGCCCGAAGGTTCGTTGCCAGGCAGTCCAAGCAACACCGGTTTGGAGGTGGCGTTGGCCGCTCTTGTTATCGGCGTAGTGCGCGACGGTGGTGCCGATGACGTCGCCGATCCACGCTTCGATCATGAACGCGTCCAAGTAGAAGTTGTCGTTCTTCTCGCGACACGTCTCCAAACACTCATCCATCGAGGACCATGCGGGCAACTCGTTCTTGGGCGGCGGAATTGAGTCGTCTGATTGGTTGATTCCCATTTTGGCAATGATCGGACCATCACGGACCGGCTTCTCCTATGTAAATTGACTGGGCGACTCAATTTGGCGGTGGCGGCGGTGATCCCCAAAGGAAATACCAAGCCGCAAGGATTATTGGAAATGCCACGACTCCATGATGCAGCGCTTTCGTATGGAACCAGTAGATTCGCTTCCTCCAAAAGCATGTTGTTCTCGCAAGTTTGAAATAGGCGGGCTTGGTTGTTTCAAATACGTCCGAGTCAATCGGTTGGTGATTCGGGTAGCGAGCGAGAAGCTTATCGTATTCTATAGATATCCGTTTGATTTCGGAGTTCTTCGCCTCGGTATCCTCGAGTTCCTTGGCTCGTCTGAGGGCGTTGTATAACACTCCAATTTCCAAGGCACAGGCATGGAAGGTTATGGCCTGGACCGTGTATTTTCGCGTCGCGACAACAAGCCCACAGGTCAATAAGAAAATCGAAAGCGTCGTTGTGGCGAATGCGAGAAACTCGGTTGTGATGCCTTGAAAAAAGGTAAAAGGAAAAAAGGGAATCAACCCCACGCAAATGAGATATGCTGACAGCAGAGCGTTGGTCCAAAGCGCAGCATGTTCCTTATCTTCGCAGCGGCGGGCCGCCTGAAACCTTGCGCCCTTTGTGATCCAGAGCTTGTAATTGAGTTCTTCCTCCCATCGATTTCTGGCGAGATACGGAGGAAGGGATGATTTGTTAGCCGTGGATTTGCGGCAAGCCTCTCGTAGTTGCTGGGAGCGTAATCGCTTCTTGGTTGCCCTTTCGAATTCCTTTCGGCCTTTGGCTGCCTGGCGAGCCTTTTTCATCAGACCTGGTTTTGCCCGGGAAAGGCGGATTATCCGAGCAGTTTGCCACACAAACGTGTTCATAGAATTATCCTGACTGATCTGGTTGGCTTGCTTCCTACAATTAAGTCTTGTCCAGCATCCCGCGCAGCGCGGCCAATGCCTCGGCCACGAGGCGGCCCTGCGCCTCGATGTTTTCGATGACCTCTTCGGGGGGGCGGGTGTCGACCTTGACCACGGCGTTGGGGTTGACGGCTTTCAGATCGTAGACGGCGTTCTCGATAGCGTCGGCTTTCGATTGGGACTCGCGGGCGGCTTTATCGGTGGCCACGATCCGTTCCTCGAGCTCCTTGATCTTGTCCGATTTACGATCACTCGATTTCAGAGCCTTCAGCCTTTCCTTGAGGCTCACGACCTCGCCTTTGAGGCGGTTCGCTTCGTCTTTGTGCGGTTGAGCATCGTCCCGGGCCTGACGGCGGCGAGCCGCGAAATCCACGGCCCACGAGTAGCGGCTCTCGGCTTCGGATGTGCCCCGCAGCGGGAGAAGGCGCGCGTAGCTGGGGAAATCCCCGGCGGTGTCTTCATCCTCCTTCCACGCCTCGGTCAGAGCGGCGGGGAGGTCGCCATCCTCCAGCACTTCGCCGTCCCGTCCAAAGCCAAAGTGTGCGAGGGTCATCGGTGACTTCTTGCCGACTTTCACGTGGGTGAGGTCGTAGTACCAGATCTTTTCGGTCTTCCGTCCTTTCGTGAAAAAGAGGAGGTTGGTCTTCACCGCCGCACCGGCTCCGACGAAGACGCCACCGGGAAGACTGACCACGGCCCAAAGGTCGCACTCATCGAGCATCTTGCGTTTCGTGTTCACGAAGGCGTCCTCGTCCTTCCGGAAAAGGAACCCGTCGTCGAGGACGATGGCGCAGGTGCCGCCCTCGGCGAGTTCGCCGAGGATGTCCTGCACGAAGAGCACCTGGGTGCTGCCGGTCTGGAAGGCGTAGTTCTTTTGTGCGAGAACGCCCTCCTTGCCGCCAAAGGGCGGGTTCGTGAGGATGAAATCGAAGGTCTTCGGGGCGGTGGCGTAGAGGGCGGCGTAATTCGCCTGTTTTGTCAGGGTGTTGCCATGCCAGAGATTTGGCTGGTCGATGCCGTGGAGGACAAGGTTGGCGAGGGCGATGGGGAAGGCGATGTTGTCCTTTTCCCGCCCGAAGAAGGTGTCGTGCTTGAGCCGGTCGAGGTCGGTGCTGGCCGGTGAGCGGCCCATTTCGCGGGCGATGTGTTCGTAGGCGACGGCGAGGAAACCGCCGGTGCCGCAGCAGGGATCGTAGACGGTCATCCCGAGTTTCGGCTGCGCGGTGTGGACCATCGCGCGAATGACTTCGCGCGGGGTGAAGAACTGGCCGCCGTCGGAGTTCTTCTCGCCCATTTTCAGGAGGAGATCCTCGTAGACCTGCGAAAGGGTGAAGAAGTGGGTGTCGTCGATCTGGTCGATGTGGATCTCGTCGACCTTGTCGAGCACATCCTGGAAGTTCGTCTCGTTGTCGACCCTGACCCGCTCCACCGCGGTCATGATGCGGCCGATGACGCGTTGTTTCGGCGAGGCGTCCGGGTTGGGGAGCTTGGTTTCGGGCAAGAGATCGAGGCTGTGCAGGTAGGGCAGCAGCTCGGTGTTGACGAAGTCGAAGAGACGGCCTCCACCGGCGGCGATGAGTTCCTGACGCTTCCAGCCGCAGGGTTTGCCGTCGTCGGTGCGGGGATGCGTTTCCAAGGCCTCGTCGGTTCGTGCGAAAGGCGCCGCCCAGTCCTGCCAACGGTAGGGGCTTCGCAGGGCGGGCCGATAGGGTTCGCCGACGGCTTCGGCCTTGGCTTTCTCCTTGCGCTCCTGTTCGTCGAGGATGCGGAGGAAAAGGATCCAGGTCAGCTCGGGCACGTATTGCAGGGCGCTGGCGCAATTCGAGCGGCGGAGGATATCGCAGATGGACTTGACGAAGGCCGAGAGCGAGCGCGTTCCCGAGATGGCTTTGGGAGCCTTGGGCGTTCTGGTCTTTTTCGCCGGTGGGGTTTGGCCGGGTTCTTTCCTGGGACGGGGCATGAGGAGGGTCTTAGAATCGATTCAGCCCCCGGCGCGGGTGCTGTTTCTGGTGTTTGATGACGAGGATGCAGGGCCGGCCCTGCTTCACCCGGAAGAGGATGATGTGGGGGAAGCCGGGGAGGAAGGCCCGTTGGTAGCGTTGGCTCGGCGGGTAAGGGGAAAAGTGCTCCGGATTTTCGGCGATGCGGGCCAGCTGGGTCAACAGCTCGGTGTAGAATCGATCCGCCAGCGCCGCGCTGGCTTCGCGCAGGTAGTAGGCCATGATCTCGTTCACATCGCGCTGGACGGCGGGGTGGAACTCGAGATTCATGCGCCTTCGGCGGGCCGCCGGAGCCCGGCGACAAATTGATCGTAGCCCATCGCGTCGACCGAACGTGACTCCAGCTCCGCGTCGCGCTCGTCCGCGAGGGCGGCAAGCGCTTCATCAGACCAGGTTTCGTCGCCGAGGCTGTCGATCAGTTCCACCGCCAGTTGGGCCCGGGCGGCAACCGGCAGTTCCTGGAGGGCGGCCGAGAGTTCGTGGGGAGTGATCATGGGGAGGAGCGTAGCAGAAGGGGAAAGAGGCTGCAAGATGGCAGGAGGCTCAGACGTCGAAGGCTTGGGCGAGGAGTTTTTGGGGGAGGAGCTCGAGGTCTTTGACCTGTATGCGCGCCCCGGCTTGTGCTTGGGCTATTGTAGCAAGGCTGTCTTTCAACTTGTTCGCGATTCGTCGTTGGGTTTTCACCGGGGGATGTAAGATGTGAAAGCTCTGAAGCGCAGGCATATAAATCGTCTTGTGCGTCGCTCCAACTGCGATTCGGCGCAGATAATCCCGAGAGGCAATCAGCGAGTACATCAAATACTCGGGATCGAGATCCGGGCCGCATACCCAATTCGCGAAGTCTTGGCTCGTTGCCATCGGACGATCCATGACCGCGACAAAACCCACCGAAGCGGTTCGTGAAAGGCATACTGTTCCCTTTGGCAACATGCGAGCAGATGAATTTGCAATTCCTTCCGCATTGGTCCGCAACTCGGTTTCAGAAACCCATTTGCCGTCCAGTTTTCGGATTTCCGTCAATGACAACCAACTAATGTCACCTCCCCACCAATCAGGTCTATGCCTGCTCGGAGTGTGACCGCTTTCCAGCGTGGCAAGCTGATTGAGTGGAGACCATCGCAACCCCGCAGACGCCGCCGAGTAACGAACGTCTTCGGCGGTTGCGATCGGTAATTCTGACAACACACTCCAAAGAATTTTTTTTGGAAGGAGTTCAACATCAGTTTGTTGCAACGAAGCGGCGACTTGTGCTTTGCGAACGGATTCAAGGTTCCGATTCAGTGCTTCAGAGATTGATCGTTGCTCTTCAAGCGACGGGACCGGTATCAATGTGTCGAACACTTGTGCCCGGGTGATCTTCTTCATCGAGCCGCTGGCACCGCCGGCACGTTCTTTCCAGTATCCCGAACAGTAAAGCGCCGATAGGTACGAAGTAAGAAACTCCGTGTGAAGTGTCCCCGAGGGCAAGATTCGGATGGTCAGGTCGGAAGCAACCACCCCTTCGGGTTCTCCATCAAATGACGCAACGCGTCCAACCAACTCAGGCGTGTTGCTTCTCGCCATCAGGATTTCGCCGTTTCCTACGACACATTCGTCCACGTCACGAGCCCACATTCTTGCAGGTTTGATGCCGGAGGGTTCAAATCCCAGCTCGGTCAAGCAGGCGGAGGTGATTGCTCTAACCGCGGTGTCCCCGGCAAGGGCAATGGATTTCGCAGGCAAGAGCGTACACACTTCCCCAAGGGGACGCATTGGCCACGCTCGATCGATGATCTGGCTCATGCCGCAAACAATCGTTGTTTCGCCTCCTTCACCACCTGCACCGGCTCGCCGACCTTCGCCAAGGCCTCCAATCCGCCCGCGGCCTGAATCTCGGGCACGTCCCACAGGCTCGGCGTCTCCAAGGCATCGGTCCCATCGAGCGCGAACTGACGACCGATGCCCTGCAACACGGTTGCGGCGTTCGCCTTGACCGAATCGAACCAGGCCCGGTTCTCCACGAGGTAGAGGCCGCCGCGCTCGGGCCGCTTGAGGGCGCGGGCCTTGTAGCCGTGATGGGCGAAGAAATCGTAGAGGTCGTATTCGTTCATCTGTTCGAGGTCGCGCAACACTTCGGGGTCGAGATGGTCGCCGAGGAGGTGCCTGACCATCCGCCGCCGCTTCTGCGATTCGATCCACAACTGGCGGAACTCGTCGAGCGAGTGTGCCTCGCTGACGACCCGCGCGATCATCTCGCGGCGGTAATCCTCGATGGGGATGCGCACGTCCTGCCCGTCGCGGCGGCCGAGGATGTAGTTCCCGTCCGAAATCACATTGGTCTGGCCGGGAATCTCGCCGACGCGGGCGGGATCGTCGCCCTCGCCTCCGTATCCGCCCTCGCCACCTTCACCGCCCTGCCCGGCTCCGCCGGGTGGCCGCGGGCGCGGCGGCTCGCTGATAAAGTCGGTGCCGAAGAGGTCGGTGACGCCGGTGTAGTCGTAGAGCCAGAACTTGAATTTCTTCGTCTCCTCGTGGATGCGGGTGCCGCGCCCGAGCATCTGGTAAAATTTGATGGAGGACTGGAGGTAACGGAAGAAGACGACGGCGTTGAGCCGCTCGATGTCGACTCCGGCCTCGAGGAGGTCGACGGTGCAGGCGACGAAGGCGCGTTCTCCGGAGCCGCGCATGACCTCGATCTTGTCGGCGCCCTTGTTCGGGCCGCCCATGCACTTGAAGGCATAGTCGTCCTTCCGCTCGTGCCCGTTTTCGGCGCACCAGCGGGAGTAGAGGTTGTTCATGTGCATCGCGACACGGTCGGCGTGGATCTCGCGGGTGCAGAAGATGATGACCTTTTGCTCGGGGCCGCCGTGGTCGCAGAGCAACTGGAATAGGTCGGCGCACATCGCGGGGGTGCGCATGTCGATGAAGAGTTCCTTGTCGAAATCCTTGCAGGTGTAGGTCTCCTTGGTGAGGTCGGCCTCGGTGAGGGGCTGGCCGGTCTTGATGTTGACGGGCTTTGCCGCGAGCACCTCGGCCTTCGTGAAGACCCGGGCGTCGATGGTGGCCTTGCGTTTCACGATCTCGCAGGCGGCGAGGTAACCATCGTGCTGTGCCTCGACGAGGGTGTAATCGTAGACGGCCTTGCCGAAGTATTTCTCGTTGTAGGCGGTGATCTGGGCGTCGTCGTCGGTGATCTGGGCGGGCGAGGGTGAGGTGGTTTCGGCGGCTCCGGCGATCTCGTCGGGTTCGGGGGCCTTGCGCGTCACGTTCCGGCTCTCGCGCAAGGAACGCGGGGTGGCGGTGAGGCCGATCTGGACGGCGTTCGGATTCCGCTTTAGCACTTCCGACCAACGGCCCCAGGCGGAGCGGTGACATTCATCGATGATGATCACGCTGAAGGCGTCGGTGCCGTAGTGCTCGCTGAGGAAACTGGCAAAATCCTGGCTGTCGTCGTCGAGCCCGAGGGTCTGGTAGGTGGCGATGTGGACGCGGGCGTTGCGTGCGGCATTCTCCCCGCGCTCGGTTCGGACGATGCGGGCGTTGTCGCCGAAAGCGGTTTTCAGCTTCAAATAAGCCTGCTCGCGCAGCTCGTCGCGGTCGCAGAGGAAGAGCGCTGGTTTCGGGAGGCGGCCGGCCTCGTGAAGGCGCCAGAGGAGGTTTGCGGCAATGATGGTTTTCCCCGCGCCGGTGGCGAGGGAAAGGAGAACGCGCGGCGGGGTGCCGTCTTTCTCGCTTTCCAGAATCTTTTCGAAGGCGGCGCGGATGGCGGCGTCCTGGTAATAGCGGCTCTCGGGGTAGGCGGGGCTGTCGGCCTGGAAAAGGAGGGACGAGGTCGGAGCCTCGAGATCGATGCCGGTGTGGCGGTGGTAGCAATCGGTGAGGCGTTGCTGGTCGGGGAAGTCGGCGAGCGGGAACGGTCCGGTCTGCTGACCGTCGAAGGCATTGAACTTGGCGTAACGATGTCCGTTGGTGGAGAAGATGTATTTCGCGTCGAACCGCTCGCAATCGGCGTAACCCTTGGCCTGCTGCATGCCCTCGAGGGGATCGCGGTCCTCGGCCTTGGCCTCGAGGATGCCCACGGGCAAGGGTGCTTTGCCGCCCGGAATCTCAACGCAAAGGAGGTAATCGGTGCGACCGGGACCGGGTCTGCGGCGTCCTTTGTGGCCGACGGGCTCGACGGGGGCCTTCGTCTCGAGCTTGATATAGGGGTGCCGATATCCTTTCTCGCGCAGGACGGGATCGATCAACTCGTAGCGGGTTTCGGCCTCGTTCTTTGGCATACGGGTAAATCGTGCGTCGATGAGGCGGTTGGTTTTGATACCGCTCCCGAAAAACCTAACCAATGTCCCGAAGATGGGAAGCCGAAAAGATCGGCTCAATCGAGGTTCCGCAAACGATCCGCAAGAGGGTTGCACGGACGGGGCAAGAGGGTCGTGCCCCTCACCCAAGTGGGTCTGATGGCGCACCCAAGAGGGTTTGATGAACCAGGTAACCCTCTCGTAAAGGGAGGCAAATTCACTCCCCCAGCTTCCTCCGCCACTCCGGATCCTTCTCCTTCAACTCCTGGAAGGCGGCGTATTCCGCCTCGTCGAGGAGACCGTCGCGGTTGCCGTCGATCTTCGGAAAGAGCCACTCCCAGCCTTGCTTCCGTGCGTCCCATTCCTTTTGTGAAACGCGTCCGTCGCGATCGAGGTCGGCGCGGGTGAAGAAGTCGACGACCCAGCTTTTGCGCTCGGCATCGGCGGCCTTCGCCTTGCGGGTCTCGTCCCATTCGAGAACGGCGCCGGCTTCTTCCAGAGAATTGCGGAAGCGGCCCGGGTCAATGGCCTGGACCGAGGTTCCTTCCTCGAGAGCCTGGCAGGCGGCGACGCCGGACGCTTCCCCGCACATCATGAAGGTGGGTTCCATCCGCGCGGAGGCGTAACCGAGAAAAGAGGCGGAGAAACAGACGGAGACGAGGAGATTTGAGGCCTCATCCTCGCGCGGGGTAAGGGAACGGTAGGGAATGGGATAAGGCACCTTGGTGGGGCCTTTCGAGCCGCCGACAAACATCCAGCCTTCGAGCCCGACGAAGGTCTCTCCATCCCTTTCGAGCCAGACGCGGCGCGAGGGATAGGTGTCGATCCCATACTGGGCGAGGGCGACGGGATCGTCGACGGAGGTGCGATTGTAGACGTCGTGGGCGGTGAGGGTGTAGCGGCCCTCGAGCCGACGGGTGAGTCGAATGTAGAGCTGGTGAGGCCAGCCTTCGGTCTCGGGATGGCGGGAAAGATCGAGTCCGAGGGCGGCGGTTTCCTCGCGGAAGGAGGCGGGCACGCGCGGGTCGGTGCTCATGAAATGATGGAGGCCACGCAGGTAATCCTGGTGCGCTTTCCAGACGCGGGCTTTCTCCGCATAGTCGCCGCCGGCGTAGCGGTGGCTGATGCCGACAGGCGCGTTGGTGACGAGGGAATTGCGGTGGTAGTTGTATTCGCCGGAGTTCATCCAGCCGGGAAAGATGCGGGCGAGGCGCTGGTGGAGTTCGGCGGCATCGGGAAAGGCGGACTTGAGATAGTCGACGTATCGCCCCACCAGCTCGAACTCGGCGGGGTCGTAGTTGTCGGGCGGCGTGAGCGGGGCAAGTTTCTCCGGATCGTTCGTGAGGTAGAAGCGGTAGTTGTAAGCCTGGATCCGGGGGCTTGCGGAACCGAGAGGCTCGTCGTGTTGGGCGGTGATCCAGGGCAGCAATCCGCTCGTGGGATCGCCGGGAGTGACGAAGGGATCGATGGGGGTGAGCTCGACCGGCTCGCGGATGCCGGCGACTTCCTCGTCGAAGGTGTCGACCGACTCCCGATCAATCCGTGAGGAAACGCCGGACCGGGCCATCAGTTCGCCTTCGTAGCTGGCGTCGATGAAGACGCGGGCGGCGACACGCAGGCTCATGGATTCCTCCGACGCAGGAGGAGGGCAACCGAGGGAATCGAAGGGAGCGCGGTCGAAGGTGGCGGTGCGGAGGAGGGTGTCGTCCTTTTCCACGGTGGCGACCCGGTGGTCGAAGATCACCTCGATGCCGTGCTCCTCGAGGAGCTTCGCGAAGTTCGCCCGGATGATCTCGGGGGAGTTGCCGAGCGAGAAGAGCAGCTCGTGGGTGAGGCCTCCCGTGGCCGCGGGGTTGGGGCAGTCCTGCAGGGGCTTGATCCCCGCGCCGAGGATGCCGCCGACCCAGCGCGAGGGTTCGACGATGAGAACGGATTTTCCCGCTCGCTTCACCGCCAGCGCCGCGAGGATGCCGGAGGGGGTGGCGGTGTAGACGCAGACGTCGACCTGGCGCATTTCACCGGCGCGGAGAGATATGTCGGCGGCGCGGCAGGGCAGCGAGGCAAAACCGAGGGCGAGAAGCAGGGAGAAACGGAGCCGATGGAGCATGAAGCTATTGAACCCGGCCGGGGCGGGAGCGGCAAGCGGCGATTCCTGCAAAGCTTCCGTTGTCTTCCCGGCGGGGCGAAGCGTATCCTCCGGAACAGATGCATGGCGGACTGGAAAGGGCCTTCGAGGGATGGGGGAGCGGGCTCCGTCTCCCCGACCTCTGGCAGCGCGAGGCCATCGCGGCGCTGGCGGGCGGCGAAGATGTGATCGTCTCGGCGCCGACGGGGGCGGGCAAGACCTACATTTTCGAAAGCCTCGTGACGGGACGGAAATTCCCTTCGCCGGGACGACAGGCGGTCTACACGGTGCCAACGCGGGCCCTCGCCAACGAGAAGTGGCGCGAGTGGAAACGACTCGGCTGGAAAGTGGGCATCGCCACCGGAGATCTCTCGGAGGACACCGATGCACCCGTGCTCGTCGCGACGCTCGAGACGCAGCGCGAGCGTTTCCTCGCCGGAAAGGGTCCGCAACTCCTCGTCGTCGACGAGTACCAGATGATCGGCGACCGTCACCGGGGCTTGAACTACGAGCTCGCCGTGGCCCTCGCCCCGGAGTCGACCCGGCTCCTCCTCCTGAGCGGGAGTGTCGCGAATCCCGGCGAGGTGGCGTCCTGGCTGAAACGCCTCGGCCGTCCCGTCCGGGTCGTCGCGACGGACGAAAGACCGGTGCCGCTCGAGGAGGTGGCGATGGAGGGCCTGCCTCGCAGCGCTCCGCCGAAATACACGAATTTCTGGCACCGCCTCGCCCTCGGGGTGTTGCTCTCGCAGGGGGGACCGCTCCTGATTTTTGCTCCGCACCGCCGTGCCGCGGAAAAGATCGCCCGCAAGATCGCCGAGGTCCTGCCCGAGGACGATCCGGTGCGTCTTGGGGAGAAGCGGCTGGAGCAACTCTGCTCTCCTGAGATGTCGCGCCTCCTCCGCAAACGGGTCGCCTTTCACCACAGCGGCCTCACCTACGCCGAGCGGGCCGCGATCATCGAACCGCTCGCGAAGGCGGGACAGCTGCGTGTCATCGTCGCGACGATGGGACTCGCCGCGGGAATCAACTTCTCGGTGCGCTCGGTCTTCGTCGCGGGCACGAGTTATCAGGACGGACCCTTCGAACGCGACGTGGCGCCGGACGAGCTGCTGCAGATGTTCGGACGGGCGGGACGGCGAGGCCTCGACGAGACCGGCTTTCTCATCTGCGGGCGCGACAGCCCGCGACTCGGTGACGCGCGACCGGTGCAGCTGCGCCGCCACAACGAACTCGACTGGCCCACCCTGATCCGACGCATGGTTCTCGCCGAAACGGAGGGACAACCGCCGCTCGAGGCAGCGAGGGAACTGCGCGACCGCCTATTCTCCGCGCAGTCGTTGCCGCTGGGT
>JAGRPC010000329.1 GCA_020439925.1 Verrucomicrobiia bacterium | reverse complement strand
TCGGGGCGCGGCGGTCGGAGTTGCCCTCGCGGAGGACGGGGTTCACGGCGCTGCCCTTGACCTTGTCGTAGCGAGCCTTGATGTCCTTCGCCTCGTCGGTGGTGGCGTCATCGGGATAGTCGGGAAGGGCGTAGCCCTGGGACTGGAGTTCCTCGATGGCCGCCTTGAGCTGCGGGACGGAGGCGGAAATGTTGGGCAGCTTGATGATGTTCGCCTCGGGCGTGGTGGCGAGCTGGCCGAGCGAGGTGAGGAAATCGGGGACGCGCTGCTCTTCTTTCAGGAACTCGGGGAACTGGGAGAGGATGCGTCCGGCGAGGGAGATGTCGGGGGCCTCGACCGCGATGCCCGAAGATTTCGTGAAGGCGCGGATGATGGGCAGGAGGGAATAGGTCGCGAGCGCGGGAGCTTCGTCGGTCTTCGTGTACTGGATCGTGGGGACTTGAGACATGGTCGTGAAGGAGTGGCGGGGCGGTTCTCCCCGGTGTTTCGCGTGAACGTCGCGCCGGAAGAACTCGACGCGGCGGACGTGCCGATAACCCGAAGTGGGGAGAAAATCAACCGGGGGCGTCTTCCCCGGGGCGGCAGCGGCAGGCGGCGGGCGGCTCTTGGAAGAGCACGGGCCCGCGGGAGCGAACCTTGACAATATGCATGATTCCCGTTTCATTCATACTCATGAAGACGCGAGTCACGATCACCCTAGACCCGGAAGTGCACCGCCTCGCCAAGCAGACGGCCCGGCGGCGGAAGACGACCGTCTCCGGCCTGATCGCCTCCCTCGTCAAGGCCGAGGCCAAGCCAACGAAACGGGGCATCGTCGCCGGGATGGTGGGAAGCGCGACCCTGCGCGAGCCGGCGGCGGGTTCCGATCCGCTCTATGAAGCCCTGGCGAAGAAACATCTTCGCTGATGAGAATTCTAATCGACACGGATGTCCTCCTGGATGTTGCCCTGGCCAGGGAACCTCATCTTGCCGCCAGTGCCGGGGTGTTGGAATGGGCTGAATCCGGGGGCGAGGCGGCCGTCGCCTGGCACTCCCTGACCAACTGCGCCTATCTCCTGAAGGGAGGAAGGAGCTTTCTCAGGAATCTCCTGCAGCTCGTCGAGGTCCCCGAGACCGGCACCCGCGATGCTCTCCTGGCCCTGGATTCACCTCTTGCCGACCTCGAAGACGCTTTTCAGGTCGCGGCTGCTCTCGCGTGGAAAGCGGATCTCATCGTAACGCGGAATCTTTCCGACTATCGAAAGTCGCCCGTCGTCGCGATCTCCCCGGCGGACTTTCTCGCGAAGGCGGCAGGCGGGTGAGCGTGATTCGAGATCACGCGACCTGCTCGATCTCTTCCCGCGGACCGGCAGGGAGGGGAAGGACCTCGGGATCTCCTGCCGGACGACGTTTGAAGGGATGCCACAACTGGCCAAGGAAGCGCCTCGAAATCGGGGTGTCGAGACCAAAGGCCTCCGGTTCCTGTCCGGGATGGCAATAGGTGCCGAAGATCAGGTCCATCACGGGCGAGAGGTTCGCGTAGTTCCCCGCGTTCCGGTCGCGGGCGTGATGCCAGTGATGCAATTCGGGCGCTCCGATCAGCATCCGCAGGGGACCGATGGGAAGCTTCACGTTCGAATGGATGAATCCGGCCCACAATCCGCGGAAGGCGAAGAATCCGGCGAGGGTCTCCATCGGGAATCCGAGGAGAAACCCGGGCAGATTGACGAGGGCGACGGTGTAGATGGTGTCGAGCGGGTGCTCCCGGTGCGCCGCGAGCCAGTCGAGATGCTCGATGCTGTGGTGGATGGAATGGATGCGCCAGAGAAATCCCACGCGGTGCTGGAGGCGGTGCCCCCAGTAAAGCAGGAAATCCCCGAGGAGAATCACTTCGAGCACCTGCAACCAGTAGGGCTGGGCCGCAACCGCCTCCCGCCAGGCCGGAGGCAGCACTCCCCCGAGGCGGGCGCCGAACAGCTCGATGGCGAGAAACACGAGCCCACCCCAAAGGAGGTATTGTCCGAGGAAAAAGGACAGATCGAGGAACCACTCGGGCCGGAAGAAGCGCTGGCGTTTCGCGGGGAAGGCGAGTTCCAGCGGTCGGAAGATCGCAGCGAGGAGGAGGAACCCGACGCCGACCGAGAGCAAGTAGGCGGCGAGCATCAGGGAACGACCGATTTTCCCGAAAGATACCGGGACATCCGATCAAAGAATCCGGCCAGCCAGGGTTCGATTCCTTTCCGTTCCGCGGCGGCGGTGGCAGTCGCGCCCTCCCATGCCGTTGTGGTCGTCGTGATCTCTCGCGTGTTGAAGACCGGCATCTCGATGCGTTTCGACGTCACCCGGATGACATGGGGAGGCACCGGCACGGCGTCTGCAGAGCTCGAAAACGGGTCCCTCGAGCTGTCGATCGGCTCGCCATAGCGGATGAATCCGTCAAACTCCACGACTTCCGGAGCCAGGTTGAGATCGATCGTGACCCCGCCGGGCAAGTCTCCTGTGGTTTCCGCAACTTCGGCCGCGGCATTTTCCGCCGCCTCCGCTCTTGCTTCCAGGATCAGTCGGTCGAGCTGGTTGTTGAACTCGACGGAGGGCGGTCGGGCCGCCTGGCGCTGGGTGTAATTCACGAGCCAGGCCCCGAGCAGCAGCGCCGGAACAAAGGCGGCCAGCCGCAGCGCGTTTCGAACCCATCGACTCTTCATCTGACGCGGATGCTAACCCGCCTCCCGCCTTTGAAGCGAGCATTTTTACCATCCGGGGCCCCTCCCGCCCCTGATCCCTCATCTCCCGTGCTCGGGCGGCTTCCGAAGAGCCTTGTAGGGCGGCCACTCGATGCGCTGCCCCTCGTAGCGGGGGAATTCCCACTCGGGCCACACGGGGCTCTCGCTCCGCACTTCCTCGAATTTCGCGACGAGGCGGTCGCGCATCTCCGCGAAGCGGGCGGGCTCATCGGCGCCGCGGTCCCGCGTCTCGCCGGGATCGTCGCGGAGATGGTAGAGCTCGAACCCGGTGAGCCGGGCGCCGGCGTTGAGGGAAAGGTCCTCGGCGGTGATCCCGCCGCTGGG
>JAGRPC010000328.1 GCA_020439925.1 Verrucomicrobiia bacterium | reverse complement strand
GGTACAACTCGGTGGCTTTCGAGGAAGCTGCGGCCGAAGCGGGTCTTTACGCAAAGAGCTTCAATGGCGACGCCTTCTCGAAGGAGATGAAGGAGCAGGTCGTCGCGGCAGTCCTTGCCGATCTCGGACGGGTGGACTGCGTGGTCTACAGCCTCGCCTCGCCTCGTCGCACCGATCCGGAGACGGGCGAAGTCTACAAGTCCGTTCTCAAGCCGATCGGGCAGGCCTACTCACAGAAGAACCTCAACACCGACACCGCCGAGGTGAATTCGGTCACGATCGAACCTGCATCCGACGAAGAGATCAATCAGACCGTGAAAGTGATGGGAGGCGAGGACTGGGAACTCTGGCTCGAAGCCCTCGCCGATGCCGGGGCTCTTGAGGAAGGTTTCACGACAGTTGCCTATTCCTACATCGGTCCCGATCTGACCTATCCGATCTACACCAACGGCACGATCGGTCGGGCCAAGGAACATCTGGAGCAGTCCGCGGCGAGGCTCAACGCGCGCTTCGGCGACGGGAGCGCCTACGTTTCGGTGAACAAAGCTCTCGTTACCCAAGCCAGCTCGGCGATTCCCGTGGTCCCTCTTTACATTTCCCTGCTCTACAAGGTCATGAAGGAGAAGGGGCTGCACGAAGGATGCATCGAGCAGATCCAGCGGCTTTTTGCGGTCCACCTCACCGCGGAAGCCGGCCCCGTACTCGACGAAAAGGGGCGTATCCGCATCGACGACTGGGAGATGCGCGATGACATCCAGGCTGCGGTTGCAGAAGCCTGGGACAGTGTCACCACGGCCAATCTTTCCGAACTTTCCGACTTTTCGGGTTACAGAAGCGAGTTTCTCAGACTCTTCGGTTTCGGTATGGAAGGTGTTGATTACGAGGCGGATACAAATCCGGAGAAAGCTCTTCCTTCCGGGAATTAACGGGCGAGCTGAATTGTAATTAGAAAAAATATTTGTAATTACCATAATTTGAACGAGGATTGATGTCGAAACACACCGACAGACAGTTTATGAAAAATAGAGTCCTTTCCCTGGGTCTCTCGCTGAGCCTCGCATGCGGGGTGATGGCGTTGAGTTCCTGTCAATCCACCGATCACAACCGGGCAGCCTCTGCCGAGCGTCAAGGCAACGCCTACAAGCGCGGCCTCTACGCCCGACCCAAGATCGAGCGCCAGAAGAGCGGCGCCCGCATCAATCCGATGGTGCTTTCGCAAAGCACCAGGAACAACACGCGGCTCGTCATCGACATCGCCGACCAACGTGGTTATCTCCTTGTGAACGGGAAGGTCGCGGTCGACACGCCGGTCTCCACGGCCCGCCCCGGCAAATACACTCCCCGTGGCTCTTTCTCCATGACGCAGCGGGTTCGCTCCGGGAAATATTCCACGATCTACGGGGTGGAAATGCCCTACTGGATGCGCCTCAGCGGGACCGCCTTCGGAGTCCATGCGGGACACCTTCCGGGATACCCTGCCTCAGCCGGATGTGTCCGCCTTCCCGCTAGTGCCGCGCAGGTCATTTTCGACAACACCACCTACGGCACCAAGGTCAACATTTACAGCAGCTGGGACGGAGCCTGAGCCTGTGAGATTCTTTACCCGGCCTCATACGACCGGAAACCTTGAGAGAAAAGCCGGAGGGAGACCTCCGGCTTTTTGTATTCCTGGACGCTATCCAAGCGCGTCATCGGTCGCCAACGGTGACTTTCTCACGGATTTTCTCGACGGTGGCCGGCCCGATTCCCTTCACCTTCTGGAGATCATCGATGGTCTCGTAGGGGCGTCCTTTGGCGATGGCCTTTGCGGTTTCCGGCCCGATTCCGGGAAGGGTTTCGAGCTTCTCGAGAGAAGCTTGGTTGAGGTCGACGGGCCCCGAGTCGATCCATCGCCTCACGAGAAGCACGCCGACTACCAGCACGAAGGCGGCAATGAGTCCCAGGAAAAGCATTCGATTGCGGCGGTCATTCGAAGCCATGGCTTCACGGCGGCGCTGAATCCGTTCACTGCTGGAGGATCGGGACATGGGAAGAGGTGACCCCGCCGAAGCGGGAGCGCAAGCCTTGAATCGCTTGCTCGCGGACGAGACTCAGCTTGCGTCGGACACGGAGGAGAGGTTGAAATCCTTCACGACGAGAGCCGGCACGTGCATCGGCATCTGGCTCTCGCTGCCGAGGACGCGCTCCGGAGCTCCGCTCGCGGCGAGGTTCCTGAGAACGTTCACGGGAGATTCGTTGAAGCGATAGTTGTTCACGGGACCGGCGATCTTTCCGTTTCGAATGGCAAAGGTTCCATCCCGGGTGAGACCGGTGTAGAGCAGGGTCTGCGGCTGGACCATGCGCAGATACCAGAAGCGTGTCACCAGCACGCCGTCCTCGACGGTGGCGATGAGTTCGTCGAGGGACTTGCCTTCTCCAGGCATGATGAGGTTCCCGGGTCCCGGCTGGGGTGAGATACCCTTCTTCTGTGCCCAGAATCGTCCAACGGGGAGGGTTTTGAGGACACCGTCTTCAATCCAGGTTGTACGATTCATCGGCAAGCCGGAAGAATGAACTCCGCAAGGCGCAGGTGCATATCGTGGATCCGAGAAGACCGTCGCCTTCTCCCCGAAGAGGGGCTGTCCGATTGGATCGCCTCCCTCCGGAACGAGGCCGTTGAGGAAATTGCGACCTTCGTCGAAATCCCTCCGATCGAGCCCCCATGCGAGCAGGGAAAGGAGATCGCGCGCAGCCGCTGCTTCGAGGACCACGGTGGTGCGGCCGGCAGGGCGCGCCTGCGCGTTCCTCGAGGCAAGCGCCTTGGTGATGGCGCGTTCGCCCACCGGAAGGAGATCGAGGTCGGTGGTATCGGTCACCTGGGTGCTGGCCCAGCCAGAACCTCGTCCTTCTCCGGTCCTGGCCGTGAGGGAAAAGCCAAGTCGCGTATCATGGGAGGGCACGAGGACGCCGCGACTGTTGGCAAACGCGGAGCGGCTCACGGTGCGAAGCAGGTAGCCGGCGCTCTCGACTCCCGCGGCGCGGGCGGCTTCGATCACGGGGCGCAATCGGGAAAGGGCATCTCCCGGGGTCATCTCCGCGGTGGCCTCAGCCCAGGTGAGGGGCTCGGCATAGGAGCCGGGTTCGACCGGGGGAAGCGCTTCGGGATCCTCGGGTGCCAAACGAGCCATGGCTTCGACCTTCTTGACGGCTTCGCGCAGGCTCGTGTCGTCGGTCTGGTTCAGAAGAATTGAGGCCGAGCGTTTGCCAAAGCTGACCGAGAGCGACACCGAGACGGTGTGGTTGAAGGCGTTGGTCGTGAGATCGTTGTTCGCCGACCGGAGCACGAGCGTCTCCGAGCTGTCCGCACTGATCTCCGCCTCCTCGGCCGAGACCAGGCCGAGGACCATTTCGCAAAGGGCTTCGAGTTGAGATTCTGTCAGGCCCATGAGTGTGTCGAGCGTTGCGTGCAGCACCAGGCGCCTTCTTCCCGCGCCCGATTCCGGACGGCGACGCTTTTGCCGGATTCCGCGGCGGTGTTGAGCACGTTGATCTGGCGGAAGCGCGCGGGTACGGCGCCGTGGGAGACCGGAGCCACCTGTTGGGGTTGGCCCTTGCCGCAGTTCATCGCTCCGCCCAGTTCGTAGGAGGGCGCGCCCCCGAGACCGTCGCAGGCATTCCAGAAATCGACCGAATTCCCCTGGTAGGCGACGTCGCGGAACATCCCGTCGAGTTTGCCATTGCGGATGCGGTGAAAGGCCTGGCCCGTGAACTGGAAGTTGTAGCGCTGCTGGTCGATGCTCCAGCTGCCGTTGCCCTCGATGAAGATCCCGTTCTCCACTCCGGCGATAAGGCTCTCCGCCGTGACCGCGGCGTCCGTTCCCGGCTGCAGCGAGATGTTCGGCATGCGCTGGATGGGGAAGGCGTCGAAGCTGTCGGCGTAGGCGCATCCGTTCGACCCTCCTTTGTGCCCGATGATGGCGGCCTGCCCCAGGGCCATCTGGAAATTCCGGAAGATTCCGTCCTTCACGATGGGGAACTCCTTGCCGGAGGTTTCCACGCCGTCATCGTCCCAACGCACTGTCGAGAGCCCGCCTTCGGCGGAGCGGTCGGCAAACAGATTCACGATCTCGCTGCCGTAGCGCAGGGAATCGAGTTTATCGGGCGTGCAGAAAGAAGTGCCCGCAAAATTCGCCTCGTAACCGAGGGCGCGGTCGAGTTCGGTGGGATGCCCCACCGTCTCGTGAACCGTGAGCCAGAGATTGCTCGGTGCGATCACGAGATCGTAGCGCCCCGGGACCACCGGAGGAGCGGCCATCTTTTCCCGGGCCTGTTCCACGGCAAGGGCCGATTCGGCCGCGGCATCCCACTCCGAAATGTGTTCCCACCCTGCCCCCCGCGGAGGGCGAAGGCTGGCGCGGGTCGCAAATTCGCCCTTCTTCGGGTCGACGACGGTAATGTTGAAGCCGGGATGGATGCGGATCCGCGATTGTTCGACCTGCGTTCCAAACGAGTTGGCGAGCCATTTACGCTCGCGCACGGCGGAGAAGTGCGAATGGCAGTAGCTCGCCCCTTTCCCGAGTGCCGCGCGATTCACGGCAAGGAGACCTTCGACTTTCTCCTCGAGCGAAACGGCGAAGGGATCGGACTCTACAGGCTGATGCCAGGTTCCGGTATGGGAGGGAAGGGACTCGATCTCGACGGGAAGCTGCCGCCAGCCGGCCTGGCCCTTTGCCATCGCCACCGCAGCGTCGACGAGAGCAAGGAGCCCAGGAGCGGAGATCTCGCTCGTCGCTGCGAAACCCCAGGCCCCGTCAACCAGCACCCTCACCGAACCACCCTGCGAGGACGAGGCGCCGACACCCTGGACCATTTCCTCGCGGACGAAGAGGGATTCCTCATCCAACTGCATGAGGTGGAGGTCGGCGAAGGAAGCCCCGAGTTCGCGAGCCTTCGCGAGGACGGACGAAGCGAAGTCCGGGAACTTTTCAGAAAGCATCGCGGCACGGTCCGCGGCCACGGTCCAGCGGGAGGAGAGGAGGGCCATCCCGGCCGCAGTCGTACCTTTGAGCCAGTCGCGTCGATGCATGCGGTGAAGGTTACGTTCTTTGTCGGGGCGAGGGAAGCACCGCTTTTGTCATAACGTAGCCGAGGCCGGACCTTTGACGGGCGGAAAAAAACTTCGCTCGATGCGGCCTTGCTCTGGGCGAACGGTGGGTAGAACTTCGACCATGTCGATTCGGACCGTTCTTCTTTTCCTGTCCCTCTTGGGCGCGGCATCTCCGTTGCGTTCACAGGAGGTGGCCTGGAAACCGCTCGAGTTTTCCGGGAAACCACTCGGCGGGCTCCGAGTCGCGCTGGACATCGGGCACTACCGTCTCAAGCCCGGAGCGATGAGCGCGCGAGGGATCCCGGAACTGCAGTTCAACAACGCCACGGCCCGCTCCATTGCCGTGGTCCTTGAGCGTGCGGGAGCCACGGTGATCCTGGTCAACGCCGATGGCAGCGTCACTTCTCTCTCCGAAAGGCCGGCCCTTGCCGAAAAGGAAAAGGCCGACGTTTTCATTTCGATCCACCACGACTCCGTCAACGACAAGTACCTCCGTAAATGGATGCACGAGGGCGTGGAACGCGACTACGCGGACAATTTTCGTGGCTACAGCGTTTTCACCTCGAACCTCAATGCGCGGGCGGAGAAGAGCAAGGAGTTCGCCCTCCGGGTTGGGTCCGCCCTCTACGATTCGGGACTGCGCCCCACGCTGCATCATGCGGAGCCCATCCAGGGGGAGAACCGTCCCCTCCTCGACGAGAGGACCGGAGTCTATGAATTCACCGATCTGGTCGTCCTGAAGTCGGCGAAGATCCCTGCCATCCTTCTCGAGTGCGGGGTCATCATCCACCGGGGGGAGGAGATCGATGTGCA
>JAGRPC010000327.1:27175-30497 GCA_020439925.1 Verrucomicrobiia bacterium | reverse complement strand
CCCGGTGATCAGTTCCGTCACGGGATGTTCCACCTGCTGGCGGGTGTTCATCTCCATGAAGTAGAAGTTCTCCTGATCGTCGACGAGATACTCGATGGTGCCGCAGTTCTCGTAGCCGATATTCTTCACGAGCGACTCGGAGGCCTCGGCCATGCGCTGACGAAGACCCGGGGTGAGAAGCGGAGAGGGTGTCTCCTCGATAATCTTCTGATTGCGGCGCTGCATCGAACAGTCGCGCTCACCGAGCTCTTTCACATTTCCGTGGCTGTCGGCGACAATCTGGAACTCGACGTGGTGGGGGTTCTGCACGAGGCGCTCGATGTAGACATCCGGGCAACCGAAGCAGGCCTGGGCCTCGGCCCGGGCCGCATGGAACGCGGTGACGAAACTGGCCTTGTTCAGGGCCGGGCGCATCCCGCGTCCACCCCCGCCTGCGGTGGCCTTGATCATCACGGGAAAACCAATGATCTCCGCAACCTTGAGGGCTTCTTCCTCGGTCTCGACGATTCCGTCGGAGCCAGGTGTCACGGGCACGCCATACTTGGTGGCAGTGGCACGTGCCTGATTCTTGTCACCCATGAGGGATATGACGCGAGCCGAAGGTCCGATGAACTTCACGTTGCAGCTGTCGCAGAGCTCGGCAAAACGGGGATTCTCGGAAAGGAACCCGTATCCGGGATGGATCGCGTCGACATTGGCGATCTCCGCGGCCGAGAGGATGGCCTGCATGTTCAGATAGGAGTCCGCACTCCGCGCCGGACCGATGCAGATGGCGTCATCGGCAAGATGAACGTGCATGGAGTCGACGTCAGCCTCGGAATAGACGGCCGTGGTGCGGACGCCGAGTTCCTTGGCGGCGCGAATGACGCGCAGGGCGATTTCGCCGCGGTTCGCTACGAGAATATTCTTGAACATGGCGGGTCGCTTGGCCGGCGCCGGCGAAAGGGCCGAGCCGGAGGGAGGAAAAGGGGATCAGGCGGTCTTCACGCGGAAGAGCGGTTCGCCGTACTGCACCGCAGTGCCGTTTTCGATGAGGATTTCGACGATCTCGCCGGAAATCTCCGCCTTGATCTCGTTCATCACCTTCATCGCCTCGATGATGCAGACGGTGGAATCGGCACCGATCTTGGTACCGATCTTCACAAACGCTTCGGAATCAGGCGAAGACGCGGAGTAGAAGGTCCCGACCATGGGCGAAGTGATCTCCTTCACGTTCGCCGGCATACCGGCATCGGCTGCGGGAACGGGAGCGGGAGCCCCGGCCACGGCCACCGGCGCCGGAGCATAAGCGGGCGAATACTGGGGCGCCGGAGCCGAGGCAAGCCAGCTCTGCACGGCCTTGGCATCCAGGTCGCCGCCTTTCTTGAGTTCCAGCTTGGTTTCTCCTTGCTCCAGCTTGAAAGCGGAAAGCCCATGCTGATCCATGAGCTCGACGATGCGTTTGATTTCTCTGAAGTCCACGGCGGTTGGCCCTCCCGGTTGGGTTTGGTAGATTTCGGGTTTCCGCGTTGGGGCGGCACCCGGGTCGGAATCGTGACTCAGAATGGTCCCGGTTTCCAGTGAAAAAAACGGCCGGAGGATGACCGCAAGTCCCGTTTTGTCAAGTTCCCGCCTCGCCCATGACCTCCAAAATCCGCTCCACTTCGGCGTGGGTGTTGTAAAAATGGGGGCTGAAACGCAGGTAAGGCCGACCTTCCCGGTCATGACGGAAGCTCGTGACGACTCCGGTCCCGTGCAGACGATGATAGAGTTCACCGATCCGGTCAGGACGATCCGGGTCGGTGCAGGAGGTGATCCCCGAAGCGGCCGTTCCCTCGCGTGGACCCACCACCTTCAGGCCGAAGCGGTCGAGCCCTTCGCAGAGGTGGGCCTTCAACTCAAGCAGGCGACCTGCGATTCGATCGATTCCGAAACCGGTGAGGAGATCGATCGATGCCTCCATCCCGAGCAGACCGCTCGCGTTGAGCACTCCCGGCTCATACCGTCGCGCACCGGCCTCGAAGGTGATCCCGTCGCGGGCAATGAAGTTCGGGGAAACGACGTTCCAGGCTCCGTAAAGACTCGGGCGGAGAAGTTCCTGCCGGGATTTCGCCACGTAGACGACCCCGGCCGACGAGGGACCCAGCATCCACTTGTGCGAGTCGGCAGACAGAAAGTCGACCTCACTGGCGGGCGTCGGGAAGGCACCGGCCGTCTGAATGGCATCGAGGCAGAACAAAACGCCGAGCTCGCGCGCAAGGGCGCCGACAGCAGCGACATCGAGCCGGTAACCGGTCAGGAAATGGCACGAGGCGAGGGCGAGCAGGCGGGTGCGCGGAGTGATGGCGGCACGCACCAGCTCCGGCGTGATGGCTCCAGTCTCCGCAGGACGCAAATAAATCACATGCACTCCGAGGCGCTCGAGTTGCTTCCACGGGTATACATTGGCCGGATAGTCGTCGAGATAAGTGACGACCTCGTCGCCTTCACTCCATTCGAGTCCATTGGCGACGAGGCTGAGCCCGAGGCTCGTGGGACCGAGCAGGGCAAATTCGTCGTCATCCCCGCCGAAGAGCCGGGCCGCCGCCCCCCGAACGCGGTCCATCCGCCTGAGAAACACCTCTCCGTAATCGAGTTCTCCCGTGGCCGAGGCACGGTTGAATTCGTCCATCGCCTCCACCGCTACCTGCGGAATCGGAGCAACGGCCGCGTGCGCAAAAAAGAGGCGGTCACGACAGGCCGGAAACGCGGCACGGCGCAGGTTTTCGTCGTTCAGAAGCGTATCGAGGTCGGTCACGACGAAAGAATCCACCGGAATGATCGCCGCGTCCACTGTTCACCACTCACACCCTTCTCGCCCTCTCGCCCTCTTCGATCAGCGCCCAGAACTGTTTCGACTGAGCAAGAGCCTCGTCGTCACCCACCGGTAGGTTGGCCCGAAACAGGAAATCCTGGAAGGAATTCCTGCTGAGAACACGATGCACCACCACCGAACGGTGATCTTTGGAAACTTCAAAGTAGATCCGCACGTCACTCGCGCGGTAGCGATAGAGCTTTTTCCCATCGCGTTCGATCTGGCCGAACTTCGCACTCTCCGGATTGTCCTCGATTCCCTCGAGATCCTCCGGTTTGACCTGGAATTCACTGAGCACTTCGAGCTGCTCGAGGGTGGGGAGTTGGGAGATTTCAGCGGCGCTGATTTCGTTGAAAATGACCTGGAACACGGGGAGGAGTTTGTCGCAAAGCGGAGGATTCGACAAGGGCGGAAATCACGCGTCGATGGCGGGTTCGAAGGCGTAATCCGTTTTCGCTTGCGCTACGAACGATTGATATCAAACTGAAC
>JAGRPC010000327.1:18308-27029 GCA_020439925.1 Verrucomicrobiia bacterium | reverse complement strand
GACGGCAAACATCCCTGCCCCCTCTGTGCCGCCGTCGAGGCAGGCAAGCAAAAGGAGAAGGAGCAACAGCAGAAGCAGTTCGTCGATGCCGTCAACAAGGTGAATGCCGTTCTCGCGGTCTCCTTCGAGCTTCCCGAACAAACGGCATCGTCACTTCACTATTCGGGATTCGCCGAATCAGCGGAAGCCGTTTCCATCCGACCTCCTTCCCCGCCTCCCTGGCGGGTCTGATCGGGCATACAGGTCCTTCACCGAAATCTTTTTCGGTGAAACCATGCCTTCTCGCGGCCCGTTCCGCCGCGAGCCTTGAAGAGTGACGAAGGTCATTTTCGCACGTGCCATTCACGTCAGCGGAATTCCCCGACTCCTCGAAACACGCGAGCCCCCGTTCAGCACCGGGCGGCACCACGCGAACGCCAGAGACAACCAATTCTCGCCCTCGACGACCCACCTTTTCTTATTCCATGAAACCCATGCGATTGACGATCTTTCCGGTTCTCCTCCTGGCCTCGGCCTCGGCAAGAGCCGACCACCCGACCCTCAGCCTCGAGGACGGAAGTCCGGGACCCATCACCACCATATCGGCCGTTCCGCTTCCGGAAGGGACACTGAGCGCCGCCTTTGTGAATCAGTTCATCTTTTTCAACGGCCTCTCCGACTCCGAACTGCTCGCTCACTATGGCGGAAAAGACGTCGTCCACAGCACCGACCGGGTCATCAGTTCCTCGCTGAATACCGCCTATGGGCTGAGTGACAACTTCACCCTCGGGTTTTCCCTTCCCTATCTCTCGAGGACCAACATTCGTGAAGCCGTCTCAACGCACGGACACGGAGGAGCGGGACACGGTCACGAGGAACCGACTCCGAAACACGGTGGAGAGGAACACGGGGAGGAACACGGAGAGGAAAACGAGGCCGCGCTGAACCGGCCGATCGTCGAAAACATTGGGGACTCCGACGGCCTGGGAGACGTGACGATGTACGCCCAATATCGCTTTTACAGTGATGAAGCGGCAGACCTGCACCTCTCCGCGATCACCGGTCTCAAGATGCCGACCGGCGACACCGACGTGCTGGGCACCTCCGGATATCTCCTCGAAGCCCACCACCAGCCTGGCTCCGGCTCCTGGGACCCGATGATCGGCCTGGCCTTCACGAAGGGTTTCGGACGCTGGTCGATTGACGCGAACGCCCTCTACCTCTTCGCCAACGAGGGAACCCAGGGTTCCAATCTCGGTGATGTCTTCAATTACAATGCGGGGGTTTCCTACCGGCTCATCGGAGCGCACGACGAAAACGCCCCCCACCAACACGGCGTCGCCCATGAACACCCCACCACCCTCGACCTGATCCTCGAAGCCAACGGCGACTCCCGAGAAAAGATCCTCGAGGGCGGCGCTGTCGACAGCAACACCGGCGGCAATCTCATCTTCCTCTCAGGCGGAACCCGTCTCGCCTGGGGCCACAGCTGGGCCGCCACCCTCTCGGTCGGAGCTCCCGTTCTCGAAGATCTGAACGGAATTCAGAGCGAACCGGTCATGCGCCTCCTCTTCGGAGTCTCCAAGGCTTTTTGATTTCTGTCAGGACCCACGCGAATGTCTCCCAAGTCGCTTTTCTCCGTCCTTGCGATCCTACTCGTATCGCATGCCTCGTGCTGGATTGCGGCACAGGACTTCGAAAGTTTCGAGGCCCGCCAGGGTCACCCCCTCGATCGGATGGGTTCGATCCTCCTTGCGGTAAACTCGCCGAAGGGCACGCTCGCGGTCTTCGACCTGGTTGCGGGCGTTCCCGTGCTCCGGGAAGAGATCCCGGTCGGAGTCGAACCCATATCGGTACGCGCCCGGAACGCCTCCGAAGCCTGGGTCGTCAACGAAGTCTCCGATTCCCTTTCCATCGTCGACCTCGACGAGGGACTCGTCCGGGCGACCCTGCAAACACCCGACGAGCCATCGGATGTGGTTTTTGTCGATGGAGTCGCGGTGGTGAGCTGCGCTCGTTCCAATCTTCTCCGGGTCTTTGATACAACGACCTTCGCCGAAGTCGCCACGGTGACTCTGATGGGCAACTACCCCACTTCGCTCGCTCTCAGTCCCGACGAATCGAAGCTCTATGTGAGCTTTCTCCTTTCCGGGAACCTCACCACGACCCTCCCGCCCGACCGGGCACCGGCCCAGCCGCTGCCCTCGAATCCCCTTCTCCCCGCTCCGCCCGACACCGGCAGGATCGTCTCTGCCGACCATCCGGGCATTCCCTACCGGGTGCTCGATCACGATGTCGCGGTCGTCGACGTCTCGAGCTGGACGGTCGATTCCTACCTCGACGGGGCCGGCACGGTTCTCCACCACTGCTCAGTTCATCCGGTGAGCGGCGATCTCTATGTCCTCAACACCGAGGCCCGCAACCTCGTGCGCTTCGAGCCCGAGCTGCGCGGTCACATCGTCGATCACCGCATCACACGTTTTTTCGCCGACGGCTCGGGCCAGGAGGCGCATGATCTCAACGCCGGGTTCGATTATTCCATTCTCCCCAATCCGGCAGCCCAAGGCCTCGCACTCGCCGACCCCACCGGTCTCGCCTTCACCGGGATGAACGAGGCGTGGATCACGGCGTTCGGCAGCGACCGGGTCGCCAGGGTAAACCTTGCCAGCGGTATCGTCCTCGAACGCATTGATCTCCGTCAGACAGGCGAATCCTCCCGCGACATGCGCGGCCCTCGTGCTCTCGCCCTCGATGAAGGCAATGGAAAGCTCTATGTGCTCAACAAGATCTCGAATACCCTCGCCGTAGTCGCGACCGGATCCGGCCTCGTGGAGTCCGAACACGAACTTGGTGCCTTCGACCCCGTTCCCTCGACGGTGAAGGAAGGCCGCGGTTTCCTCTTCGACGCCCGGCTCTCGGGCAACGGCACGCTTTCCTGCGCCACCTGCCACGTCGATGCCGACCGCGACGGGATCGCCTGGGATCTGGGCGTGCCCTCAGGCTCCGTCTTCGTGGCCACAGGAAAGAACCTCGCCAACCACGAGGATGTTCTCCTAGCCCGACCCATGCATCCGATGAAGGGACCCATGGTCACCCAGACCCTGCGGAATCTCGAGGGCGGCGCCCCTTTCCACTGGCGCGGAGATCGCCCCACCCTCGCGGATTTTAATGCCACCTTCGCCGATCTGCTGGGCGGCGATGAGCTCTCATCTCAAGATTTCGCCGATCTCGAGACCTACCTCTTCAGCCTGCGCCACCACCCGAATCCCTACCGGAATCTCGACGATTCCCTGCCCACGAATATCCGGGGAGGAAACCCGGTCGCGGGCGAAGCGGCTTTCCAGCTTCACAACAATCACTGTTCGCTCTGCCACGCGGGCACCCGTGGAAGCGACAACAACATCGACGACCTCCGTCTCACCGACACGCGCGACCACGTCAAGAGTCCTCCCCTCCAGACGACCTACCAGCGCTTCGGTTTCGACGGTTCGCCCGGAGGAGTCAACGTCAGCGGCTACGGGATGAACCGCAACGGCACCGGCAGCCGTCTTCCCACGGCTCACTTCTACGAACTCGAGACCTTGACAACCACGGAACGCAGGGATGTCGCCGCTTTCGTCCTTGCTTTTGGCACGGGCACCCCCGCGGCGGTCGGACAAAGCCGCACCTTCACCGCAGCGAACCGGACCGAACCCCTCCTCCTCGAAGACCTCTCGGTGCTGGAGGCTCAAGCCGCCCTCGGCAACATCGACCTGGTCGTCGAGGGCATCTCCGGATCCGGGACGATCTCACGTCGCTACGATCCAGGTTCGGGTCTCTACGAGGAGAACCCGCTTCCCGGTCTCACTCGATCCTCCCTCCTCGGTTCCCTTGACGTCGGTGAAGCCATCACCTTCACCGCCCTGCGTTTTGGCCAGGCCGACCACCGGCTCGGCAACTGAATCCTTTTCCGGAAAAACCAAATACCAACAAAACCAAAAACCACATGAAAAAATCCACCTTCATCGCAGGCCTTTGCGGCCTCCTCAACCTCACCAACGCCGGAGCCGCCACCGTTTCCGAAACCGATCCCGTTCCCAACGTGACGGATCCTGTTCCCGATGGCGGAGTGGGCTACAAATGGACCGTTTTGCTTGGAGGCAATGACCGCGCCGATCTCGAGGGTGTCGTCGGTGCCTGGAGCTGGGACGAGGATGCCTTTCCGGAGACCACGAGGGGCTGGACCCATACCTCAAACTGGGTCGCCCTCCGTCTGCAACGGTCCAGCGAGGTCACGATCCGTCTTTTCCGAAAGGAAAACGTGCCCAACCCCGCCGGCGGAGTCGGTGGAAACATCCTCTTCCCCGCGTTCAGCATCTACCGGGGATGGGACGGCGATGGAGGCGATCTCCACACCTACAACAACCGTGGCAACGTCGAGTGGGCCGAAGATCTCACCTACCTCACCCATGTGGAGAACAACGGGTCCGAAACCAGCGTGAAGCTCACCCTCGAACTGCCTGCCGGACTCTATTCGCTGGCTCTCGGAGGCAACTCCCCGAGCACGAACCGCGAGCCCGTCCAGGGTTATGGATTCACGGTGATGTCGAAGCCGGTCGAAGGCCCTTCCATTGAGATCAAGGGAGGAACCCGCCGGTTGACCTTGAAGCCTTCCGCGGAAATCTCGGGCAGCATCGCCAATGTGGATCGCGCCAGATCTCTCCGCATGCGACACAACGGTCGCACCAGCCTTGTCACGATGAAGGGCGGCAACTGGTCTGCCACGGTTGACGGCCTCAAACCGGGACGCAACGCCGTCTGGTTTACCCTGCAGGGGAAAAACGGAAAAATGTCAGACCGGAAACGCGTCACGATCCATCGAAACGGTTCCCCCAGGCCCTTCTTCATCCGCGGATCATTGGGAAATTGAGCCAAACGGCATCCGTGCCGCCCTTTGATCACGATCAAACCCAACTGCCCCGCAGGGACGAGAAATCAAAACGCAATCCACTGATCCAAGGTCATGAGAGCCTTACGTTCCTGTAGTTTCAGAAGCGCAGCCAGACGCGTCCTGGCCGGGGCGGTTCTCTTCATCCCTGGAACCGGACCGGGTCACAACACGCCCGTCAATCCCCCGAAACCTCCTCCGCCGACGGCCACGGTGGTTCCGGCCGATCCGGTTCCCAATACCGAAGATCCCGTCTCGGGCGCCCCCCTCGACGGCGGCGTTCGATACTCTTGGACGATCAACCTCGCCGCGAATACCTCGGCCACCTTCGAAGGCGCCACCGGCGCCTGGGGCTGGGACGACGACGGACTCTCCGGGACACCTCTCGGGCACACCGAGGCCGCCACCTGGGTGGCCCTGAACCTCAAAAGCCCGAGCCGCGTCCGCATCCGGGTCGCCCGAAAGGCCGATGCCGTCGATGCCCTCGCGGTCTTCCCCGGCGAAACCGGTGGAAACAATCTCCTGCCGGCCTTCACCCTGTTCTCCGGCTGGGACGGAGACGGAGGAGACGAGGCGACCTTTCACAATCGGGGCGAGGTCTCCTGGGCGGAAGACCTCACCTACCTGGGCCACGTCGAAAACAGCGGCGAAGCGGTCGAGGCCGACTATGAACTCGAAGCCGGCCTCTACACCCTCGTCCTCGGCGGGGCCTCGACCAGCCTCGTTCCCGAACCTCGTCAGGGCTATGAGGCCAGCCTCTCCTCCGTTTCGCTCGAGAAGAACCCGAAACTTAGCTACAAAGGAGGCAAAAACCGGGTCACGACGCGCCCAGCGTTGAAGCTCTCCGGACGCGTCGGACTCCCCGGGGAAATCACCAGCGTCCGGATCTACCACCACGGCAAAACCCGCCTCGTGAGGGTGAAGGGATCCTCCGCCTGGGCCACCAAAATCACTGCCCTCTCTTTCGGGAAAAACACCGTCTGGATCACGCCGGTATCGAAATACGGGACCGTTTTTCGTCCCCAGAAGTTCACGGTGATTCGAAAGTGAGAGTTTCCCCTTTTTCTTTACGCGGTCGGGACAATCCCTATGATCTCACCGCCCATGATCGCGGAGTTCAATCGTAGACAGGCCCTGCTGGCGTGCCTAAACCTCTTTCTCGGGACGATCGCCTCCGTCCTCGTCTTCGCCTTTTTCCTCCTCGCGGCAACGATGGTCTTCCGCTGGATCGGGACGAAACCTCATCCCGACCTGCCCGCCGGAATCGCCCTCGCCTGCGTGGTCCTCGTGTTCGTCTTCGGCATCCTTGAGCACCGCCGCGGGGAAGGACATCGCGAGTTTCACGAGTCGGACCTGTATCCCGGATTCGATCTCTCCACCGGATCGGGTTATTGGGCCAATGCCCAAGTCCAGGAGGTGACGGCTCCCGCCTACCTTGTCTCGCAGGTCTGCCTCGCCGCACCCCTCCAGTTCCTTCGCGCGATCTCACGGCTTCAGTCGCGCCTTCCGGATTCGCCGGACCTCGAGCAGCGTCTCGCCTCCCTCCTCGAGATCGTGAACCGCACCTCCGGCTGGCATCCCATCCGCAACTACGATGATCGCGCCGAGGAGATCGGCTATCTCGTCCGCATGGAGAAGATTCAGTTCAGTCCCCGCAAAGGCACGGTCCGCTCCCTTTGACCATGGAGATCCATTTCACGCCGCTGCGCACCGGACTGCTCGTCGCCCTCCTCGCGACCTTTGCTTTCCTCGGCGGATTCACTCCCCCCTCCGCTCATTTCGGCATGGAGGTTTCCGGCTCCCAGATCAACCGGTCCTGGCTCTCCTGCGTCGCGCTGTTTGTCGCCGGTGCGGGGATGGCCACCATCGTCGATCACTGGGTCGGACTCATGCCGCCGTCCAACCTGCGTCTTCTCTACGTCGTCGTCGGCATCCTCCTGATGGCCGTCGCGATCCTGTGGTACCGGTCCATGCTCGCCACCTGGGCGGTGCAGTTGGGAATCCCTTAGTTTCACGACCCCGCGCCCTTCTCAGGGCAACTCGACGATCCGGATCGCGCCGGAATCGGACCCCTTCAACTCCGCCGGATAAACCGCGTTCCCCAGCGAGTGAAGAACCGTTGTTCCGCCATGTCGCTCCTCGCGCTGAAGAACGTGAGGATGGGCTCCGGAGACGATGGAAACTCCCTGTGCCGCCAGCCAACGGGCCCAACGACGCTGATCCTCGTTCACCTCCGTCCGATATTCGTCGCCGCCGTGAACGAGGACGACAATTCGCTCGCCGCGCCGACGCGATTCCGAGAACTCGCGCATCAAGAGCGTTTCGTGATTCGGAAGAGTCGCCACGCCGGGAGACCCCGGCCCGGCTTCGTTTCCAGGAAGGAGGGAGACGCCAAAAACGGCGATCTTCACGCCCTTCCGCTCGACCCTCCAGGGACGGCAGGCTTCGGATTCGTCCTCTCCGGCTCCGAAAGAGGGTAGGCCCGCCGACTGAAGACTCTTCAGTCCCTCAAGGAGTCCAGCCCGCCCCGCGTCGAGAGCGTGATTGTTGGCGAGGGAAACGGCATCGAGACCTTTCTCCCTGAGGAAGGAGAGACGCTCCGCGGGGAAGCGGAAATCGAATCGTGGCTTCCCCTCCGGAGCGAACAAGGAGGGCACTCCCTCGAGGTTGGCGAGAAAGAGATCCGCTCCGCCATGCCCGAATCCCGGGATGACGGCACGTTCTTTGCCTGACAAAACCACGTCTCCGGCGAGGGCGAGACGAATCCCGGACCCTGCCTTCGTCACTCTTACGGCGAAGACGGGACGTTTCGCTGCAAGATCGGCGAGGCTCGTGATCTCGGGAAACCCTCCGAGATGGTGGGCGAGGAGATCCTCGGGTCCGAGCGATCCGAACGGTTCACGGTCCTCCCAGAAGGCCGCCACGTGCCGGCCAAAGTCGATCACAACTCCCCTCCCGATCTCGTCGGCGTCGAGGGGAACGCGGTCGGAAAGGGTGGCCTTCTCCCTCCTCGTCTCGAGTTGCCTCCGCAGGATCCCCGGATCGCCCCATGCAAGAGGGAGCCCCTGTCGCCGCCACGCGTGGATGAGGAAGTTCGAACAGTCGCTGCCCCAGCCGGTCTCGACTCCGGAAAGGTCGCCTTTGCGCGCAAAGGCGATCCCGAAGACGTAGGGCATGCCAAAACATTCCGAGAGTGCGGCACGGAACCCATCACCCTGACAAAAACGCAACTCTACCGCCGGCGCGGAAATCCATCCCGTCTCCGTCTCGCATTCGGCCAGGATGCGGACGCGACCCGGTTCCCCCGACTTCCACACTGCCGGATCGAGGAGAAAGTCCCGCGATTCACCGAGATAGTCCCGTGTCTCGTGGATCCAACGAGCCGGAGCCGCGGAAAAGTCCTTACCCAGCCCCGTCTCGGGAAGGGAATCGTAGGCAGGCCGGGCCGGATCGAGACGGAACCAGCGAACTTTTCCCGTCGCGCCCGCCGGAGCCACGACCCGCAGGACCGGTTCCGCTCCGACGGGAAAACGCCAGACTTCGTCCAGGTCGATCTCGCCGGTTTCGGGGCGGATCGTGGCGGCGGGGGTCGTAATCAGCCAATCGACGGAAAGGGAGTTCCAATCGCGTCGCCGGTCGTGGAACTGAACCCGTGTTCCGAGGCCGAGAAGCGAGGATCGCAGGGAAGTCGATGCCTTGGCGAGATCCCATCGTGGCACTTTCCCGGCAGCGAACTCGCCCGACTTGAGGGAGCGGTCCGGCCGATCGTCCAGGCTCGCATCGATCTCCAATTGCGCCTGCGGCGTCCTCGCCAC
>JAGRPC010000327.1:0-18217 GCA_020439925.1 Verrucomicrobiia bacterium | reverse complement strand
AGTCCGGGCCAGTCCATCGCCCGCGTCCAGATCGCGGCGAAGAGTTCCTCCCGGCGCGGCGGCTCCATCCCGGCAAAGAAGTCGAGATCGAGAGCGAGGAGGACGGGCCCTTCCCCCGGATCCCATTCCAGCAGTCCTTCCAGATCGCGTGTCTCCCAGCGTCCCGCGAAGGAACCGGCCGAGCGCGGCTCGACCTCGAGGCGGCCGTCGAGTTGGGCGACTGCTTCACGGGTCCTTTGCTCGCGCTCCCCTCCGGGAAGCTCGGGCGCAGCCATCCAGAGAACGCGCTCCACGGGTCGCGGTATCAGCGGTTCGAGCCAGTTGAAGGCCTGGAGCCGACCATGAGCCCGCCAATCCTCGACGCGTGCCGCGCGTTCCTCGACCGAAGCGACGCGCCTGACCTGCTCGCGGATCTCCTCCGACCGCTCTGCCGCACTCGCGTCGGTATGGGCATCGATGAGAACGAGGGCGTGAGGCTCGTCGAGATCGACGGTGCGCGCGACCCATCCGAAAGTCTCGGCGTGGTTGTCGGCGAGGTAGACGGGAAGGGGGGTGGCGGCCCTGCTCGTGGCGGCAAACAGAAGGAGTGCCTTCACCCAACAAAGACAGCGGAACCCATCAAAAAAGGCACAAACTCGAGAGTTCAACGGTTTGGCTTCAAGTTCGGTTCCTTTTCAAGATCGACGTGGAGTTGCACCATCCGAAGGGCGAGATGTGATTTGGAAACTCCACTCCAAACTTCCTCAAAACGCATTCTCAGCGTCGAGACAGGCTTTTTGTAATCAACAATGGCAAAACGAAAGTCATCCGGTGTACCGAACGAGCTCCCCAAATCGGGCACATCGAAGGTGATCTTGCGTTCTTCATTGAGTTCCAACACAACCCGTTTCGGCCTGGAATACTCCGTGAAGGATTCCGGTTTGCCGTAGGTACCTTTGAATCCGAAGCTGATCGCGGAAATTGGCTTTGGTACGAGGGGTGTCAACTCAATCCACTCGCCTTCTCCCGCGCCAGCGCTAATCCACGATCCCCATGATTTCAAATTCTCCGCCGCGCCTGTCGTTGAATCGACGATTTCTTCTGAACTCGCCTTGATTTTATAATTAGAATGAACCATCGACCAACGGGTTCCACGCTTGCTGTAGAAACTCAGGCTGTCGTCGGTCGCTTCGTCCATGTATACCGAAACGTCGGGTTGAGCTTCGACAAGTATATCATCGTCGAGAGTCGGCATAAGCTCCTCGAAATCCCAAACCCACTTCTCCCCCTCCCGTCGGAATCGATTCACCGGTTTGATTACGCGAACTTCCTCGGGATCGATCCCGGCAGGCTCGAGAAGGATGCGCCCCTTCCCGATGGGTCCGGCCCAGCAGGCCGCTGTCGAGAGGCGGTATGCAAAGGACGAACGATCCATCGTGGAGTTGTCACTGACGAAGGCAACGCTTCGCGAGTAAAGGCTTTCAAAACCGATCTCAACGTCCTTCACTTCTCCTTTCGCGAAGTCGATTTCAGAAACAAGCCAACCGGTGAGGTTCTCGAAGCGGTGGTCTTCGGGACCGCGGTCCTCCGATTCAAAAACTGAACCTGTCTGGAGACCATCGACGGTCACGACATAGTCCTGGCAATACAGCAGGGCGTTGGGACGGATCTCCGACGCAGAGTTTTCCGCTTGTTTACTTGGCAAGGACTTCTTGAAGACCCCAAAGAACCCTTTCTTTTTTATACCACTACCACTCTCCGCATCTTTGTCGGGCAGTGCCGCCCACGACGCCGGACCGCTCGTGTCCTTTCTCGCCGTGACCTCCTCAACGGGGAATCCGAAAACAACCTTCAGCCTAGAGGGAGTGAGATTCTGCATTCGATAGCGAACTCGCACTTTCGCACTGCTTGGTCCGAGCCGGACGTGCAGCTCCTCGTCCACGATTCTCACACCTTTCGTCAATCGTGGCTGGAAGCGAACGATGTCTCCCGAATTTGCCACGCCACCAGTGACGTATCCACCCCCGTTCGCCTGCAAAGTGTGCGTCGACGTCAGGACGGCCAAAGTCAGAAAGACAACTCGAACCCCAAATCTGTCCGCGACTCTGGGCGTCGAGAAACTCGTGAGAGTTTCATCCCCTTCGACGTCCCGAGGAGGCCCGTCGAAGTTCTCACAAACTTCGCCATCCGGGGTTGAACTCGAAATCGTGTCGCAAGGGAAATGATTCATTCGATACGTGGGATGGTTTACCGCGCCGGTTGCACCTCGGGTTTCTTGTCCAGAGCGACATGGAGACGGAGGTTACGGAGGCAGAGATCCTCGTATTTCTTCCCGGGCCACACTTCCTCGAAGGTGAGACGAAGTTTTTCGACCGGCTTCTCGTATCCTTCGATGACCTGACGGAATTCCTCGGGCGAATCGGGCACGTTCATCGTCACGGTGTGCTCGCCGTTCAGTTCGAGACGTATTTTCTTCGGACGCCCGTTGTTCGCGTAGCGATCGTCGTCACCGCCGTCGAGACCGGGATCGAAGCTGATGGCCACGAGCGGTTTCGGCGAGACCGGAGTCAGCTCGAGCCATTCTCCGATACCCGGTCCCTTCGCCCCTTCCGCCCAGGCTTCCCATTGTTTCAGATTCTCCGCCTCGTAGTTGTGATCCCCTTGGGGGGGCAGGGTGGAACTGGCGCGGATCCCGTAGTTGGTGTGGGCGAGAGTCCAGCGCTCTCCCCGTTTCGCATAGGTGGTGGGCACGTCTCCGTCGTAGCGTGTGTAGGTGCGCACCACGGGCTGGGTTTCGACCTCGAAGTCGTCAGCCAGGGTCGGCTCGAGCCCGGTGAATTCCCATACCCAGTTCCGACCCTCCTTGCGGAAACGATTCACCGGCTTGATGACCCGGAGTTCCTCCGGCGCGATTCCATCCGGCTCAAGGACAATACGTCCCTTCCCGATCGTGCCGGCCCAGCAGGCCGCGGTGGAGAGACGATATTTGAAGACCGAGGCACCGGTGTGGCTGTCGTCGCTGACCCAGCGCACGTCTTTCGGATAAACACTGTCAAAGCGGATCACGACCTCCTTTTCCTCTCCTGCTCCAAACGGCAACTCCGAGACGAGCCAGCCGGCCAGATGACGGAACAGCGGATCCTCCTTGCCGCGCTTCTCGCCCTCCCAAGATGCTTTGAGAGGCCTGCCTCCGGCGGTGACTTGGTAGTTGCGGCAGTAGCCGAGTTCGCGATGGGGTTTCGGGAGATACTCGGGGTCAAGCCCCTCGAGACTCGGAAGATCGTCGATTCCGTCTCCATCCTCGTCGAAGCTTTCACCCCGCCCCGTTTCCTCGACGGGGAAACCGAAACGAACGGTGGTCTTTCCTTCCGTCTCATTCTTCATCCGGTAACGGACTTCCACCTTGGCGCTGTTGGGTCCGAGTTTTGCGGTGAGCGACTCCTCGAGGATTCGGATCTTTTCGGTCTCCGCGGGCCTGAATCCGGTCAGGCTGCCCGAGGAGGAGACTCCGCCGGTGAGGTATCCTCCGCCGTTGGCGAGGAGATCGCCGGAAAGGAAAAATCCCGGGACGACCGGGAAGAGGAGGGCGAGAAAATGCTTCGTTCTCATGGTTTCGGAAAAGGTTCGCGAAAGGACGAACCGGGAAGTGCCCCGATTCATCCCCGATCCTAGCAAATCCGTAACCGTCGCCAAGAGAATCCTCTCGGCCTGCAAAGAACGGGTCACCCGAAGCGGCTCGGCACGAAGACCCAGCTCATGCCCGCGGCTTCGGCAGCCTCGATGCCCGGCTTTCCGTCCTCGAAGACGAGACAATCGGACGGTGACACGCCCATCCGTTCGGCGGCAAGGAGGAACATGTCGGGCGCGGGCTTGCCTCGCTTCACGTCCGCAGGAGTGATGACGATGTCGAAAAGCGACGCGAGCCCGGCGACCTCGAGCGAAGGGGCGACGAGAGAGATGTCACTGCCCGAGGCGACGGAGATCTTCCTGCCCTCGGCCTGGTATTTTCTCGCGAGGGCGGCCACTGCCGGCACCGGAGCGAGGTCGCCGAGATGACGGGAATACCATTCCGCCTTGTAGTCGTGGATCGAGTCGGGATCGAGCGAGACGCCGTAGCGTTCATTCAGTTCCATCACCGTGACCCGGTCGGGAACCCCGGCATTGGCGTAGAATTCGTCTTCGGTCCAGTGCCAGGGGGCTCCATGGTGGACGAAGCTGGCGGTCCAAGCCCGGAAGTGCAGGGGCATAGAGTCGACGAGAGTGCCGTCGCAATCGAAAATGTAACCGGAGAAATCCCGGTCGGGCAGGTCGAGGATCATGCCGGGTCAGGCCTCGGAAACGGACGAGGGTTTCCGGTTCGCCGACTCCGCCGGAAGCGCCTCGACGACCTCCGCGTCGATGGAGGAACCGCCACGGGAAAAGAAACGCTTGAAGAGGCGCCGCGGGAGGCTCTTGCCGGACTCCTCGCTCTCGATCTCGGTGAGAGCCCCTTCCTTGGCCTTCTCCCAGGCTTGGGCAAACCCGGGAGCGTTGAGGACCATCGCTTTTTCGGCGCGGGCGTAAATCTCCAACTCGCGCTCCAAGGCGGTGGTGTCGTTCTGGACCCGGCCCGAATTGATCTTGATGCGAAGGTTCTCGTTCTCCTGCTTCAGGGTATCGAGCTTGCCCTTCATCTCCGCCATCTTCTCGGCCTCGATCTCGAGTTTGTCACTTAGGTGGCCCTTGAGACGCTTCAGTTCTCCCTTGGTTTTCCAGTGGGCGAAGATGGAGAGGACGCAGAAGGTGAACCCGAGGATAAATCCCCAGAAGAACCAGTTCGTCACGATGGCTTTGAAGGTTTCCATGTTTTCGGGACGATACGGGCGGATCGTCCCGCTGTAAACCGGGGATACAGGGCCACCCCCCGGCACGGAGGGACGTAACTTTCCCGCCTGAAGGTATTGATCGGGGCCTACTTCGTGCCCCGGAACTGGCCCAGGAGCCGGTAGACCTGGGGATCTCCGACGCCCGGCTCCACGATCTGGGTAAGTTTCACCCTGAACGCCAGTTTCTCCCGTCTCAGGCCACGGGCCGAGGCGGTGGCACGCAGGCGACCAGTGTAGGTGCCGGTGAGCCCAATGTTCCCGTCGAGAGGTTTGAAGATGATATCCCCGAAATACCTCGCCGAGTTTTGCCGGGGCCGGATGGTGTGAATTCGGGAAACCAGCAAAAAATCTCCCGATGACGCCAGGGAAAGGATCCCCTTCAAGGGACGACCTTCCTTGCTCGGCAAGGTCACGGGTCCAGTAAAGACAAGAGGGGCAAGGTTCGGCAGATCAGGTCGCGGACTGCCGACATCGAAGACGTAGAGCGCCGTATTCATGCGCGACGTGTAGGGGCCAGCCAGACGATTCAACAGCTCAAGATCGGTCGCCTGCGAAGACCAAGGCATAAATCCGGCCAACAACCCGACGACCGGGATGAGAATCGCCAGACCCTTTCGACTTCTTCCCTGAAAACAATAAACCATTTCACCCAAGCTCATCTTCAGCGAACCGCGTTGAACTTGCCTCTCATTACCAAGGTACGAACCGGTGTGTAACCTTCCAGCTGACGTTTCACGCGAAAGCGCATACTCAATCGCTCTCGATCTCCGACAATCCTTGCCCGCGCCACATAAACCCCGACGAGGGGAACTCCGTCACCGCCACGGACGAAGAGCCGGAGGCGTCCGGCATAAATTGCACTGGAGCCCCGCTTCCGGACACGCTTCACCCGCTCCTTGAAATCCAGCAAGTCCAACCCGACCGAAATCGTGCCCCGGATGCTCTGGCCATTGCGCCTCGGCAGGACGACTCGTCCCCCGGTCGTATCGACGGTCGGCCCTTCCACCACTTCATCATTTTCAACGGCCCGCTGGTCGATGGTGAATTCTCCGCCGTAAACCCCGCCGAGCCGGGTAAGCATTGCCTGGTCCAAGGCAGATGCCGAATGCACGCAGGCAAGGAGACCGAAACAGCCAAGGGCAATCTCCAGACGGAATGGAAAGAACATTCTCATCTTTCACCAGTTGACCAGCAAAGATCGCCACCGTCAAGCTTCTGGGATCCTTTCAGAAAAGAACGGGTGACACGAAGGTTCACTTCAGCTGTTTCGCGAGTTCCGGCTCGGCCTTTCGCAATCCCTCGACCACGAGATTGGCGACCGCTTCGGCGCCGAATTCATTGAAGTGGGTGATATCGTCCTCCTTCGGGCTGAACTGCCAGCTCGCCGTCTCGCCGAGTCGGTTGTGCCAGGCGACACTCGCGGTGTAGAGATCGATGAAGGGGGAGTTCGTTTCCACCGCAACCGCCTTCGCAGCCTCTGCCCACGGCTTCAGCGGCCGCGTTACGCCCTTCCCATATTGGCCATCAGCGGGCGGCTCCATGCGAATCTTGCCTTCCTCCGTGAAGTCTCTGCGCGTGACCGAGCTGACCAGAATGGGCACCGCACCGATGGCGCGAAACTCCTTCACGTATCGGCGCAGGTAGTCGCGGTAGGTTGAGGACGGATCTGTCTCGCGTTCCGGTCCCTTTCCGGGCTGACCGTTGTGGCCGAACTGGATGAAGACATAATCGGGGCGGGCATCAAGAACGGCTGGAAGACGGTTCTCCGCCAGCCAGCTTTTCGCGCTCCGACCCCCGGCGGCAAAATTGAGGACACGCACCCTCGAACGGAATTTTCCTGCGAAGGCTTTTCCCCATCCCGCCGTGTCCGTCACGGTGGAGTCACCGACGAGAGCGACGACGATGGTCTCTTTGTCAGGATCAACCGTCGTGCCGGAAGTTTCGTCGAAGCCGGCAAGCTCGTCCTCGCGCACTCTCGCCAGCAGCTTTTCCATCAGATCGGGGTGTTGCCCCGCCAAATCGCGGGCCTCGCCCGCGTCCTTGCTCAGGTCATAGAGCCGCCATTCACCCGCATCCGCGGACTTCGCCTCATCCGCCACCCCGTTCTTCTTTCCTTTGGCCCGGTATTTCACGAGCTTCCAATCGTCCTGGCGAATGCCGACGGAGGTGTCGCCCTCGCTGCTTGCCCAGTAGAGATACTCGTGGCGTCGCTGCTCCTGAGGTTTGCCGAGCAGGGTGGGAAGATACGAGATCCCATCGATACCGACCGGGGGGTCGATTCCCGCGATCTCGCAGGCGGTGGGCAGGAAGTCCCAGAAGGCGGAAGGATGGTTGCTCACGCTACCTGGCTCGATTTTTCCCGGCCAGCGGACAAGGAGCGGCACGCGGATGCCTCCTTCGTGCATGGACCGCTTGTATCCCTGGAGGGGGCCATTCGAGTCGAAGAACTCGACCTCGTGGTTTCCTTCCTGATGGGGGCCGTTGTCGGAGGTAAAGAGTACGACCGTCCGTTCATCGATTTCCAGTTCCCGGAGCAGGTCGAAAAGCCGTCCCACATCTCCATCCATCTTTGTCACCATGGCGGCAAATCCCTTTTCCGGATTCGGCCAGTCACGTCCGGCGTAGATGCCGTAATCCGGGATTTCCATGCCGTCGCCGAGAGCGCGCCCGGCCTCGTTGTTCGCGTGGGGAATCGTCCAGTGCAGATGCAGGAGAAAGGGCTTGTCCCGGTTCTGTCGAATAAAGGCGAAGGCACGATCCGTCAATACGTCGTGGGAATAGGTCTCCTTCTTCGATGAGACCCTGCCTTTCGCCTGGGGATTGTCGGTCATGAGGGCGTTGCCCGAGAGGGCGAAGCGCTCCTGATTGTCCCACAGAAAAGGAGGATAATAATTGTGGGCGTTACCCTGGTTGAGATATCCAAACCAGGAAGAAAATCCGTTGTGATTCGGGTGCCCCGGATTGTCGACTTCGGACGGGTCATCGACGTTGCCGAGCGCCCACTTTCCGACACCGCCGGTGACATATCCGGCCTCCTGGAGAAGGCCGGCGACAGTGGGTTCGGTCCCGGTGAGCATACGATCGCGATTTCCGATGAGACCGGTGTGCCCCACATGGCGTCCCGTCCACAAGACCAGCCGCGAGGGACGACAGACGGTATGGCCAGCGTAGTGGTCGGTGAAGCGCAGCCCCTCGGCAGCCATCTGGTCGAGATGAGGAGTCTGCACCGTCTTCTGACCGTAACATCCCAGATCCCCGTACCCGAGGTCGTCGGCCATGATGTAGATGAGGTTGGGCTTGGGGTCCGCAGCCCGCGTTCCGAAGAGCGGGAAGAAGCACGCGACGAAGAGGAGAAAAACAATCCGGACTGGCATGATGAGAGATCCTTCCGTGAACCGGGCTCGACGTCAATCATGCCGAAGCCTTCTCTGCGCACATTGACGACCCGGCCTCCGACGAAATCTGATTTGATCGCTTCCGCCCATCTCCGGCAAAGGCTTACGCCCGAATCGCAGCGGCATATTCGGCGAGGGCGCAGAGTGGGAAATAGCGTCGGTAGTTGTCGTAGTGAATCAAGGTGGTCCGGTTGAAAATCCCCGTCATCGGTTCTCTCGGCCAGTCCCCGTCCGGCTCCTGACTTTCCGCGAGGAAGTTTGCGGCTCGAGCGGCAGCTTCGGTCCGGGCCTGTCCCGCCGAAACGAGCGCCATGAGTGCCCAGGCCGTATTCACCGCCAAGCTGGAAGCGGCTTTCACGTAACGGCGCTGCAGATTGCTTTCGTAGCTCTCCCCCCATCCACCGTCAGCGTTCTGGTGCCGGAGAAGGAAGGCGGCCGCCCGTTTCACTTCTTCCGCTTCCGCTCCATGGCCCGCTGCCACGAGTCCCCGGATTCCGTAGAAAACTCCGATCGTGAAACAAACGCCCCAGGAACCTTCCCAGCTTCCATCGGGGAGTTGTTGACGAAGGAGAAACCCGGCTCCGCTCCGGAGGGAACTGTCCAGTTCGTCTCTCAATCGATTCCCGAGTTTCCTCCTCGCCACGGCGAGAGCCTGCAGGCAGGCCGAGGTACACTCGTTGTAGGAGTAGTCTACCATGATCCGGTCAAAGACCTGCGAGGGATTGAGGCCCTCGAGCCAGGCCGGACCACGCTGCTTCTCGTAGGAAGCCCAACCTCCGTCGCGATTCTGGACCGAGAGGATCCATCGCACTCCCTCGACGAGCAGATCGTCGTCGAGAGGCTCCTCGACCAGCGACTCGAGCAACACGCAGGAGCGAATCGCCTCTGCCGTGCAATCGGTCACCGCCCATCCCTGCTCTCGGGTGCTGAAAGGCCATCCTCCCCGGGGTGGATGTCGGAAGAACCGCTCCGCGTCCGGGAGATCCTCGAGAATCTGGGATTCGGTAAGAAAGTTGTGAGCCCGCTGGAGGACCGGCACCTGTTCCCCAGCGAAAGGCGTCGCCATGAGGGCCTGAACCGCGAACGCCGTATCCCACACCGCCGTCGAGTTCTCCCCGTTCATCAGCACCCCCTCTTCGCCACGATAGAGATAGGCTTCGAGAGCGGCGAAATGTTCGCGGAATGCCTCCCCCCCGGGCTCACGGAAATGATGCACGAGGGTGTTGAGAACCGCATTCACCGGTCCGATGTTGATCATGCCGGTGCTTCGATCCTCGAAAGTGATCTGCTCGACGACCCAGTCCAGCGCCCGTCGCCTCAGCACAGGGACGGGTCGACATGAATACCGACGCAGCATCCTGTTCACGACACGAAGCAGGGGCGAGGTCGGCACGTAGGAATCCTCGGGAGCGACCCTCCCGAGATGAACGGAGAAGTCGATCTCCCCATACGGCGAATCGTAGAGCTCTTTGCGCAATTCCTCGATCAGTGGAGTCACTGCGCAAGTGGCACGGGTCGCGTAGAGATACGAGAGAGGCAGGTAGACGGCCCGAACATGACACCAGAAACGGCCCGGATGAAAAGGGAGGAAGCGGGGCAGCAACCAGAGTTCCGGCGGGACCGGCTGCACCCCTTCATACCCGTGAAGTCCGGCGACGGCGAGGATCGCCTTACCCCAGCTCGCGGATCCCAAAGGGGTGCCATGGTCGTGAATCCATTCCCGCATCCGTGACAGGTCCGCATCGTCCCGGTCCACCCCGAGAAACCGAAGCGACACATAGGAGAGGGTCGAACAAAAAACCGAACCGGGTGCCTCGGTGTGGAGCCCGATGCTTCCATCGGGATTCTGGACGGAACGAAAATACTTCACCATTTCCCTTCCGAGCGAATCCGGAATCGCCTGATCGGTGATCCCGGCGCAAATCACGTAGAGCGGCAGGAGAAACATGGGGCCTCCATATTCGCCATCCCAACTCCCGTCCTTCCTCTGCCTCGCGGCGAGACAGAAGGCTCCTTTCCGGATCGCCTCCATGACCGGAGCGTGCCCGAGGCCGGTCATTGGAGCGACTTGGGTCGCGGGAGTTTCGCCGTTCATCCTTTCGATGGCACTTCCGGAGTCTCCCGCCGCAGGTTCGTCATGGCAGGCGCGGAGACCCGAGGAGGTAAGCCTGTCTTCGTTGGCATTTCAAGTGCCGCCATTCTGTCGCGACTCTTCCGCCGGGTTGGAACACGAGTTATCAGGTTTGCGAACGACAAAAAAAACGAGCGGGGTGAAAATCCCCATTTGTCCGGCCTTCACGAGAGCCTCGGCCCCCCGTCCAAGCATGTCGTGAACAAAGGAGGTGCCCCGCGGCACAAGACGAAGGCGTTCGAGGCCCCGCAGCACGCCGTTTATCCATCCCCTGACCCGAGGATCCTTGATCAAATCCACCGGAACGCCCGGTCGATGCGAGAGCGGTTCGTACCAGGGCCAACCGGTCTCTTCTTCCCGGGCCAGGTCCCTGAACTCAAGGATCTCGAAGCCGGAATTCCCCAGGGCCTGCTTCACCTGAAGGCATGAAGCGGTGCACGGCAAACCATTACCCATCTCGAGTTTTCGCAAGAGCGCCCGATGCTCGGCTTTGCCTGCATCAAAGGTTTCCGTAACACACCAGTCGGAGCAGGCGATGCGCCCACCGGGACGCAGGACTCGGAAGAGTTCCCGAAAGAGAGCTTCCTTGTCGGGCGCGTGGGGAATCGCGTCTATCGAATAAATGGCGTCGATGGTGTTGTCCTCGAAAGGAAGCTCCATGAAATCCGCGAGGACAAACCGGCAGCGGCCTTCCAGTTCCGCTTTCTCCAGATAACGGGTGCCTCGGCGAACCTGGAATGAATTGTTGTTGATCCCGATGATGTCGGCACCAGTGGTCTGGGCGAGGTGAATGAGGGGACCGCCCACTCCGCAGCCCAGATCCAGCGCGACGACGCCTTCGGCCAGTCCTGTCACCTCGGCGAACCGCCGCTCGTAGTGACGCAGGGACCCCTTGCGGCCCAGTTTCCGGTGAAGCGGAGCGAAGTGAAAGGAACGTCCCCACCCGACTTCGTAGAATATCGTGGCGAGGTCGTAATAGCGGCTCGACAGAGCGGCGTAGTTCGCCCGTCTTTCCTCGTCTCCCCCATCGCCCGTTTCCGAGAACCAGTCGCGATACTCGTCAAGCTTGGCTCCATATTCCATCGGACTATTGGCCAGCTCGCCTTTGCAGGGGGAACTCATTCGTCATTCAGGATTTGCCCTTGGAATGGTCACGTCAAGTATCTCTGGCAGTGATTTCTCCTCTCCGGCAGGATCGAAACGATCCCGGTGGCCGGCACCACTCCATTTACCGCAAGTCCTCCGGTTGACAGCCTGCCGACCTCAAGCCACGGAACGAGTTGGAATCTGTCGACCGGTATCGCAAACCAGACTCCCGGCACCGAACGATGATGGCAAAACTCGCGGATTGGCTTCTCCTCCATCGGAAGACGGGATGGGCGGTGCTGGCGATTCTCACGGCGGCTTCCGCCGTGGGCATCCTGCGACTGGACTACGATGACGACCTGAGAAGCTCCTTCCGCTCCGTCGAGGATTCCGGATCCCTCGAGATCAGCGACGACGCTTTCGTTTGCTTCGTCCGTGGAGAAAACCTCTGGACCGGAAAAGCGATCGCCAGGTTGATCGAGTTCGATCAGGAGCTTCGAAAGGTTCCCGGTATCGAAAGGGTCGACTCCCTCTTCGGTGGAATGGCCGGAGGAAGAGGCGAAACCTCCGGCGCATCCACCTCCCTTCCCGGGTTTCTCAGTTCACTGCAAAACCCGACTGGGGATCCCTCGACGCGCCGTATCTCGGAGATCGAGGCCCTCTTTGTCGGCAAGTCAGGCAAATCGACCCTGTTTCATGCGGAGTCCGAACCCGGGATCCGCCTCGTTCATGATCTCGTTCCGATACGGAGAGAAATCGGCAAGCTGCTTTCCGATCTGACCCGCCAAACGGGATTGGAGGCGGAGGTCTCCGGAGTGCCCGCACTGCGCATTTCCCTCGTTGAAACCATGAGGCGGGAGCAGCTCGTCAACTCGATCGGCACCTGCCTTCTCGGAGCAGTCTTCGCCATCGTCATGTTTCGGAGACCGGCAGCGCTAGCGATCGTGTTTCCCGTTCCCATCGTCGCCATCGCGTGGGTGACCGGAGCCATGGGTCTCGCCGGAGAACCGGTCAATACGCTGAACGTCATGATTTCGGCGATCATTCCCATTATTGCCCTCACCGACGCCATCCATCTCACCGATGCGATTCGGCGACACCTTGCCGAGGGAAAACCGGCGCGACAGGCGGCGTCCGACGGACTCACCGAAGTCGGATTCGCCTGCTTCATGACCTCGCTGACCACCGCGGTTTCCTTCGCCTCCCTCGTCCTCTCCAGCAATCCGGTCGTAGCACGCTTCGGAATATTCTGCGCCCTCGGGACGATGGCTTCCTTCGTGGCGGTGATGCTCCTTACCCCCCTGGCGGCCAGCACCGTTCCAGGGAGGCTTCTCGCCCCCTCATGGAAGGGAAGGCAACCGCTCTCGTCCGTTTTCGACTTCCTGGCGACTTTCATTTCCAGGCACTCGGCCGCCATCGCCCTTGCCTCCGGAGTTCTCATTCTCGGCGGTGCCTTCGCGTGCCTGCGGCTCGGGGTTGACTTCCGATACTCGGAGAATCTTGACCCGGAATCGACCGAGTGCCGGGTGATCTCCCGCATCGACGAAGAGTTCGGGGGATCGCAACCGCTCGCCGTGGTGATCTCCTGGGATCCGGACACGACGGTGGAAGACTCCCGGATTCTCGATCTCCTCGAAGCGGTGCACCAACAAGTCGAGGATCCCGAACGAACCGGTCGACCTTTCTCGATCTGGAGCCTTTGGAAGGACGCATCGGACACAAAACCCACGGTGAACCTCGAGGACCTCGACTCCATCTTTCCAGGAACCACCACCAGGGGACTTCTCGATCGGAAGAGAGGCGTGGCCTTGCTCCGGGTTCCGCTTCGAGACCTTGGAGCCAGGAAACTGGCGCCTTTCCTCACGGAGTTGGAAGGCCGCCTTGCCGACGTCGAACAGCAACATCCCGGTTTTGGCATCCGTTATGAGGGGATGACCGCGGCTTCCATCCTCGATAGTGAACCGATGATCCGTGAACTCACCACGAGCCTGTTCACCGCCGGCCTCGTGATTTTCCTCCTCGTTGCCATCTCGGTGCGCTCCTGGTCTCTCGGATTCGCAAGCATCCCTCCGAACGTGCTTCCCATGGTGATGGCGGGGACCTGGCTCTACCTCGGCGGGGAGGAGGTTCGTTATGCGAGCGCCCTCTGTTTCACCATCTGTCTCGGTGTGGCCGTCGACGACACCATCCACTTTCTCTTTCGTTACCGGAAGAATCGCATGCGCGGCCTGGGACGCGAAGCGGCGATCCGCGAAACGATCGTCACGGTCGGATCGGCCCTCGTGACGACCTCCCTCATTCTCGTCGCGGGTTTCGCGCTGCTGCTGGCGAGTGCGGTGCCGACGGTGAGGTTGTTTGGAGCGATGGGAATCCTCGCGCTTGGTGTCGCTCTCCTGGCCGACCTCCTCGTGCTGCCTGCGCTCCTGATGCGTGGGAAGCCGGGAGAGAGGTCGAACATCCGTTCCGGAAAGGACGATTCCCGGGAAGACGCCGATACTTCTCAGCCCTGCGGAGCCACCTCCTCGGATTGAAGTTCCGTCCGGGCCTTCGCAAACTCGCTCTTCAACTCCGCTGGAAGATCGAGGCGGAGGATCTGCGCACGCGCCGATTCACCTCCCACTTCCAACCAGCGCTGCAAGAGGGCCCGCTGTTCCGTCAGACGAATGACGGGATCTCCGATCTCGCCGGCCCAGCCCACCGCGGCATGCGGATCATCCTCGAAAACCTGATTGCTGAATTTCTGGAGGACAAGATCGCGGTGGGGGCCTGCCTCCATCTTTCCCAGCCAGCTCGTGGCACCGGTCGGATCGATATTGCTCCAATTGAAGGTCATGTCCGTGATCATCTCTTCCAGCAGGTCCGGCTCTTCGACCGAGGAGAGAGCCCATTCGATCGCTCCCGCTGGATCGTGACGCGACCAGCCATCCGCGATTCCAGCAAGCGCGGCATACCGGCTTCTTTCGTCCTCAATCCCGGCGGACCATTTCGCCGCCGCCTCGGGATCGCCCAGCGCCCAGATTTTCGCCAGTTCCCCCGAAGAGTTGGCCCGGAGTCTCGCGTTCTCCAGACCCCGAACCCATGCCGCAGCCTCTTCGGGACTGGAATCGGCCCAATGATCCACGGCCGTGAGGACAAACTCCTGTCCGTAGTCCTCGTCGATCATTTCGAGTCCCGCGGCCGCCGCCGACGGTGCATCGACGGAGGCCCAGCCGGAGGCAAGCCCGTCCATGACCATCCACTTGAGATAATCGTCGAGTTGGCTCGCCCAAGCCACCGCAGCGGGGGTGTCCTTGCGCCCCCAGGCCTCGACCGATTCCCAGAGTGCGTCGTCACGGATGGATCCGGTGGTGTTTTCTAGAAACCATCCGGCCGCAGCCTCCGGATCGGTCTCGGCCCAACCATCGGCAACGTAGTAGAGGGCGTCAGAAAGATGCTCCCCGGAAAACTGGGAGGAGACCCACTTGGCGGCAGACTCCCCATCCGTTTCCCCCCAGGTGCGAAGGACCTCTCCGAGATAAACATCCCGATTCTCGACACCGGGAACCTCGCTTGCCCTGAGAACGGCCGCCACCGGATCCGAGAGGGCAAGGCGATCGCCGACCCGCTTCAAGTCACGGAGAGAGAGGCGGGGGTCCGAAATCAACATTTCACCTCCACCGGGACGTTCCAGCGCAGCCGAATCAAGGGCAAGTGTCACAGGTGGGGAGGAGGTTTTCACCTGCTCTTTTCCTGCACCTTGCCGTATGCGGTCCAGGCCCAGTGTGGACAATGCGCCCACCGCGGCCGACACCGCGGCCACAATCAGGTAGCGTCTGAAGTCCCTGTTCATGAAAAACACCTAGCAAGAGCCGCACCTCGGCCCCGGGGAACGCTCCCTGATAAAGAATCAGACAAGAATCCCCCGAGGTTCGAAACCCGAATCCAAGACTCGGCCTCAACCTTTGCCGGAAATCTTTCTGCCCGTCACGGTACGGGTATGATCGGGCGGGTCGCCATTTCTCTGACGGCCACTGGCAATGAGGCTGCCTTTCCAACTCGACCCGCGGTCATCCAGGTTACCCTTGGTCTTTCCATTGGTCCAAGGCCCCTTTGTCGGCTCATTGTTTTCGTTGAGGAATCCCTTTGCGACCTTCAAGACAACCCGTCCGCCACCCCGGGTCACCCGGGTATCCTGCGTGCCGTAGGTTTTGGCGGAGCCGTTGCCTTCCAGATCGTCGTCGGTAATCACACCGGCACTGCGGCCATCCTTCAAACGCGCACGTTCCCTGAAGTCCATGGTGGGACCTTTGAACGAAAATGGCGCGGGGACTCCGCCGTCATAGACAACGGAGTAAGTGCCTCCGACAATGACTCCCTTGAAGACGCCGGAGGCGTCCCGAAGGACCTTCTTTTCGTTGATGTCGGCCTTTGCCGAAACGGCAAACACAGCGAAGGCGAACGCGAATGTCGCTATCCGTCGAATGTGGGGGGGTGGTTTTAATTTCATGTCGAGTGTGGGTTTGGGTTCGGAAGACAAGCGGTGTCCTAAACCTTTTGAAGAACTACAGCGCAGTTGGATGGCGATCCGATCATGAACTCGGGCAGCAAGGTTGTGCCACCCGTTGTGAAACCTTTCTCCTTCACAAAATCCACGAGACTTTGCCCTGTAAAGAGGAAACCCGGAGGAAGTCCGCCACGGGCGCAGTTCGTCACAATAAGTGCGTCAAAGCACGACAAGAGATGCAGCAAGCATCCGGATTCCCTTCCAGATCTCGCAAAGCAGAAGTCAGAGACCCGGGTTGGCGGAATCGTACTACGGGAAAAAAATCTCCTTGCCAAATTCCTTCCTTATATTTCTGTAAAGACAGAAATAACCGAAATGAAAGATCTTCCACCCTTCGCCCAGCACTTCATCCTCCACTGGGGAGAGATGGGAACCAAATGGGGCATCAACCGCACCGTCGCCCAGATCCACGCCCTTCTTTTCATCTCCGACCGGCCGCTTCACGCCGAGGAGATCTGCGAACAGCTCGGGGTAGCGAGGTCGAACGTGAGCAACAGCCTCAAGGAACTGCAGAACTGGGGCATCGTGAAAGTCGTCCATCTCCCCAGCGATCGGCGCGATCACTTCGAGTCCATTCAGGATGTCTACGAACTCTTCCGGGTCATCGCCGCCGAGCGGAAAAAGCGCGAAGTCGACCCCACCCTTGTTCGCCTCCGCGCCTGCGCCAACGAGGCCGGAACTACGGAAAGTCCGTCCGACGCCCACGCGAAAAAACAACTCGAGTCACTTCTCGGGTTCTTCGAACTCGTCAGCGACTTCTACTCCAAGATGGACAGGCTTCCCACGAAGTCGGCCATCCAGGCGATTCGCATGGGAGACAAGATCGCCAAATCGATCGGTGCCCTGATGAAATGAACGATCGTCCCGACAGACCCCTCCGCCCCGGCGGCCGTGTCGTCATCGCCGGTGGCAGCGGTTTCCTCGGCAGGGCCCTCGCCCGAGCCCTCGAGGCCTGCGGTCACGAAGTCGTCGTCCTCACCCGTGATCCGGTCAACTACCGCGGGTCAGGAAGGCCCGTGCAATGGGACGGACGGACCCTCGATGGAACCTGGGCTCCGCTCCTCGATGGAGCCGAAGCCCTCGTGAACCTCGCCGGCAAACCGGTCGCCTGCCGCCGCACCCGCGGAAATCGAGACGAGATTCTCCGCTCGCGCGTCGACTCCTGCGAGGCCCTCGGCGCCGCCCTGCGACTCGCCTACCGCCCTCCTTCCGTCTGGGTGCAGGCCACCAGTCTCGCCATCTACGGGGACGCCGGGGACCGCATCTGCGAAGAGTCCGCCTTCGTCCCCGACGAGTTTCCCACGGACGTCTGCGTCGCCTGGGAGGAGGCGCTGGGGCGCGCAATCCGGCCCGAGATGCGCTGGGCCGCCCTCCGTATCGGATTCGTCCTCGGGCGCGACGGAGGCGCCCTCCCCACCCTCGCGCGCATCGCGCGATTCGGCCTGGGAGGGCCGATCGGCAGCGGTCGGCAGTGGATCAGCTGGATCCACCAGGAGGACATGACCCGGCTCTTTCTCGAGGCCATCCGCAATCCGGCGGTTCACGGAATCTTCAACGCCACCGGCCTCCAACCGGTGACGAACGCCGAGTTCATGGAGACCCTTCGTCGCATTCTCAAGGTTCCCGTGGGATTGCCGACGCCGGCCTGGCTCGTGCGCGCCGTTTCCCCCCTGATCGATACCGATCCCGACCTCGCGCTCAACGGGCGCCGGGGTCTCCCCTGTCACATTCACGGGCTCGGTTTCCGTTTCCGCTTCCACGAACTCGAAGACGCCCTCGCCGATCTTCTTGTCCCTCAGGCCGCCGAACAGAAGGAACGCGAGTGGGCCGGCACCTTCGCCCGCTGAACGACCATGCCAACGGGTTCACAGATCGTCGCGACCGAAGAGGGTCAGACGGTCGACCCGACCCTGTCGATGCCGACCCTCTCGAGCGAAGCGCGGCGGGCCATGGAGACCCGCCGATTCGAGCGGTGTTTTCTCGGAGACTGGTGCGGGCTCACCTTTCTTCACTTCGAAGTAAAAGCGTCGCACCTTGCAGAGGTCGTTCCCTTTCCCCTCGATCTCCACGAGGGACGTGCTTTTGTCTCCCTCGTCGCCTTCACGATGCGGCGCTTCCGTCCCGCCCGCGGTGGCCGTCTCACTTCCTGGCTCACCGCTCCACTCGCGACACAGCGTTTTCTCAACCTGCGGACCTACGTTCGCGGACCGCTCGGCCC
>JAGRPC010000032.1 GCA_020439925.1 Verrucomicrobiia bacterium | reverse complement strand
CTCCGATCCATCCTCGAGCAACCCAACCGTGGGCGCATTTTCGTGGTGCGTACCGACTACGAGATCCTCGGCATGGTCAACGTGCTCTTCACCATCAGCACCGCGATGGGAGGATTCGTGATCCTGCTGGAAGACGTCATCATCCACCCTGAATTCCGCGGCCTGGGTTACGGGACACAGCTGATGGAATATGTCATCGAGTTCGCGAGGCGTAAGGACTTCAAACGCATCACCCTTCTCACCGACAAGATCAGCGCGGAGAGTCAGCGATTCTTCGAGAAGCTTCTCTTCCGCCACTCGAGCATGATCCCGATGCGGCTCAATCTCGAACCGTGAGGTCTCCCCGAAAAGGATCCGGTTGATGACGGCGGCCCAGCGTCAGGAAGAACTGATCTCCGATTACCTGGCAATCGACGATCCGAGAGAGCGGTTCCAACTCATCGTGGAAACCGCCGCCTCCGGACTTCCCAACCTCTCACCCGAGGAACGATCGGACAAAAACCTGGTTCCCGGTTGCGTCTCGAAAGTCTGGCTGTCGACGAGGCGTTCGGATTCCGGAACCATTCTGGTCCGGGTCGAATCCGAGTCACCGGCTCTCGCAGGGATCGCCACGCTGTTCAGCAGAATCTACTCGGGGGCGACTGACCGCGAGATTCTCGAGACCGAGCCGGAATTCCTCCAACGCCTGGGGATCGACCGGCACCTCACACCCACTCGCCTGCGGGGATTGGGAAACCTTCGCCGACTTCTCGTGGAAAGGATCGGGGCGATTTCCCGCGAGGAGGGTCCATGATCGACTGCCATCTTCACCTTCAGGATCCCCGCTTCGGGCCGTCCGTCGGAGAGGCCATGGAAACGGCACGAAGCTGCGGCATCACCCGCTTTGTCGTCAATGGAACTTGCCCGGAGGACTGGCCCTTGGTCAAAGCGCTGGCACATCGTTTTCCCGAAGTGATCCCCTCCTACGGACTCCATCCCTGGCAGGTGGGAGGCGAAACGGAAAGCTGGCTGAATGAACTCGAGTTGCTGATCGCCGAAGACCCAAGGGCCTGCGTGGGTGAGATCGGCCTCGACCGCTGGATTCGGGGGCACGATCCAGAACGTCAGAGGGAAGCCTTCCTGAAGCAGTTGCGTCTTGCGGAGATCTTCGGGCGAAGCCTCACCATCCACTGCCTGAAGGCATGGGGAACCCTCCTCGAACTGATTCGCGAGAATCGGCCTCGAACCCCGTTTCTCCTCCACTCCTACGGCGGGCCTCCCGAGATGGTTGCCGACTTTGCAGACCTCGGAGCCTATTATTCTCTTTCCGGCTACTTTTTTCGAGAGGACAAGGCGGACAAGTTGGCAACCTTTGACCGGGTTCCGATCGATCGGCTTCTCCTCGAGACCGATGCTCCGGACATGCTTCCACCTCCCCGACTGATCCGTTTTCCAGTTTCCGGAAAGACAGGTCCGGGCGATTCGAACGCGTTCAATCACCCCGCGAACCTCATCGCGATTCGAGATGCGGCGGCTGCCCGCCTGAAAATGGATCCGTCGGCACTCGACCGTCTTGTCGAAGCGAATTTTGCTCGCTGGTACCACGGTTCGTCCGCTTGAAAAACTCAGCCGGCCGCAATTTCGAGTGATTCCGAAAGCTTGTCCATCCCGTAGGGTTTGGGGAGAAGCGACAGAAAGAGGCTGTCCGGCGGCAGAGTGGTGCCATCTTCCTCAAAATATCCGCTCGTGGCGACGAGACGAGCCTCGGGATCCATCCGGTAGATTTCACGGGCCACGTCCTCTCCCGAGAGCCCCCCGGGAAGGGTCATGTCGATGATCACCAGATCAATGGGTTCCAGGCTTTCATAGTGCTCACGATAGAGGGAAATGGCTTCCTCACCGTTGCTCGCATGCCATCCTTCGTATCCCAATTGTTTCAGCATCGCAATCGTCGAGCGAGCCACGCCGGGCTCATCCTCCACCACCAGCACACGCCCCCCTCCCGCGGGCAGGTTTCGGGTCCTTCCCGAGAGGGGACGGGCCTCGGAGGTCAGGGATATCGCGGGTGCTTCCGGCTCCCGACTCGTCGAGGGAAGAAAGACAAGGAATTCCGTGCCCACACCGACTTCGGACGCAACACGGATCTGGCCACCATGAGTTGTAACAATCGCCAGGCAGGATGCGAGGCCGATCCCGCTTCCGTTTTTCTTGGTCGTGAACCGTGGTTCGAAAATTCGCGCCAGATTCGCGGCGGGGATGCCGCACCCTCTGTCGCGCACCGAAATCACCGTGAAGTGACCTTCGGGCATAGAAAACCGGTTCTTGGCGGAAAGGTCGGCATTGCCCGCCACGATATCCACGGTCCCCCCGTTCGGCATGGACTGCGAGGCATTGATGACGAGATTGTGCAATACCTGATAGATCTGGTCAGGGTCGCCTTCGACGCAACGAAGATCTTCCGGAAGGTAAAGGCGGCAGCGGATTCCCGAACCAGCGGAACAGAGCCGGGATGCCCTGCGAATCAGATCCTCGACACGGATGACACGCTGCTTTTCCCCCTCTCCCCTCGTGAAGGCCAGCATCTGTCGCGCCAGCGCCTCGGCGTCGTCGAGTGCGAGTTGTGCCTCCTCGATGTGCAGCCCGACTTTACCGCTGTGAGAAGCGATGGCCGCGAGTTCGAGATTCATCTTGATCGTCTGGAGCGCGTTTTTGAAATCGTGCGCGACCCCGGCCACAGTAAGGGAAAGTGATTCCGCCCGGCACTGCTCATAGTCGCGGGCGGGGGGAGCCGTGATTTCTGCTTTCCCTGAGATTGGAAGAGGTGGAGCCGTTTCGGCCTTCACCTCGCATGACGTTTCCTTTTTCGAATCCTGGATTCTTCCGCGAAGTTCCGATCTGCCCCTGCCCGCATGGGGACTGGGGCGAACCACCGGCTGAACGGTCAGGGCAAACAGACCAGGGGTCTCGCCATCCTGGCGTGTCGGTCGAATCGTCCAATGGCACAAGCGTCGAGAACCGCCGTTGCGGATCAGGAGACGGTCCATGTAAAAATGACTCGGGCTTGTCGAGATAACCGGCAGGTTATCGATCAGCCCTGCCAGCTTGCTACGATCATAGATCAATCCCAAGGGTGACCCTATCAAGGATCCTGCATCATAGCCGGAGAGGCGCAGGAACTCGTTGTTTGCGTGAATAATCCGCGGACCCAGGGGAGTAGAGGCCCTTTGTTCGATGAAGACCATTCCCACCCCTTCCTTCTTGGCAGGGGAAGACGCAGACATGGGCAGCGACTTGACGATTTCGCTCATGAGGGTCGAACTCAGGGAAGAAAGGCAGGTTTTAACCTGCGGTCTTTCTACGCGACATTATTTAATTAAGAAAGCTTAATTTTCATTAAACTTCCAAAAAACAAAAAAGACCCGGGTTTCCCCGGGTCTTTTCCGAATGTGCGGATGATTTTGCCCGAATCAGGAGAATAGATCCATGACCGGGTGTCCAGAGGTGACGATCTCGTCGGTCTTGGGATCGCGAGTGTGACCGGCAACAAGGAAGGGGCGGCCCGAAGGAGAATAAACTACCTTGTTGAGGTCGAGTCCAAGCGCGTAGGCGATGGTCGCGTTGAAATCCTTGGGTTCCACCGGATTCTCCTTCACGGCGACGCCCTTGTCGTCGGTGGAGCCGTAAACCTGGCCGCCAGAAATGCCGCCCCCGGCGAACATCGTGGAGAAGGCCCTCGGGTGGTGGTCACGACCCCCGTTGGCGTTGATAATCGGGGTACGGCCGAATTCGGTACCGACGCAGATGAGGGTTTTCTCGAAGAGCCCCTCGGCCTTGAGGTCATCGATGAGCGAAGCAAGCGCCTGGTCGAGTTGACCGCCGGTCTGTGGAATTGCGTTCCAAAGGTCATTGTGCATGTCCCAGCCGCCAGAGACAACCTCGACGAAGCGAACCCCCGAACTGACGAGGCGCTTCGCAAGCATGGCGCCCTTGCCGACGCGGGTGTTGCCGTAGCGCTGCACCTTCTGGTCGTAATCCTTTTCCTTGGTCAGGTCGAAGGTCTCGAGGTCCTCGCTCTTCATGAGCTTGAGTGTTTCCTCGTAGAACTGGGTGTAGGCCTTGACTTCGTCCGTCTGGAACTTGCGCCGGAAGGAGTCGTCGAAGGTGTTCATCAGGTCGAGGCGCTTGTCGAAGAGATCTTCGCTGACCCCACTGTAGGGACGCGCATTCTGCACACCCTTGTCCGGATCCCCGATCGGGAGCGGAGCCAGGGCAGGACCGAAGAAACCGGCACCGGGGTGCTCGCCTCCTCCGCCAATCACGACGGAATCGGGAAGAGTGTCGTGCATCTTGCCCAGATGAGTCTGTGCCCAAGGCCCCATGGACGGGTGAATAATCGTCGCGCGAGGCTCGTAGCTGGTGCGCATCCAGTAGGAACCACCACGGTGGTCACCGGTCTTCTGAGTCATCGAACGGACCACGGCAATATCGCTGAATCGTTTTGCCAGTTGCGGCATGAACTCGGCAAGCTCCACCCCGGCGACGCCGGTTGAAGCCCCCTTCGTCTGTCCGCCGGTCTCGGCGCCCGGCTTCGGATCGAAGGTATCCATGTGGGTCATGCCACCCGACATGTAGAAGAAGATGCAGTGCTCGGCTTTTCCTCCGCCTGCGGCACGCGCGGTTCTGGTCGCGGCGCCAATGGGGAGAATGCTGACGCCGAGGGCGGTCTTTGCGGCCCGCGCCACGAACTGGCGGCGGCTGAGTTGATCGAGGCGATTCAGTTCGTCTTTCATGGTTGGATAAGGGTTGGGGATGCTTTCTTCAAAAATGGGTTCTAGAGATTCAGATCACTGGATAAACATGAATTCGCGGGTGTTCACGAGCGCCCAGATAACGTTGCCGATGGCCATGGCCTCGGCCTGCATCTTCTGCTGTTCGTTCATATCGCGGTCGGTTTTGGCGCGCATTCCGGATTGCGCCATGGACTTCTCCTGGGTGGTCGGATAACGCGAGAGCACACTGAGGAAGATCTTGTCGACATTGTCGCGCGTGGACCCCTTCCCGTAGGCGATCTCCTTGATGAGATAGGCATCGGGGCTCGTGAGGACACGATTGGTGATCTCACCGTTGAGAAGGGCCATGACCTGGGGTGAGGATCCGGTCGTGAACTGGTTCTCGATGAGCTGCTTGTCGGACTGGCCGAACATCCGCAGGAAGTGGTCGGCCGACATCGGCTGGCGAAGCTCGGAGGCTCGGAACATCTGAGCACCACCGACAGTGTCTTCGCGGGAAACGACCTCGCCGTTGTATTTCACCAGCTTGCTTGCCTGGCTCCAGTCCTGCTTCCACTTGAGAATGTCGTCGGCCGATTTGAGCGAGGAGAAGTCGACGTTCATCACCGCCTTGTAGTCATCCCAACCCCTCCGAACAACCGACTCGGGATCCGCCGTGGTGAGGGCGACCAGAGAATCCCAGATCTGCTCGGCGCTCATGCGGCGCAGGATCGGCCCGGGGAAATGGTAGGTACCCTTGTCCACCTGAGTAAGGCTGGGAGTCAGGGTCTCCGCCTCGCGCTGGTATGCCTGGGTGTTGTAGAGCACACGGAAGTAGTCCTTCACGCTGTAATCGAGATCCTTCATCATTTCCTCGAGGAAGGAGAGAAGCTCGTAGTTCTGGGCCTGGCCGTCGAGGTGACCAGGGATGTTGTAGACCGGCTCGATCTGGGCAAGGCCAAAAGCGATCTTCCAGAAGCGGTTCACCACGTTGATCGTGAAACGAGGGTTGCCGGGAGAGACCACCCAATCGGCAAAAGCTTCCCGGGGCGTCTCGTACTTCGAGAGGTCCATCTTGTCGCCGAAATACGTGTCCGGCTTCACCGGCGCCAGAGGCTCGCCATCATCGTACTTGTAGTCGTGGGGGAGCTTGACCGCATTGCTGCCCGAATCCACAACCTGGGTGCGGTGGGTGCCGATCCACTGCCCGAGATTCTGGTCCGTGTTCTGGTTGGGACGAAGTTTACCGGCATCCTTCAGGACCTTGTTCATGCGGTCCACCTCGGCGCGATAATCGGATCCGCCGCTCATCATCATGTCGCCTCCGCGTGCACTGGTTTCGGTTTCACCCATGAAGGAAGCCATCTTGTAGAAGTCCATCTGGTAGACCTCTTCGAAGGGGTGGTCGTGACACTGGGCGCACGTAATTTCCGTGCCCATGAAAATCGTGAAGGTGTTCGAAAGGTTGCACATCCGCATCCCCTGGTCGGACACGAGATAACCCACAGCAGGTTCCTCCCAGATCTTGCCCTTCGCGGTGAGAAGTTCCCGGACCATCTCGTCGTAGGGTTTGTCCTCACGGATCGACTGCTTCACCCATTCCATGTAAGGATCGACCTTGAGGTTTCCGTTACCCATCATGGTGATGCCTTCGCGGATACGGAGGAGATCGGAGTAATAATTGTACATCCGCATCACGAACCCCTCCGACTCCAGCAACTTGTCGACGAGAACGGCACGCTTGTTCGGTGCACGGTCGTTGAGGAAACTCTCGGCCTCGTCATAGGTCGGGATCCGCCCAGCAACATCCAGATAAATGCGGCGCAGGAACTGGTTGTCGTTGGTCATCTGGTTCGGAACGCACATCTCCATCTCGCGGGCGATTTCCTCCTGGCGCTTCGCCTTTTCGGCAGGCGTCAGATCCGCCTTCTGGGGAAGGGCCGCCAATTCCTCCTTGAGGCCGTAATAACTTTCCTTGAGCTTGTTGAGGACAAGCTTGTCAATTTCGGCCGCAAGGGCGGCAGGATCTGTCGGAAGGTTCCCCTTGACGAAGAGCTTGTCCTGCTCGCTGAGCTTGGAGACCGGATAGTCGATCACCGATCCGTCGGGGAGTTTCAGTTTGACAACGGCACTCGCCCCGGCCCCGGCCGTGCCGGAAAACTCGGCTTCAAGAGTGCGCCCGTCGGAGGAGGTCCAGGTGCGTGGTTCCGCTTGAAGGGAACTCATCGCGAGGGAGACACCTCCTGCGAGAACGAGGAGGAAACAGCGATTCAGGGTTCGGTTTTTCATTTTCAGAAGAAAGATTCGGATCCGGTGTTTCAGAGGAGTTTTATAAGAAGGGATATCGTTTCGACAATCGAATGTGACAGAGAATCGATAGAACTAAAAAAATGCGATCAGAACTTATTGTAATTATAAAATCTTACAAGTTCTCATTCTCCAAGGGCCTGAAGGGCGTTGGTAGAGATCGCTTCGCGATAGAGACTGAGGTTGTCGATCCACCCCTCGAAACCCTCCGATTCTGCGCCTCCCAGCCGAAGGTTGCCTGCCCTTCCGCCCGACGGCGCCCCACGAAGGGAGGCACTCAGAGTTTCGGGCTTGCCATCTACGAAGAGGTGGAGATGGGAGGCAAGATCGCCTTCGCCGAGATAACGATAAGCGACATGGTGCCAGTTCCCGTCCGCCAGGTCAGTACCCCCGATGACAAAACTCTCGCCGCATCCCACTCGAAGCGCACCCCGCACCCCCTGACTGGCACTCAGGTTGCAGGAAACTCGCCAGGCGAGCCCTTCACGCCCATACTCAAAAATCACTTCCTGACCGCTCTGGCCAACCTTGGCCGGCAACTTGATCCAAAAGCTGATCGTGTGTGGTTCGTCCAGCCTGAATTCCCGCGATAGCGGCACATCCACGGTCTCGCCGGGTTGGAACACAAGTCCCCCTCCGAACCGACCGGCGGCCCGTTTCGGGGATCGGTCCAACTCCCCGCTGGCCACCATGGGAACGTCAAAAAGCCTCGATTTCCCGCTGTCTTCCAGAATGGCTCCCACCGATTCGTCGAAGGTGAAACGCAAATCCGGCTGCATTTCCTCAGGCGCCCCCACCTGCAGTCGGAACTGGTCCCCACCGTAGGGAACCGGAACCAGTTCGGTTCGGGTTCGGCCATCGGCCCTTACCGCGAGGCCTTCACGAAGACGGGTGGCCACGGCATTCCCACTGGTGCGACTGACTTCGACTTCGCCCTCCATGACGTGGAGTTCCGAGTTTCCCTCTCCATCGACCGAGACACCGAAGCGGGTACCGATGTCGACCGCATTGAGGCGCGGCGTGTTCACCGTGAAACCCGAAGCCAGGGGGGGCACCTCGGCGGAGAGCCTGCCGATTTTCAGAAAGAGGCGGTTACCCGATTCGATGCTCAGCTCCGCGGGCCCCTCCACCACGGAAGTCGCCCCGGAGTTGAAGGCAATCACCGCCGACCCCCTTTCAAGCCGAAGGAGCCCGGGGGAAAGCCATCCATCCGGCCGGATTCGTTCGAGACTTGCCTGATCCCAGACCAATCCCTCGCTCCGCTCGATCCTCGCCGCATACCCCTCCGTCGCCTCGGTCACCCGGCGCCCGGACTCGGAACGTTCCCCGTTGTTGAAAACGATGGACTGGAAAAGAAGCAGGAGTCCCACCGAAGCCGCCGCGGAGATTACCCCCGCCTTGAGAAGATCCGGCCACCGAATCGGCTGTTTGCCTTCCCGCTCCTCGACAATCTCGAGCAACACCGATTTGGCAAAGCCCCTGTCTCCCGCCCCTTCCGAGCGAAGGCGGGCGAGAACTCCCTGGGTGAACGCGCTCCGGTTTTCCGCACCACCGAGGAGAGCCTCAAGGGCCGCATTCATCTGGACCTGCGAAACAAAACTGGCGCAGAGGTTTGCGTCGTTACGCAAGGCATGTTCCACCTGAGCCCGACCCTTTTCGTCGAGCTCGCCGGAAATATAGGCTTCGAGGTGTTCGGAGTCCAAGGCGTTCAGGCAGGTTCGGGCGCCGAATGAGGCGCGCTGTTCAATTTGGTCTCGATACACTGCCTCAAGGCGGTGCGGACGCGGCAGAGGGTGGTTCGCACCCAGGCTTCACTCTGACCGAAAGCGTGAGCGATCTCACGGGAAGATTCGGAGAGGGTATATTTTCGTTCCAGAAGAAGTCGCTGCTGTTCCGGAAGGCGTGCGAGACATTCTTCAAGAACGGCAATCAGCGGCATTTCCGGAGCGAACTCTCCCTTCACGGCCTGCTGCACGAGATGGTGCTCGAGAAACTTTTCCCGGTTTTTGGAGAGACGCTGGTGTCGCAGGGTCTCCTTGCGAATGAGATTGAACGCGATCGCCCGGAGCCACTTGCCGAAATCCGTGCCCGCCCTGAAGTCATGGATGTGACGATGCGCAAAGACGAATGCCTCGTGGGCGATTTCATCGATGAGATGTGGCACGGGAAGTTTCATCGCCACGAAGGCACGAAGATGGGCTCCATGAAGATCGAGCAACCGCTCGAACGCGGAAAGATCGCCACGCTGAACACGGATGACGAGATCCTCCTCATCCTCCGGTCCGCCGATCTTCCATTCTGACCCAAACCCGCTCACTAAAGAAAAATACCACCCTGAAGCGGTTTCGTGACACCTTTTCACCAAGTTTTCTATGATCCCGCTTTCGGCACGATCAGTAGAAAATTCCTCACGGTCTTGAAAGGCTCCATGTGGAGGGGTTCACCGGCCGCCCCCCGTTGAAAGTACAGCCCCGAAGAGGTGCCACCGTCGAGATTGAGGGCTCGATGAACTTTCCGGGCAGGAGAAAAGTCCTCCCGCGCGAGAATCGCCCCGAGTTCGGCAAGGGTAAACGCATCGCTCAGCCCCAGGGCAAACCATTTGCCTCCGTCGTGAAGCACGAAGGTCCTCCTCCGGGAATTCTCCGGGGAGAGCCCTTTGACGGTTTCCCCCTGATCCACGAGAAAGGGTCCGGCCTGGATCAGATCAGTCGCCTTGAACTTCTCGGCATCGTATTCGGCACGGCGCAGCACATAGGGATTTTGTCGTCCACTCGAGAGGACTACGCCACTGAGAAGCCCGCCCTGACCGAAGGTCCCGATTGACGCTCCCGATGCAATCATGAGTCCGGAAGGCTGGTGGTTTTCCAGAAAAAACCCGCCATTGCATCCCCCTGTAGCCCCGTTCCGACTCACGGCATCGGCCAGGCCGGAGTAGCTCGGGCTCGCCGACGGACCGTTATCGACCACCCGGAAGGTGTGCTGGTCACCGTGGAACCACACGAGATCGATCTTCTTGGCGGAAAAGAAGCCCTGATCCGCGGAAGATGAAACCAGCTTGCGAACGTGCTGGAGGGGTGACGCCGGATCCTGGGCGGGGGTCTGGTCGTCGATCTTCCAGTCAGCTCGGAGTCCTCCCCATCCCGTGAAAAAGAAGTAGAAAACGACCAGGACTTGCGGCGAGAACGCGACAGAACCACGAATCATGGGATAACTTACGCGAAGTTTTGGTGATTCCTTCCATTTTCCGGTCTGCCACCTGAAGGCACCGCCGGAAAGAGCCTCCAACTGCCATCGTTTTCATGGAACGTCTCGTCCTGCATGAAGCCATTCACGACGCGATTTTCCGCGAACTGATTCCTTCGGCCGAGCGTTTTGTCTGGATTGCCACCGCCGACTTGAAAGACGTTCACCTCGTCCGCCCCGGGAAACGGAAGTACGATACCTTCCTTGCCTATTTCGACGAACTTCTCGACGAAGGCATCGAGATCCGCCTCGTGCATGCCAAAGAACCCGGTCCGCGCTTCCGGGAGGACTTCGACCGCTTCCCCAACCTGGTCCGATCGGACCGGTTCGAACGTGTCCTCTGCCCGAGGAATCACATGAAGTGCGTCATCGTCGATGGAAAGCGGGCCTTTCTCGGTTCGGCGAATCTCACCGGGGCCGGGATGGGGGCGAAGTCGGCGCGGCGGCGCAATTTCGAATGCGGAATCGTCAGCGACACCCCCGCAACCGTCCAGGCTCTCATGGATGAATTCGACCGGCTTTTTATCGGCGACTATTGCGTGAGGTGCGATCGTCGGGATGTCTGCCCGGATCCGATTTGTTGAAGAAAGGTTTTGTCAGAAGGTCCCCGGTCTTCCTAAGCTGCCATCCATGACCGCGGCCTCATCGCAACTCTGGCAACGACTATCTGACTTCCAAATCGACGCCCCCGGAGCCGCCCTCTCCTTCTCGCGACGCCTTGCCGCAGAGAACGGCTGGAGTCACGATTTTGCCCTGCGGGCCATCCGGGAATACAAGCGATTCCTCTTCCTCGCGGCCACGACGGGCCATCTCTGCACCCCCTCGGACGAAGTCGACCAGGTCTGGCACCTCCACCTCTGTTACACCCGCTCCTATTGGGACGACCTCTGCCGGGATCTGCTCGGCCGCAAACTTCACCACGGCCCGACGCGCGGAGGTTCCTCCGAAGCGGAACGCTTTCGCGAAGCTTACACCGCAACTCTGGCGAGCTATCGGAAAGTCTTCGGAGAGGCTCCCGACCCTCTCCTGTGGCCGGCCGTCGAAGATCGCTTCGACCAGGAACGTCGTTTTCGCCGGATCGACTTGTCCCGGACGTGGATCCTCCCGAGACCCTCTCTGGCCCTGTCGGGTGGAATGTTGGTGGGCGCTTCCGCCCTCTTTCTCATCGCCTGCCGGGAAACCCATCTCGCACGGGTGATACATTCGGACAGTTGGCCGGTGATCGTAATCGCCGTCATCGCCTTCTTGATCCTCCTCTCGATCATCAAGAAGGGAGGCGGGCCAGGAAAACGCGGGAAAGGGCGAAAGCATCGCGGAGGCGCGGCGGGAACCGGCTGCAGTTCTTTCGATTCCGGCTGCGGTAGCGACTCGGGAGGTGATTCCGGCTGTGGCTCGGGATGCGGCTCCGGCTGTGGCTCAAGCTGTGGAGGCGGGTGCGGCGGAGGCGATTGAGTCACCATCGGACAGGTCCCAACCCTTCGCCCGGCGCCCTCAACTGCCCATGCCGACCTTCTCTCCCTCGAGGGATTTCCGGAGCGCCTCCATCCCGTAGCGATAACGGGAAGCGGCCGTATTGGGGGAGATATCGAGCGTTTTGCCGATCTGATCGAAGGTCAATTCGCCCCAGATCTTGAGCGTGATGACCTCACGGAATTTCTCGGGCACCTTGGAAAGGGCGACCTGCAGCGCGCGGCTTGTGTCGTCTTCCGGCAGTTCGAACCACGAAACTAGTTCCCCACTCTCGAGCAACGCCTCTTCCTCGCGCTTCCGGCGTCTCTCGTTGCTTCGTCCCAGGTCGATGGCGCAGCGCCGGATGTTGGTGTAAGCCAGGCTGACAACCTGCTGGTCCGGTGCCCCCCGGTGAACTTTCCATGTCCGGATCAGGGCCGCCTGAAGGACGTCCTCGGCATCGGCCTCACAACGGGTCTGTTGCCGGGCGAAGAGCATGAGCCGGGGGCCGTTGCGGTCCAGCCATTCGCGCCACTCTTGGGAAAATCGCTGCATTGGATCTAATGACGCATCTCCCCACGAC
>JAGRPC010000031.1 GCA_020439925.1 Verrucomicrobiia bacterium | reverse complement strand
CCGGTGTAACCCATCTTTCCGATCGTTTCACCCGCGGTGACCGTCTGGCCGGCGGCGGCAATGGCGGCACTGAGGTGGGCATAGAGGGAGAAGAACGGGCCGTCACCCCAGTCGTGATGCACCACGATATAACGTCCATAGTTGCTGTGGCTGGCGGTGGCATTGACATAGACGACCGTTCCGGCGGCAATGGCGCGAACCTCGTCGAGGGGATCCCCGGAAGAGTCTCGTCGCATCGGACGGATATCGATGCCCTCGTGAAGGCGGGTCAGGATGATGCCCGCGGCGGAGCGTTTCTGGTCCCGGGTGAAGCCGTAGCCTCCTCCGCTCCAAGGTTTCGAGGTGACACCTTCAAAATTTCGGTCGGTGTACATGTAAAACTCCGACGGATCGGAAGAGAAAATCGCCTGGTTGTCCGTGGGAAGCACGAGCCCGAGAGGGCTTGCAGAAAGAATCCCATGGAGGCCGGGAAGGGAAAGGAGGAGAAAGGCGGAGAGGCGAATCATGTGGGGAGGTCTAACACGCCGGAAAACCGGCTTTCCTCACCTTTCCGGTAAAAGCACGGGAGGTCAATTGGGCTTCGAGAATTGAGGCCCGGAACTGGGCTGGAGGTCGTCGACGTGAGGGAAACGTTTGCGGAACTCCTGGAGATGCCGTTGCTGAAGTCCGCTCCAAACCACGATCACCCCGTCATCGACGGGACGGTCGATCAGGACGGCCTGGAGGGGCGCATCGGAGCACCGCAGACCGAGCAGTTTGCCCTGATTGGTCAGGGTGATCGCCTTGAGTTCGACTGCGGCGTGCTCCTTGAGACGGAAGGCGGCGCCATAGGATACCCCATCGGAGGCCGTGAAGGGGTAGAACCAGGCGATGTCCTTGTCGGTGAAGGTCGGAAGCTTGCTGAAATAGTACTGACGGTGTTCCTGCCCCAGCTTGACCGGGGTGATCATCTTGGGGTTGTCCTTTTCGTCTCCTTCGAGATGAAAGGTAACCACATAAAGCTTGTATTTGTTGCCTGCCCCCTGGCACCACAAGGTCGTGGCGAGGAGTATGCCGAGGAGGACGAGTTTCTGGCGCATGGTCGGAAGATAAGGGAAAAATGCCCCTTCTGGCAAGTCATCCGAGTTCTGAGACGCCGCATCCCGGAGGGAAACGCGTTTTTTTCGTTGTCGCGAACGACAACATTCGCTAGATCAACCCCCGCGCTTCGTGTTACGATGACCTTTCCCGGGAAATCCCCGAGCGCCTCAAACCCTCCTTTTTTGATCCCATCGGAAGCCCAGAGACCATGTCCGAAGAAGCGAATACCCCGGAATACAAAGACGACGTCCGCCAGACCCAGCTGGCCCCGAATTTGAACAAGCTTTTCCTCAAGGCGGAGAGTGCCATGGAAGTGCGGAACTGGAGTTATGCGGTCAGCCTGCTCCAGGCGATTCTGGCGAAGGAGCCCGGTTTCCTCGAGGGACGAAAGCGTCTCCGCCTCGCTGCGGTCAAGGACAACGAGGGCAAGCGTGGTCTCAAGATGGGCGGCGAATCCTTGAAGGTGATGAAGCTGCAGACGCAGCTGAAGAAGGATCCCATCAAGGTGATCGAGGGCCTCGAAAAGGAAGTGCTCGCGACCGATCCCTACAATGCCCAGGGTAACGAATTGCTTTACGAGGCGGCGGTCGCCCTCAGTCTTTTCTCCACGGCAGGTTTTGCGCTGGAGACCGTGATCAACGGGGATCCCGATAATATCAAATTCTACCACAAACTGGGCGACTTCTACATGTCGCGCGAGATGTTCGACAAGGCCGCCGACATTTTTGGGAAGATCGTCGAGAAAAACCGCAGCGACCTGGAGGCCACGAAGAAATACAAGGATGCGACCGCGCGCGGCTCGATCGCTTCACAGAAGTGGGACAGCAACGGAGACTGGCGTGATCTCCTCAAGGACAAGGACCAGGCCAAGGACCTCGAAAGCAAAGGACGTGCGGCGATGACCCCGGAAATGCTCCGGGCGCAGGCCGAGGCGCTTCTCGCCGATTACGCGGCGGATCAGAACAACCTCGATGTCGCCAAGAAGTTGGCCGCTACCTACGAACAGCTCGAGGAGTTCCAGACCTCGCTCCAGTTCTACGAGTGGGCCCTGCATCTCAGCAACAACGATCCCTCCCTGGAGAAAAAGGTCGCCGCCATTCGCGAGACGGTGAACAAGGAGTATCTCGATTCCTTGCGCCAGTTCGTCGACGAGAATCCGGGACATCCCGATATCGAGCAGTATCGCCAGCAACTCGCCGAAGCCGAGCAGTCGCAGATGGCGACCCTCATCGCCGAGTCGAAGGAACGCGTCGACCGCAACCCGACCGACAACGAGCTTCGCTTCGAGCTGGGCTCGCGCCTCTTCCAGGCGGGGCAGTTCCGTGATGCAATCCAGCACCTTCAGATGGCGAAACGGAGCCCGAACCTCCGCATCAAGGTGATGAACCAGCTCGGGCAGTGCTACGAGCGCATGGGCATGACCGACCTTGCCGCCGGTCAATTCGAGGAAGCCATCTCCGAACTCACGGGGATGGACGACACCAAGAAGGACCTCCTCTACAATCTCGGCCTGCTTTACGAGAAACTCGGGAACCACGCCAAGTATCTCGAGGCCCTCAAGCAGATCTACGCGGTCGATTACGGATACCGCGATGTCGCCGAGCGGGTCGAGAAGTCCTACGGTGGGTGAGTCGATTCGTTTCCGTCCCCGAGGTCCTCGGGGACGGGATTTGCGACGTCAGGGTAGCTTCCGGACGTAGGGATTCGCCCAGGTGGCCGGGCCATCCGGCTCGAGGGCGATGGGACCTTCTCCGGGAATCTCGGGGTGAGTGCCCGCTTCCTTCCCGTTGATCCGCAGGCTCAGGGTGTCCCCCGTGACCGCCCCCTCGATGCGGTTGTAGCTTCCCGTCTTTTCCAGGAGCGGATTGGAAGGCTGGATGGCGATCGACTTTCCCCGGATCGAGAGCATCGGCGTTCCCGAGTCCGGCCCGAGCTTGAGGTCGACGATGAAGCCGAAATTCCCGGAAAAGGATTCCCCGGTGACGAGAGGAGCAGCTCTCGCTTCGTTTACCAGTTCCCAATCCCTTGATTTCCAGCCTTCCGCCCCTCGCCAGCCCGCGAAATCCACGCCGCTGTAGAGACAACGATAACCCCGGTCGGCGACGGCGACCTGACTGGGATCGATAGGGGTGTCGGGCAGTTCCCGGATCCTGATGTTTCGCCAGTGGACAAGACCTCCTTCGCTCTCGAGGCAGATATAGCCCTTTCGCGGCACACAGTCGCGTCCCCTGGTCACGACCTTGCCGTTGACCGCCAGGGAAATCTCGCCGTCGCGACATTCGATGCGGTAGTGATTCCACTCCGGGCTCGGCTTCGATCGGCTCTCCGTGGGAAAGGCGCGCGATCCGCCGCGGCCGTTCTCCGGGGTCATGGTTGCCCCGTGAATCGGGAAGATGTCACCGTGGGTGGTGTGGCTCCTGGTGTCGCCGTAGGCGTTCTCAAGCACCTGTACCTCGACGCCGCGAATGAAGGGTTGGCCCCGCGCGGTGATATCGTCAGCCCAGACGAAGATGCCCGCATTGCCCTTGGGCACGAGGTGGCGCCACTCCGCCTCGAGGATGTAGTTCTGATACATCCGTTTCGTGCGGATTTCCCCGACGGGCTTGCCCGAGCAGACGAGGTAACCCTCCTCGCTAAAGGACCAGGTCGACGGCGCGGTGTTCACGACCCTCCAGCCCGAAAGGTCCTTTCCGTTGAAGAGGGGGACAAAACCCTCGTCTCCCGCGGCGGGGAGGATCAGAAGGAGGAGCGCGAAAAGACACGGGATACGGACGTCGGCCATGGTCACATCTCACCGCAGTTTGCCTTCGTCGGCAAGCCCGTGATCGGGGTGCGGCCCGGGGAGGTCAACGAACTCCCTCTACTTCGAGGTCGATCGCGTAGAAGCCAGTGCGGGCCGTAACGTAGAGCGTCTTTCCGGCGAGGAGGCAGTTGGCGGGTCCTTCCGGAGGAGTGAGCCGGAGAACTTCCTTTCCGGCCGGCGAAAAGGCAATGACGTCCCCTTTCCAGGTGACGTAAACGTTGCCGAGCTTGTCGACGGTCATCCCGTCGCTTCCGGCCGGGGCAAACTCGCGCTTGTTGGCAATCTTGCCGGGACCCTCGATATCATAGGCGTAGATGGTTTCCGCCCCGGGATCGGCGATGTAAAGGATGCGAGCGTCGGGTGAGGTGATCACTCCGTTCGGTTTCGCGAGATCGGCGGCGACCTGGGTCACCTTGCCACCTTTGTCGACATAGTAGACCGCCTCTACGTCGATTTCGCGGTCGTCGCCTTTTCCATATCGGGGATCGCTGAAGTAGAAACCCCCTTGACCATCGGGCACGACGTCGTTGGGACTGTTGAACTTTTTGCCCTCGAAGTCCGCGGCGAGCACGGTGAGTTCGCCATCGAAACCGGTGCGGGTGAGGCGACGGTTGCCGCCTTCGCAGGCGACGAGGGCTCCGCCCGGAGTAAAAAAGAGACCGTTCGCCTTTCCGCTCGGCTCGCGGTAGACGGAGACGTTTCCGGCGGTCGGATCATAGACCTGGATGCGTTCGTTGGGGATGTCGGAAAAAAAGATCTTCCCGTCCGGGGCGAGGGCGGGGCCTTCGGTGAACTTGAAATCTCCCGCCAGCTTGCGGAACTCCGCGCCGTCCTTCACGAGCGGTCCTTCGTGGGTGTAGGGTTTCGGATCGGGCGTGCGGTAGTCGGTCGATTCACCCAGGTCCTGGATCCGGACATTGCGGTAGAGGACCTTGAGGGTTTCCTCGCGATTGCCGATACCGTGGACCTGGAGGGCGATGAAGCCGGTGGCGGTCATGTCGTCCTTGAGGTCTGCGGCAGGGACTCCGTTGACAAAGGTCCGGATGCGGTCACCGATGGCCTCGATGCGATAGTGGTTCCAGTCGTTCTGGCGGAAGGCATAACGTGCTGCGGGATTGTCGGAGAGATCGTCGAGCCAGCCGCGCCGCCCTTCGTCGTAGATTCCTCCGCTCCAGCCACGGTCCGAAGGATCGATCTCGACCTGGTAGCCGTGGACCTGGCCGTTCTTGTAGTCGGGCAGGCTGTTCGAGCGAATCTGCACGCCGCAATTGAGGGTCGGGTCGACCTTGTATTCGACCTCGAGGATGAAGTTTGCGTAGTTCTTTTCGGTGCAGAGGAAGGAGTTCGGGGTCTTTGGAACCGTTGTTCCGACGATGACCCCGTCTTCCACGGTGTATTTGGCGACTCCGCCGCGCTGGGTCCAGCCATCGAGGGTTCTGCCGTTGAAAAGGTCCACCCATTCGCCGGGTTCGGCGGCGGGAAGCGTTGGCGAGGTGGAGGCTGCAATGGAGAGAAGGAGGAGGGAGAAAAGCTTGGGTTTCATGGGGGATTGGTGGGGAGTATCACGAAGGAGGCGAACTGACAAGCCTTTCGAAAGGCGCGATCTCTTCCCCTTGGCTCGAAAGAGTGTGCCAAGATCCGAACAAACCCTCTCATCCGGGCGTCTCAACCGGGTTGCACCGGGTAGGGGAGAGTGTCAGGTTCCCCCTGCCGGCCGGTGCTCCATGGACTCCGTGCCCGACTCCTCTCCACATGCCTTCTTCCGACCACCCTGTTTCTGCGATCAATGAACCACTTCGCCTCGGCGGCAAGTTTTTCCGCGAGGGCGGCTCCACCTGCCTCGTGAAGGCGGTGACGTTCGGGCCGTTTCCGCCGGGAGCGTTTCCTGACGAGGGGCGGGGGCAACTTCCGCGCATTCGGGAGGAACTTGGGGCCAATGCCCTGAGGCTTTTTGAAGTACCTTCACTGGGATTTCTGCACGCCTGTGCCAGCGAGGGACTGAGGGTTTTCATTACGATTCCCTGGACCCAGCACGTTGATTTCGTCCGGCGACGCAGCGCGCTGGCGGAAGCAGACGAGAGGCTTCTCGAGACGATCACCCGCTTTCGCGGGCACCCGGCGGTGGCAGGCTACTTTGTGGCCAATGAGGTCGAGTCGACCCTGGTACGCTGGATGGGGGCATCGGCCGTGGTCGAGCAGATCGAGCGGCTCATCGATCTGGGGCATGCCAACGATCCCGGCACATTCTTCGCCTATGCGAACTATCCTGGCACGGAATACCTGCTGCCGCAGAACCAGGACTTTGTCGCCTTCAACCTCTACCTCGAAGATCGGGAAGCTTATGCAGCCTACCTGGCGAGACTCCAGAATCTCGCGGGGAACAAACCGCTCTTCCTGTCGGAGTTCGGGATCGATGCCCAGTCCCACGGCGAGGAGAAGCAGGCGGAGATCCTGCGATGGGCCGTCGAGGAGGCGGCGGAAGCCGGGGTAGCGGGAGTGACCTTGTTTTCGTGGAGCGACTTGTGGCAGAGGGGGGGCAAGCAGGTCGCGGGGTGGAGTTTTGGCCTGACTCGTGATGACCAGGCGGCGCGACCTGCGCTCGGGGCGGTTCGTGAATGCTGGGAGGAACTCAAGAAACCTTCGGACGTTCTCAGCCTGGGGACGGCCCCAAGGGTCTCGGTGATCGTTTGCACGCATCGGGGAAGTGCGACCCTGGTGCCCTGTCTCGATTCTCTCGTGGCCCTCGATTATCCGGATTTCGAGGTGATTGTGGTCAACGACGGGAACGATTCGAGAGTGGCTGAGATCGCGACGAGTTATCAGGAAGTGCGTCATCTGGGAACGGAGCACGAAGGGTTGGGCGCCGCCCGGAACACCGGCGCCGGAGTGGCGACCGGGGAGATCTTCGCCTACACCGATGATGATTGTGTCGTTGATCCGGAATGGCTCAAGTGGATCGCTCATCAGTTTGATTCGGACCCCTCGCTCGGATGTGCCGGAGGTCCCAACCTGCCTCCTCGGCCCGAGACGGCGACGCGGGCGAGGGTAGCCGCCGCTCCGGGTGGTCCGACACACGTGCTCCTCGACGACCTCCATGCGGAACATCTGCCGGGATGCAATCTTGCCGTGCGCAGGGAGGTCTTCAAGGAGGTGGGTGGTTTTCACACCGTTTTCCGCGCGGCCGGTGACGATGTCGATTTCTGCTGGCGTGTTCTGGCTGCGGGATATGGACTGGGTTTTCACGCAGCGGCATTTGTCTGGCACCATCGTCGCTTCACCTGGCGGGCTTATCTGAAGCAGCAGATAGGTTACGGACGAGCCGAGGCGCTTCTCATGCCGATGCACCCCGAACGCTTCCGCGGAGCGGGTGGAGCCGTGTGGAAGGGAAGGGTCTACGTTTCGCGCCGACGTTTTGGTCCCTTTGTCTATCACGGTCACTACGGCCACGAACCCTTCCAACTGATGTATCCGGGCGGGGATTCCTGGTTCGGTGAAGTGGCCCTCCATTTTCTGTGGTGGGCGGTGATGCTTGCCTTCGCCATCGGCGGAATCTTCTTTGCTCCCCTCTTTTGTGTCGCCGGGTTGATGCTCTTCGGGACCGGCTACGTCGCCTTTGGGAGGGCGGGGCGGTCACCGGTGGAACCGGAGTTTGACACGACCACTTCCCGATTCGCCCTCACGGGACTGATCGTGGCGCAGGGGATCGTGCGGAGCGGTTCGCGCCTGCTCGCGGGATGGCGTCATGCGAACTGGGGACGAAGTCTCCAGTTTGTCGGAGGAACGGCCGCTGAAACACTGGCTAAGGGCTGGTGGAAACTCGGCGACGAACTCGAATTCTGGAGCGATCGGGGACTCGGACGCGAGGAGCTGCTGGCCGCGATCCTCAGTGCCTACCCGGGTGCCGAAGACGATTCTTCAGGCAAAACCGATGTCATCCTGCGCCAAGGCCGGTTCTGGAACTGGGCGGTGATCACGGTCACTGAGTATCACGAGGACGAGGGGCGACTTACCCGATTGAGGGTGCTGGCGCGTCCTCAGCCGCTCATGCGGCTACTCGTGTCGCCTGCCCTCCTTGTGCTTCCGTTTGCGGTCGCGCTCGGGTTTGGATTTCAGAACGAGTTGCTGACCTTTCTCCTCGTTTTTGCCGTGATTTTCGTGGCTGCGCGGCTGTTCATGTGGGCGAAACACCCGCGTTTCCACCGCATCGCCCGCGAGGCGGGATTCGAGGTGGTGTGAACAGTGAATCGCGTTCGTGCCAAGTGCCTCAGTGCGAGAGGAAAACGGCGGCATCCCCGCGCTCGATCATGGTGCGGGTAAAGTTCCCGACGAAGAAATCGCGGATGGCGTTGCGCGACTGCATTCCGAGGACCACGAGATCCGCCCCCGGGTCGCAGATGAGCCGTTCGAACGCCGCTTCGACGGGTTCGGGCGCGGCTTCACGGGAGATTTTCGTGAAACCGTGGTCGCGAAGATAGAGTTCCGCGTTTCCGAGGAGGAAATCGCTTTGCTCCGGGGTCTTTTCCGCCGCGAAAACGAGGATCTCAGGATCGTAGGGGGTGGCGATGTGGATAAAGTCATGGAGAGCGCGGGCCGCACCGGGGCTGCCGTCGAAGGCAACGAGAACCCGCTCGAGTTTCTTCATTCCTGTGGCCGGAACGGCAAGCACGGGTGTCGAGGTGTGGTCGAGGAGGCGATGGAGGGATTCGCCCTTCACCCCGCGCGTTTCAAAGTGGAAGGAAGTCTCGAGCCCGACCACGACAAGATCGTGAAAGATGGACGAAGCCATCAGCTTCTCGGCGGGGATGCCTTCGTATTCGGTCTCGCGGTGTTCGACTCCTGCGTTCCGACAGATTTCCGCGGCCCGGTCGAGGCATTCACGAAGGATCTGATCGGCATGCGCGATCTTCTTCTGCATCTCCTCGACCATGAGCGGGTAGTAGGGGCCGATCGCCGGAATGAGACTGGCCCTGATCTCGTCGGAGTCGAGAACCGCGACCGAAGAAACGGCGGCACCGTGGGTGTTGGCGAGGAAACAGGCGGTTTCCAGCGCCGCGTCGGCGAACACGGACGGGTCGAGAGGGACGAGGATGCGGCGAAGGGCGGATTTCATGTCTTCAAGATGGCACAATCGGGCCGGTTTGTTCTAGGCATCTCTTGTCCATCATCGTGCAGGGGTTGACATTGGCGGTCTCGGCGGTTGCTCTCCCCGCCGGAACGGATGAAAATGGGCCGGGTCGGAGTCGTCGTTCACCTCCTTCCCCGGAACCATGGATCTCGAAGAGGAAGTCGATTACCTGCGAAACCGGGTGAGCGAACTGGAGGCATTGCTCTCCAGGCAAGCCGGTGACGATCCCTTTCGGCGTGTCGTGGAATCGGCGCCGTATGGAATGGTGGTGTCTGATGCGCAAGGGCGCATCGTCATGGTCAATCCGCAGGCCGAGGCTATGTTCGGCTACTCCGCCGAGTCCTTTCTGGAGCGACACATCGAGGATCTGGTGCCCCCGCAATTTCGCGGAGGACATGCTGCAAAGCGGGAAGGGTTCCACGGTTCGCCGACTCCCCGTTCCATGGGAGAGGGACGCGACCTTTATGCCTGCCGCAGCGACGGAAGTGAGTTTCCCGTCGAGATCGCCCTGACTCCCCTCGTCTGTAGCGGAGAAACCCTCACTCTCAGCGCGATTGTCGACATCACCCGGAGGAAGCGCGACGAGGAAGACCTGCGGCGTTACGCGAGCCGGCTCGAGCGCATCAATACAGAGTTGGAAAGTTTTGCCTCGATCGCCTCGCACGATCTTCAGGAGCCGCTGCGGAAGATCCGAATGATGGGGGAGCGGCTTGCAGGTATCAGCAAGGGGCAACTCGGGGAACAAGGGATGGACTACCTTGCCAGGATGATACGTGCAGGTGACAACATGCACCGGCTCATCCGCGATCTGCTCGCTTTTTCGAAGGTGGGGGCGGGACCGGATCGATTCAGGATCCTGTCGCTTGAGCGGCCGGTTCGAGATGCACTTTCGGCGCTGGACCTCCTCATCGAGGAAACCGGTGCAGAGATCCTGGTGGGGGAATTGCCGGAGGCCGAAGTCGACGAGGCGTTGGTGAGGCAGCTCTTTCAGAACCTGATCGGCAATGCCCTCAAGTTTCGTAGGGAAGGAGTCGCGCCGTTCATCCGAGTCGAGGGGGAGAGCGGAGCCCCGTTGATGGAGACGGGACAAACCGGCGTGATGATCGAGATCCGCGACAATGGCATCGGTTTTGACGAACAGTTCCACGACCGGATTTTCCAGGTCTTCCAGCGTCTTCACAGCAGGGCGGATTTCGAGGGTACCGGAATTGGGCTCGCCATATGCAAGAAGATTGTGGATCATCACGAGGGGCGCATCCATGCCCGCAGCATCCCTGGCGAAGGTGCGACGTTTACGGTCATACTACCTTTCCGGCAAAGGGCCGCGGAAGAAGACAATCCGAACACGCGATGACCAGAAACTGTATTCTGATGATGGCTGACGACGATCCCGATGACCGGGAGTTTGTCAGGGAAGCCTTTGAGGAGAGCGGATTTCTCGGGGAATTCCGTTTTGTCGAGGATGGTGGAGCGCTCGTCGACTATTTGAGACGGGCCGTGGATTCGCCGCAGGACCGGGAATTTCCCGTGCCCGACCTCGTCCTCCTGGATCTGAATATGCCGCGGGTCGACGGGTATGAAGCACTGAAACAGATCAAGTCTGACGAGAGCTTGAGACAGGTTCCCATCGTCGTGCTGACCACTTCCGATTCGGTGGCGGACATCCAGAAGACCTACGAAGGAGGCGTCAATTCATTCATCACCAAACCGACCGGTTATTCCGGTCTCGTGGAAATGGCGGGCCGACTCAAGAGTTACTGGCTGGAGTTGGTGAAATTGCCGACCGAAACCTCACTGCGTTGATGGATCGATACACCAGAGTGCTCCTGATCGACGACGACGAGGACGAATTCGTCCTCCACAGGGATTTGCTCGGGGAAGGCACGGACGGGAGTTACGAGCTTGACTGGATCGACAACTATGAAAATGGCCTGGCGGATCTGAAAAGGGGGGCGCATGATGCCTATCTCATCGACTATCGACTGGGCGAGCGAACGGGAATCGATCTCCTGCGTTCGATGCAGGACGTGGGCCTCGATCGAGCCATGATCATTCTAACCGGCCAGACCGACGACGATGTTGACCGGTCGGCGATGGAGTTGGGAGCCTCGGATTACCTCGTAAAAGGAGAAACGGGTTCGGCCGAGTTGGTGCGGGCGATCCGCTACGCGATCGAGCGCTGCCGCAACGTCAGTCGACTCCGCTTCCAGGCCGAGATCCTGCGCAACGTACACGATGCCGTTTTTTACGTCACGGAGGACGGAATCGTTCGGGACTGGAATGAAGGGGCTGCGCGGATTTTCTGCGTCTCTGCGGAGGAGGCCGTGGGTCGCTCGCTCATGGAAATCTGTCCCCACCCGGGAGTTCATCCCTTTGTCCGCAGCATACGCCCGGCGGTCAAGAAGCACGGGGTCGCTGAAGAAGTGATCCACTGCCGTCTCGCCAAAGGCGGCGATGTTTACGTTCGTGCCAAGGCCACTCGCTTGAACCTGCAGGGCGGAGAGGGATATGTTTTCTGTGCCAGCGACATCACCAAGGAAAAACGCCTCGAGGCAGAGATCGTCAGGATCAGCGAAAACGAACAGCGCCGCATCGGGCAGGACATTCACGACGACCTCTGTTCCCAGCTTTCCGGGATCGGTTGCATGACCAAGGTGCTGGAGCAGCGGCTCCGCGGCGAACATGCCGAAGAGGCGGCGATGATGGGGGGGATCACCGAGATGGTGGCGCAGGCGGGAACAAAAGCTCGTGAAATTGCCAAGGGACTTGTGCCTGCCGTGCTTGAGACCCAGGGACTCGTTTCCGCGCTCCGGGAATTGGCGGCCAAGCGACGGGAACTTTTTGGCGCCAACTGCATCGCTTCGATTCGGGAGGATGAAGGCATCGAGGCTATTTCCGACGTGATCTCGATCCAGATTTATCGAATCGCCCAGGAAGCGTTAACGAATGCCGTGCGACACAGCGACGCGGAATTGATCGAGCTCTCGTTGCGACTCGAGGATGGGTGCCTTGATTTGAAGGTTCGCGACAACGGCAAAGGTATGGCTCGCGAACCTGTCTCTTCTGGGCTGGGGCTCATGACGATGCGTCGACGTGCGGAAATGATCGACGCCGAATTCCACATCAAGTCCTCGCCAGGTGCGGGTACGGAAATCTCGTGTCGCGTACCTCTAAAGAAATGAAACCTGCGTCCAAAGCTCGAGTGGCCGTTGTCGACGATCATCCCATCATGAGAATGGGGCTTCGGCAACTTCTTGAATCATCGCAGCTTGTCGAGGTGGTCGGCGAGGCCGGATCCGTAAGCGAAGCCCTGGCCCTAGTCGAATCGGTCAAGCCGGTCGATCTTGTCATAGTCGACATTTCCCTTCCCGATCGCAGCGGACTTGAATTGATTCGAGATCTCCGGTGTGTGGATCCGGACCTGCGGACTCTCGTGGTGTCTTCCCACGACGAGAAGGTCTATGCGGAGAGGGTCCTTCGAGCGGGTGGGCGGGGCTACCTGATGAAGGACCGTGCCCCGGAGCAGTTGCTCGCAGCCGTTGGCCAGGTTCTCGAGGGAGGGATCTTCCTGAGTCCCGCAATGACTTCTCGCATGATGGAGGCACTTTCGGGTGCCAAACCTGCCTCTCCGATCTCGGGCCTCACCGATCGGGAACTCGAGGTTTTCCGGGCCATCGGCGAAGGAAAAAGCTCGCGTGAAATCTCGGGACTTCTTGGGGTGAGCATCCGTACGATCGATGCCCACCGAACCCACATCAAGGAGAAGCTGGGACTGCGGGATGCGGCGGAACTATCCTACGAGGCAATACGCTGGATGGAATCCCAGGCCTGAATCGGACGAAGGAATGGGATCCCGTACGAGAATCTCGTACGACTGGCTTCCGGATGCGCGTACGCAAAATTAGCGGATGGCCCCAATTTCGCGATTGGGGAGGCGGATCTAGGCTCATCCAATTCCAAACCCATCCAACCAGCCATGGAAAACCGCATCGCCTCCCTTGATCCCGACGAACGTATCTACCGCAAACTGGTCGACTCGCCCTTCTTCCAGACCTATCGGCGCGCCTTCACGAACGCGACCGGTCTTGGACTCGTTCTTCTCTCTGCCGACGACGAAATCGAGAACCTTGACCAGGGACGCCACTTCGCCCCTTTCTGCAAGGCCTTGAACGAGAGTGCGGCCGGTTGCCAGCGCTGCCATCTCGAGCACTGCTGCCTCGCCCGTGAAGTCGGTGACAAGGCGGAGACCCGTACTTGCTTCGCAGGCATGCGCGAGACTCTCATCCCGATTCGGGCCGGGAAGAAGACCGTGGCTTTCCTCTCCACCGGCCAGGTGTTCACCACTCCGAGTGCCGAACGGGATTTCACGAAAGTCGCCGATCAATTGCGACGGGTCGGGTTCAAGGAGGCTCAGCTCGCCGATCTGGCTCGGGTTTGGGAGAACACTCCCGAGTTCGGACTTGAACGTTACGAGGGCACGATCACCCTTCTCGCCGCTTTTGCGCTCCAGCTTTCGGATCTGCTGAATCGCCTGCTCACCGAGGAAAGCAATTCCGAGCCTCAGATCGTGGTGAAGGCCAAACGTTTCATCAACGCCCATCTCGAGGAAAAGCTCTCGCTCGACTCTGTCGCCGGGCATGTGGGAGTCAGTCCGTTCTATTTCTGCAAGCTCTTCAAGCAGGCGACGGACATGACCCTCACCGAATACGTCAATCGACGCCGCATCGAGTGGGCGAAGCGCAAGCTCCTCAACCCCAACTCCCGGGTTACCGAAGTCGCCTTTGACGTCGGATTCCAGTCGGTCTCGCAGTTCAACCGCAGCTTCCTGAAATACGTGGGAACTTCTCCGACCCGGTTCCGCATCGACGGGCCCCGGAGCCAGTCCACGGACATCGCTTGTTCCGAGGCTGCCTGATCGGAGAAATTGACGGTATCGGAGAACAGGTGGTGTGTGTCGACGGGGCGCTGCCGCGTTTGTCAGAAGCCGCCGGGAATCACGTTCGGTGCATGCCAGTCCACCGTCTGAGGGTGATCTCTGCAGCGGTCCTTGCTGTCCGCGGCAAGCGACCTCAGCCTTGACCATTCGTGCATCGAATCGGCAATGACCCGAATGGCGACTTCGTCAGGAACACTTTCCGTATTGAGGATGAGATGGTAAAAGGTCGCGTCGTCGATTTCGGCCCCGGTGTTCCTTTTCACGAAGCGGGCACGCGACTTGTCCGTTTCCTCGACCAATTCTCCGGCCTCCGCAGGGTTCAGGTCAAAACGCCTTGAGATGAAGCGGATTCGCTTCGATTTGTTGGCGACCAGTCGGACGTGAAAGGTGTTGGCTAGATCGCATGTCACCAGGTTTCCCGCTCTGCCCACGATCACGCAACGACCCGACTGGCAGAGTTGCCGGATGGCATTCGCGGAATGGTTGAAGAGGGCCCAGTTCTCCCGTGGTTTCGAGAACTGATCCTGCAAAGGGGACGGTACCGGAAACTTTGCCTGATTCGCTTCGAAGGGAATCAAGCAGCCAGATAAGGGACGAGAGTCGATGTAGCGGCCGAGAAGCGATTGATCGAAAAGGGCCCAATTCCCGAAATCGCTGCCTTCCAATTCGTCGAGATATTCGAGGAGGGAGCACTCGATCCGACAGAATCCGGCTCCGCATTGGCGGGAAATCGTGAGCGATGGCGGGATCTCTGATCCTTCCCCCGGTTGGAAGGAGGACGATCCAAGGGCCGGACGTTCCCGGAGATAATTCTCCATTCTGGACAGGAGAAGGCTTCGTTCGGAATCTGGCTTGCTTGCGGCCATGGAGTGAGAATAGCCGAATCGCGCCATGCGGCTTCGCATGGCTTGCCTTTAGAAGCGCGTTTCTTGGGGAGGGAGAACGGCTGGGTTTACGTGGCAGCCTGAGGAAGCTTCGATCACGTCCAGGCCTCGCGCAGGAGCCTCAGGAAGTTACCGCTGAAGATTCCCGCGATGTCGACCTCGGAATAACCTCGTCCGCGGAGAATGCCCTCGAGCTTCTGAAGATCGGCAATGGTTTCGAGGTCGGAGGGACTCTGTTCCTTTCCGAAGCCGCCGTCGAGGTCGCTTCCGATGCCCACATGCTTCGCATTTCCGGCGATCTGGCAAATGTGATCGATGTGATCCCCGATGTGGGCGATCGTTACCCCGCTTTCCACGGGAGTCGTTTTTCCGCGCACCCAGCCCGGAATCATCATCCAGGCATCGTAGACCGATCCGAGAACCGCACCCCGCTCGATGAGCAGTTTGATCTGTTCGTCGCTGAACTGGCGAGGGTCGTCGACGACGGCACGACAATTCGAGTGGCTGGCCCAGACGGTGCCCTCGTAAATGTCGAGAGCTTCGAAAAAGCAGTCGTCGCTCAGGTGAGTGACATCGAGGATGATTCCCAGTTCGTCCATCTTTCGGATCAGGTCGGCACCACCCGGACGGAGGCCTCCGATCTGGTCGTGCCCCATCGCATAGCGACCCGCTCCATAGTGTGAGGGACCGATAGCCCGCAGACCGTATTCCCAGGCGGTTTCGAGATAATCGATGGTCACGATGGAGTCCGCCCCTTCCAGGGAAAGGACGTAACCGACCGGTGCCTTTGCGGCTGCGGCAGCGACCGGGTCGGCCCAGAGAGCGATGTGGGCGTCGAGGTCCGAGAGGTTGCGGATCTGGGCCATTTCTCCGAGGTCACAGAGCGCTTCGTAGTAGTGACGCTGGCCCTGGGTCATGCCCCAGGCCTGGGCCGGAGATTCCCAGCAGGCGACCGGACCGCGTGGTTTCATGCACCCGCCGATCTGGGTGGCAACGCAGAGACCAACGCCCCCTTTTCTCATCTCGTCGAGGCACACGGTATTGACTCCGCGCCCTTTCATATCGGTCTTGCCGGCCTCCAGCGCGCGAATCTGTTCGATCGGGAGGGTGAGGTCGCGATTCCATTCAAGAGCATTCAGGCTGAGGTCAAGGTGGACGTCAAAAATCAAATTCATGGCGATGGGGGCTGGAAATTCGGGAAAAGACGGGGCAAACTGGCAACGAAACCAAACGGACAGAATGAGATCTACCCTCTGGCCGATGCTGGCCTTAGCCTATTTGCCCATCCTTGGCAATGGACAGGATGGCGCACTGCCGCCGACCGTCGTGCAAAATGCTCCCGGCATTCAGGGCAACGTGGCCTGGACCCAGGCCCAGCGAGACGCCGAATTGGATCAGGCCGCTGCTGTCGCTCGGCAGAAAAAGGCGGTGATGGAATCCATGCTGACCCAGGTCCAGCGCCCTCCGGTGATCACCTCGGCCGAACAATACCTGGCGGTCTATCGTCCGGCCTCGCCGCGTTCTCCCCAAGGTTCGGGACCGTCCCCAGAAGCGGTTCGCAGCAACGCCTACGTTCCGTCGTTCGAGAGTTCCGCCAGCCGGACGGGAAGTGGTCAGGGCACGACCCCGCCTGCGGCTAGGCCCGATCTTTCACAAAAGAAGGGTGGCCTCTTCAGCTTGTTCAAAGCAAGGGAGAAAGAACCGGAGATGGCGCCGGATCTCCTGCCTCCTCCTTCGTCTTACCCGGAACATCCGGTTGGGGAATCCATGAACGCCTCTCCCCGCGTAGAGGACACCTCTTCTCTCGATTCAGCGACACAAGGGGGGGCGGAGCCCGCGAAGTCTTCGATTTTCGGGAAACTTTTTTCCCGGGAGAAGAGTGCTTCACCCCCTTTGACGGACCGTCAAACCCTCTCGTCTCCGGCCATAGAGTCTCCTCCCGGTACCGGAATGCCGTCTGTCCAGTCTGCCTCCGACGCTCCCGCGACTTCGGGCGATCCGGTCGGGATCCCTGATTCTCCCTCTTTCGATGCTCCCGCCGCACCTGCCCGGACGGTCTCCGATTCCGAAAACCCGAGTGAAAGCGGGAATGCCCCCATTTTCTCCCGCCGCTCGGCCGCGACCGGGGGTGGTCCTTCCGCATCCGTGCTCTCGTCGACCCAGGCGACGGTTGGTGGGGTGCTGGTGAGACTCTATGAAGGCACCCAGGTCACCGTGCTGGAACGCAGCGGCAGTATGGCACGGATCCGCCTCGCCGACGGTCGGGAAGGCACCATCGCAGTAAGCGCCCTGAGTCGCTGAGTCAGCGGAGGACGGTGCCGATCAGATCGTGATCCTTCGGTCGCGTGCGGCGATTTTCCAAGCCTCGCCGGAAATGGCACCTTCTCGAATGAGACGAGCCTCCTGATGAAGGGCTACGGTCGGGCAAACGTGCTTCGGGATGCCGACCAGTTCCATTCCGACAGGCCACGCGGAGGGGTCTTTTAAACCGATAACGAGATGTTCCTCGCTTTGGGATAGATACTCCGCTTCAGGGATGTCGGGAAACTCGACCCGGCGATTGATGGGGTTTTCCGCCGCGACGGCCTTGTGGCCGAGATCGACACAGATGCGACCCTCGCCAGGGTGAGAGACCACACGCGCGAGCAGCAGGGCAGCCGGCTCGAAGGGCAGATCGCTGTAGTTCGGGCCGTAGCCGCAGTCCCACAGCACGGTGGTGCCGGGAGAACATTGCCGAGGCCGCGTTTCCGAGAGGGCACGAGCCGCGTGCAGGGCAAAAGTGGGGGAGCCGCCGGCGACAAGCAGCGGAACCGGACCTACCTGGGTTTCGATGGCGGCGAGGGTGTCATCGACGATCGCCATGGCCTCCTCGAACTGGGAGGTGCGAGTCTCGATGGGGGCGTCGTGGATGTGTCCGTCGTAGGCGTGCAGTCCGGCGAAGCGAAGCGCAGGATTGGCGACAATGGCCCGGGCCAGGTCGACGACCTTGGGCCCCGGACTGATCCCGGTGCGGTGCATGCCGCAGTCGAGATCGACGAAAAGGTGGACGGGTTCGTGTCCGGTCCTGGCAAAGGCACCGAGCGCCTCTTCACAATCGACGAGGCAGGAAAACTGCGTCTCCGGGTAGGTGTCGATGAGCTGGAACAGGCGAGAGACGTTGGGACCGACGAGCGGGTAGGAAATGAGGACATCGTTCATTCCCGATTGCGCGGAAAGTTCGGCTTCTGCGATCGTCGCGGCCTTTACCTGGCGGACCCCTAGTCCGTGCTGGAGTTCGAGAATCTCGCCGCACTTGTGGGTCTTGATGTGGGGCCGGAGCTTCGTCGTGTCCCCGCCCACGATGCGTAGCATCAGTTCCAGGTTCCGGCGTATCGCGTCGGCGTCGAAGAGCAGGGCGGGGGAGGGAACCGTTTCGAGATTGGCAATGCGCTTCATCGGGGCTCAATCCTTGAGTTCAATGATGATTTCGATCTCCACGGGGATGTTTCCCGGCAGCGTATTGGCTGCGAGGGCACTGCGTGCCCCGATCCCGTCATCGCCGAAGACCTCGGCGAAGAGGTTCGAGAAACCATTGATCACCTGTGGTTGCTGGGTGAAGTCGTCGGTGCAGTTGACGAGGGCAAGCGTCTTGATGAGTCGTGAGACGCGGTCGAGCGAGCCGAGTTCCCGCTTCATCGTGGCGAGGAGAGAAAGTCCCACCTTTCTCGCCGCTTCCTGGCCCTCCTCAAGGGTGAGATCGGCTCCTACCCGCCCGGTTTCGTAGGTTTCCCCGTCGACACAGGGGCCGTGCCCCGAGAGCCAGGCGAGATTGCCGACACGAACGAGGGGCTTATAGACTCCACCGGGTTTCGGTGCAGGAGGCAGTTCGATGCCGAGTTCGGCGAGGCGGGCTTCTGGGGACATGGCAGGGGTGTCTGGTGATTTCCGTTAGGATGGGGATGAAAGCAGCCGAGTCGGGAGGGACGAGGCAGCCATATCATGACGCCAGCGCCCCAAAACGCCACCACTCCTTGTGGCGCGTCAGCGCCGGGATTCACTCACACCAGCACCAGTCCGTCTGTCAGGACCGGCTTGTGAGGCAGGGCATCCCATGCCTTCTTGAAACGCGAAGCGTTGTCGGCGAAGAGCGGGGAGACCTCGAAGGTGAAGGGAGGGAGGCCGGTTTCGTCGGTTCTAAGATCGATCCCGGCGGCCTGAGCCCATCGGGAGAACTGTCGCAGTTGGTCGTCCCGGCAGGTGCGCGGCGAATCGACTCCTTCGGCGTTTTTCACCGGAGAGAAGTCGTCCGATCTCTCGGTCTCGATGACCACCGGATTCCTGGCGAAGGGCAGCGCGTCGAAAACAAACATCTCGAACTTGTAGGCGTTCGGAGTTTCGGGTTCATGGCGGGTGCCGGAGGCGTCGACATAAGGCACCTTCTTGTGGGCGAGGTGGAAGGGGAGGCGGGCACCCTCGTCGTCGCCTCCACCGATGCGGTCGATGAAGTCGCGGTTGAAAAGGTGGATCGCGATGCTCCCTGCGCGGAAGCGCAGCTTCCCTTCGGGCCCGGTGGCGTTGGTGAGTTCGGGCGGTAGATCGCTGTATTCCATCACCAGGGTCTTGCCGTCCTTCTCGCAGAAAACGCCAACCTTTTCCCCGGGATAGGCCTTCGGGACCATCTTCGAGGATAGCTCGGACTCGTTCATGAGATGGAATCCGATGAAGGTGGGATCGAGACAGCGGACGAGCGGATTGTCGACCTGGAAATAGCTGAGGATGTCGACGCCGTCTGCCTCCATCTGGCGGATCGAACCGGAGCGAACGAGGGCGCGCAGCGCTCCGCCGTGACCATCGGGACTCAAAGCAATTTCACCTTTTCCCGACATGAGGATCCTCCCCTCCGCATCGACCGCCGGCATGAAACCCTGGGTGAAAAAATGCACGCGCTCGGCCTTCAGGCCGAAGTAGTCGTGCCGCTCGAAGAAAGAAACGGTCTCCTCGTGATTGAGGACGGATGTCATGAGATACCAGGGAACGGGGCGGCCGTAGATCTTGCTTGCGGCAAGAATCTTTTCGGCGAAGACCTGGAAGAGCGATTTGTTGAGCACGGGAGTGACGCCGTAGGTCCCCTTGGGGCCCTCGAAGCCCAGTCGCGTGCCCTGACCGCCGGCCACGGTAAAGGCGGCCACTCTTCCGGTGCGGAGTGCGGCTTCTCCTTTCAACACGGCGTCGCGCCAGAGACTGGCGTTGGCGTCCTCGCGGTGCCCGGGCAGCGGGATGTAGTCGGCGGGTTCGAGGTCTTCGAGCAGGGAGTCGTCCTTTGCGCCTCCGCCTTTCACGAGGGATTCGTAAAGCGAAGCGATTTCGGAGAGGTCGATGGCTGCAGCCTGCTCGAGCAGAGCCTGCTGCTCCGTGGTCGAGAGGGAGTCGAAATGGGCGAAAACGTGGCCCTGCCCGTGGGCTTCGTAATGGGAACGGAGATCGATCATGTCGTGTCGGGAAGAAGTGGCAAAAAGTGACAGCGGAAAAGTGACGAATTGGACGGGGTCGGGCCTGAAATCGAGAGAATCGGTCGCAAGGTGATGGTGTCGTGCGTGTTGTGAAAGGACTCCCCAAGATAAGGCGAAGCCGGGAAAAGTCCCGGATTTGATTTGGGAAGTCTCTGATCCCGCGGAAGAAAAGCGTATGGTGTGCCAGAGGGGAGTTGAAATCCTCAGTCCCCCCTCCGAAGACCGGATGCGCGGAAGAAGTGCCGCCCAGGAGGAGAGCTCAACAGACGGGGAAAAGCCGATCTTCGCCCTTGAGAAAGCGAGCGATCTCGCCGGAGGCTTCCAGACGGCCTCGTCGCCGCTGCTCTTTCGTCGCGCCGCCGGTATGGGGGGTGAGGACGACATTTTCCATCGAGAACAGCGCCTCGTTGACGACTGGTTCCTCTTCGTAGACGTCGAGGGCGGCCCCGGCGAGGTGGCCCGACCGCAGGGCGTCGACGACGGCGGCCTCGTCCATGACCTTGCCGCGGGCCACGTTGATGAAAAAGGCGCCGGGTTTCATCCGCGCGATCCGTTCGGCGTTGATGAGATGCCGGGTTTCGGCCGTGAGCGGCACGAGCACAACGACGAGGTCTGACTCGGAAAGAAGCGCGTCGAGGGGACGATAACCGTGGTGGTCGTGCGGTGTTGCCTTGGTGTGGATCACCTCCATGTCGAAGGCGCGGGCGCGGGTTTCCACCATCTTGGCGATACGACCGTATCCGATGATCCCGAGGGTCTTGCCGCCGAGGAGTGTGCCTTCCCAGCGAAGCGGCTCCATGCCGCGGCGCTCCCAGTCTCCGGTGCGGACGAATCGGTCGCCCTCGGCGAGGCGACGGGTGAGGGAGAGCATCAGGCCGAGGGTGTGGTCGGCGGTCGACTCGGCGAAGGCCGCCGGGGTGTTGCTCGCGGCGATGCCTCGCCGTCGCAGTTCCGCGAGATCGAGATTGTCGATGCCCATGGCCGCGTTGGCGACAAAGCGGAGCGATTTCGCGGCGTCGAGGAATTCGGCATCGACGCGCAGTTCTCCCTGGGACAGCACGGCGACGCAGTCCCCGATCTGCTCGAGGACCTGAGCGCGAGGCGCGGCCCTCACTCCGTTGTCGGGCATGACGATCTCGGCGATCCCGTCGAGAGGGGAAAGGTGTTCGAGAGGGATGTGGACGGTGACGTAGACGCGGGACATGGGAGCGCTCATGAATGGAAAGCGGAATAAGGAATGGAGTGCGGCACGGGGGACAAGCAGAAAATGGACGAACTTGGGTGCTGGCGTCTTCCCAAGGATGACATTTCGAATCGGTTCTCGCCAAAGCCGCCAAGGTATGGTATGGATAGTCAATCCTGCCCGTTTTTGCATTGGGCATCTGACAGGTTCGTCGCTTCCCGATTCCGGTTCCGGCTCGAAGCCCGCCTTCTGCGGGCGGACCTCCCGGAGAAGCATCGAGAAACATGAAGTTATTTGTTGGAAACCTGTCCTACGACCTTAGTGATGGCGAACTGCGCGCCGCCTTCGCCGAATTCGAGCCCGTCCTGGAGTTTCATCGTCCGCAGGATCGCGAGACGGGCAGGCCGAGGGGATTCGCTTTCGTCACGCTTGCCGATGACGAGAAGGGCGCCGCCGCGATCGCCGCCCTCCACAACAAGACCCTCGGCGGCCGCGAGCTCAAAGTGAACGAGGCCGAAGATCGCCGCGGGTTCACTCCGGTGCGTTCGCGCCGCCGCGACGAAAATGACCCCACGCTCGGTGCCTTGCCGCGCATCGACAATCGTCCGGTCGACAAGAATGGGCAGCGAGAGCGCTACAAGTCGATCTGAATCGGGCTTTCAGCGTGCCTTTCCCAAGGGCACGGAGACTCCGGTGTGGTCCTTTGCGAGAAAGCGCCAAGGCAGATCCTTTCCCGCGGAGATGCCGACGCGTCTATCGGCAATCGTTTCAATCCTCGTGGAAACTTTGCATGGACGCAGACAAAAGGCGTCGTCGCAAACGAGAGAGCGCCCGTGATGGGATCCGGAGATGCCAAGGGCGGCGGTGAGTCTTCCCGGCCCTGAGCAGAGTCTCCGGAGATCATCGGTGCCTCGCCGCTCCTTCATACGTGTGACGCCCGCGATCGGATCGAGCGCTCGAAAGAGTACGAAGCCCGCGTGGCCGGTGCTCTCCTCCAGGCAAAGCACGTTGACGAGCCAGTGCACGCCGTAGTTGAGGTAGACGTAGGCAGTCCCCGGGGGATGTCTTTTGGCAAAATCTCGCGCCGAGGGGCGGGTGAAGAGATGACAGGCGGGATCGCCGACCTCATGGTAGGCCTCGGTTTCCAAGATGCGGCCCACGCAGGAGCCATGGACCAGCTCAGCGCCGATGAGTTCGCGGGCGCAGGAGAGTGGATCCCGGGCAAAAAAGTCCGGTTGGATCGGGCGCATGGGACTGAGAAGTCTGCAGTAGAGCCTACGAATCCCGGCTAGCTTCTTCCAGGCCGTCGTAGACGCCGAAATCATTGAACCAGATCCGCTTGGCCCATCGGTAGACGGGATGCTTCTCGGGGATCTCCTCTCCGGTGGGGAGCCACTGGCTGTTTCGGGGAGTCATGGCCTCTAGCTCGGCGATGGCGGTCTGGCGGATCGTGGTGTCGGTCGCGTGATGCTTCTCGGCGAGGGCTTTGACGAGGTCGGGGCGCTCGAGCACGATGCAACCGCGGGTGTGTCGCGCGGCGGTTTCGCGGAAATCACGGAGGAATTTGGATTTTGTCAGGCTCTCGTAGATCGAACCCTCGCGGACGTTTTCGGTGGCGAACTGGATAATGGGACAGGGTTCGATCGCCCCGGTGGGGGAGATGTGATGCGAGATCCCGTTGGCCATCGGACAGAGGGCCCGGCCCTCGCCGTCATAATAGGCATCGATGATGCCGAGGGGAAGTTTCACCCGCATGTCGACGACAAACTGGCGCACTCGGCGAGCCTGCTCCGGCGTGAGGGCGAGATCGTCGTTCGGCTTTGGACCCACGGGACGATAGGTGTGGTACCAGGCGTAGTGGACGCCGCGGTCGATGAGCCTGCGCAGCCATTCCTCGGTGAGGAGCTCGTCGATGTTGGTCCGGCAAAGGCTCGTGGCCACTCCGGTGAGGAGCTTGTTTTCGAGGCAGTTGTCGAGGCCCCGGAGGGTCCGGTTGAGGACGTCCTTGCCGCCGCGGCGCTCATCGGCGACGAGTTCCGTGCCCTCGATGGAGATGAGCGGGGTCGCGTTGCCGATCTGGCGCAACTGCTTCGCCTTCTTCTCCGTGATCATCTGGCCGTTGGTGAAGACCTGGAAGAAACAGTCGGGATGCTCCGCGAGGAAGTCGAGGAGGCCGGGGTGCATGAAAGGCTCGCCCCCGAGAATGCCGAAGAACGAGTTTCGATGCTCCTTGGCCTCGTTCACGATCTTGTTGAGGTCGTCCAGATCAAGCTTCACCTGGGGCTTGTCGACGTCGACCCAGCAGCCCTGGCAGCGCAGGTTGCAGCTGTTGAGGATGGAGAGGTAGAGGAAGGGAGGGAAGTAGATTCCGTCGCGCATCCGCTCCTTGTAGAGATTGACCGAGCGGATCCCCTTCACTCCGAAGTTCCACATGAATTTGGCAAGGTGCCGCTTGTCGGCGGTCCGTAGGATGCGTCCGGCGTATTGGAGGCTGGGAAGAATCATGGTCTGAATCTCATACTCCTACTCTTACCTCATGCTCTTACTCAAAGGGATCAACCGGGGACGTTCGGATTGGAGTAAGAGGTAAGAGTAGGAGTAGGAGGCTTTGTTCAAGAAAGGCACTTCAGCGCCGAGTCGACCGTGGCCTCATCGTGCACGATGGCGTGGAGGGCTTTGGCAATCTTGGCGGGGCTGGGATGCTGCCAGACGTTACGTCCCACGGCGATGCCGATGGCGCCGCCGTCGATGGCATTTTTCACCATCTCGAGGAGGGCTCGGTCATCGCCCATGGCGGCCCCGCCCAGCACGATGACCGGAACGAAGCAGGCTTCGACGATGGCGCGGAACTGATCGGCGCTTGCGCCGGTGGGGAAGGCGGTCTTGACGATGTCCGACCCCAGTTCGGCGGCGGCGCGGACGGTGAAGCCGATGTTTTCGAGGGTGTAGTCGTCGGGACGCCCGATTCCGAAGGGAAGCGCTTCGAGAATCACGGGCACATCGGCGTCGAGACTCTCGCTGATGAGCTCGGCAGCCTCGCGAAAAATGCCGGCCTCGTTGGAATGATGCGTGTAAAGCATGTTCATCATCGCGTGGGCTCCGCAGGTGAGGGCCTCATCGGCTCCATAGAGGCGGTAGCTGCCCTCGTCGAGATTGTCGCCGTAGCGGGGTTTGTAGCAGTCCGTGCGCAGGCAGACGCCCTTTCCTTCGAGGGCATCGGCAGCCGCAAAGGCGACTCCGAGATTGACCACATAGCCGTCGACAACAGGGTTCAGTTGTTCGATCAACCCTGTCGGGTCCTCGAGACCGGGCACGGGAATGGCGGTACCGTGGTCGATGGGGAGGATGACGGTGCGTCCGTCGGACTGGAGAAAGCGGGCGAGGTTTTGGTCACGATCCATTTCCCGTAAAGGGAGACGCGAACGGCCCGGGAATCAAGGCGCGCATTCTCCACTTTTCCCTTCAGCGGGGATTCACGGGAGTCCTGGAAAGCTTTCGACATACTGGATCTTGAAATCCGGGAAGCTCTCCACGATCTGGATTTTGAAATCGGGAAAGCTTTCCACGATCTGCCACTTCCCCGGGGCGTCGGGAAAGGCCGTCACGTTCTGAACTTTCAGATCGGGGAAGGAGGTGACGATCTGGACCTTGTAATCGGGGAAACTCGTCACGAACTGGATCTTTCCGTGGATCCTTCCGATTTCCGCGGGGGTGAGGGGTTTCTTGGCCGAGGCGGGAGCTGTCATGCCGAGAGAGGAACCGAGAAGGAGCAGGAACGACTCGCGTCGTGAAAATGTCGCTTTCATGCGCGGTTTGACGATTCAGTTTCGAAGTTCAATCGGGGAAGGGACCTTCTTTCATGCCGACGAGGTCAAGCGGTGGGATTGACGTCGGAAGAAGATCCCGGTATCATCGTCTTACCCTTGGAACCCGGGTCCATCATGCAATGAAAACACAGTGGATGATCAAAGTCGGGCTCGCTGCGGTGGCGCTGGCGGGTGTGGTGCGAGCGGACGCGGACGATCTGGAAGCGCGGATCAGCTTCAATGGTTCCTTGCAGAACAGCCCGGCCCGGCAGGCCATTTTTGGCTACCTGAACGGGCGGGGGGAATACGGGAGGTTCAATCTCGAGGTGGACCTCAAGGGAACTCTCGCCAGCGAGGACGGAACCCGCACCCCGGAGGCGCGTCTGACGGGGGACTACCCTGTCGAGATTTCCCTGAGGGTGAGCAAGTCGGGCGTCAGCGTCTCCGATACTTTCACCACGGATGTCACCCTGCGTCGTCGTGCCGTGATCTTTGGCGAGTATGGGAGAGTACGGCTCGTGAGGCCGATCCATCCGCGTCGGGAAGGACGTCAGCGGATTCGTGGTTCCGGGATCCTGTCCTACGACTTTTGAAGTTCAGTTGGAATCGCTCGGGCGGACTGACCAGCGATCCAGGGAAGTCCGAGATCGTTTCGGACGGGGA
>JAGRPC010000326.1 GCA_020439925.1 Verrucomicrobiia bacterium | reverse complement strand
TCCCGCCTTGAAGTTGAAAAAGATTCCTCACGGGTTTTGCACACGAATTTGGCTAACACCACACTAGAGATACTCGCCGACCCCGTCGAGGAACATCTGCACCGAGACCATGATCAGGAGCATGCCGACGAGCCTCTCGATCGCCGAGGTGACGGGGCGACCGAGTTTCTCGTAGAACCTCGGTGAGAGCCAGAGAACGAGGGTGGAGATTCCGACCGAGGAGGCGAGCGCTCCGAACCAGCGTCCGAGGGCATCCGGCTCCCGGGTGGCCATGAGAAGGAGCATGGCGAGGGTGCTCGGCCCCGCGATGAGGGGCGTGGCGATGGGAACGATGAGCGGCTTGCCGTCCACCGAGGCGAGGCTCCGTTCCCGCGAGGGAAAGACCATGCCGAGGGCGATGAGAAAGAGGACGATGCCGCCGGAAATGCTGAGGGTGGGAGCCCGGAGTCCGAGGAGCCCGAGAAGGGCGTTTCCGGCGAAGAGGAAGAGCGAGAGGATGGCGAAGGCGATGAGGCATTCGCGGAGGATGAGTCGCTGCCGTTCCCGTGTGGGGATCTCCCGGAGGAGGGCGTTGATGGTCACGAGGTTGCCGAAGGGATCGATGATCAGGAGGAGAAGCACCGTCGCCGACAGGAAGGTCATCGTTTCCATGGTCGGAATGTCCGCGAAGAGAATGTGCCTGTCGAGTGCGGGCAGGCTTGCTTTTTACGGGGAAACCGCCGCATGATGCAGCCATGAAGCGCCTTGTCCTGACTCTCGTTGTCGTTTGGTTTTCCCTCTCGCTTCCCGCCCAGGACGCAGCGGTGAATGCGCCGGACCGTCCGTTGAATCTCCCGGCTGCCTCCTTCTTCGGCCCGGCGGGAGGAGAGAAGATTCCGGAGGATTTGAAGCGATGGATACCCTGGGTCAGCGAGGGGCTTCCGGATGCCCTTGCGGTCCGTCTCCACGACGATCCCGCGACGCGGATCTCCTTCTGGCCGTCCCGCCTGAAGCTCGATGCCTCCGCGACGGGCGCCACTTTTTCCCTCCAGGTCGAGGCGATGGGGGAAACCTGGGTTCTCCTGCCGGGAGGGACGGGTCGCTGGCCGGAGTCGGTGCAGCTCGACGGGAAGGCGGTGCCGGTGGTCGCTCGCGATGGTCGGCCCGCGATCCGGGTCGAGGCCTCGAACCGGCATACCGTCTCCGGTTCCTTCGCATGGCCCGAACTTCCCCAGCAGATCAAGCTGCCGCCTCAGACCGGATTGCTCGCCCTGACGATCAACGGGCAGGTCCAGGCGGCGCCGACCTGGGATGCGGACGGAACTCTCTGGCTGCAGCGCCAGGCCACGAGCGAGCCGGTCGACGAGGATTTTCTCTCCCTCAAGGTTCATTCGATTCTCGAGGACGGCATCCCACTCTGGTTCGAGACCCGGATCGAACTCATCGTCGCCGGGAAGAGCCGCGAGGAAACGCTGGGCTCGGTCCTCCCGGCGGGATGGCAGCTCGCCGCGGTCGGTTCTCCCCTGCCCGTTGCCATCGACGAGGCGGGCCTGCTCAAGAGCCAGATCCGTGCGGGACGCTGGACGATCACCCTGCGGGCCTTCCGCACCGATTCGCCCGAGTCGATCGCCTTTGCCGAAGGAGCCGCGCCCGCCGTCGCCGACCAGGCCCTTGCCTTTCGCGGCCTTCCCGAGTTCCGCCAGGCGGAGATCACCGGCCTTGCCCAGATCGACGTCGCCCAGACCCAGGTGCCCGGGGAGTGGCGTTCCCTGCCCGTTTATCGTTGGGAAACCAACGCCCCTTTCTCTCTTGTCGAGCGCGTCCGCGGACCCGGCGAACGGGGCGCGGCGCCCATTGCGATCCAGCGCTCCCTCTGGCTCGACGAAGACGGCAAGGCGCTCACCTTCCAGGACCGTCTCTCCGGCCCGCTCCGCGAGATCCGCCGCTTCGACGCGGCGGAAGGGCATTTGTTAGGGTCGGTGACGGTGAACGGCGTGCCCCAGCTCATCACCCACAATCCCGACGGGGGAGCTCCCGGTTTCGAGGTGCGCAGTCCGTCCCTCGACGCCGTCGCCACCGGGCGGATCGAGGATCCCGGAACTTCTCTCCCGGCCACGGGCTGGAAGGCCGATGCGGACCGGCTCGGCGGCACCCTTCATCTTCCACCGGGCTACCGTCTCTTCGCCATGCCGGGGGCCGACTACACCAACGGCGACTGGCTCACGGCCTGGTCGCTTCTCGACCTTTTCCTCCTCCTTCTTTTCACCCTCGCCGTGTTCCGGCTGCGGGGATTCCTCGCGGGGCTGCTCGCCTTTGCCGCCTTCGGCCTCGCCTACCACGAGCCCGGTTCTCCGCGCTTCTCCTGGCTCGTCCTCCTCATCCCTGTGGCGCTCGTCTCGGTGCTCCCGGCAGGGCGCTGGAGAAATGTCGCGAACGGGGGCAAGTGGGCCGCTGCGGCCATCCTCCTCGTGTCGCTGGCACCCTTCGCCGCGCGCCAGATCCAGGCGGTGATCTTTCCCCAGCTCGAGCGTATCTCGAGCTACGGGGGATGGCGCAACGACTACGACGGAGGCGCGGCCTTCCCCTCTTCGGCACCGATCCAGATGGCGGAGAACATGGCCCAGGACTCCGCCTCCCTGCGCAAGGCCGCGCCCCAGGGCGGCAAGAAACTCTACAAGGACGCCGACAACCTCAAGGCCGATCCCAAGGCCGTGATCCAGACCGGTCCCGGGGTTCCGAACTGGACCTGGCGCAC
>JAGRPC010000325.1 GCA_020439925.1 Verrucomicrobiia bacterium | reverse complement strand
ATCCTCGACGAGGTCATGACCGGATTCGGGCGCACCGGTAAACTCTTCGCCTGCGAGCACGAGGGGGTCGTGCCCGATTTCCTCTGCCTCGCCAAGGGACTCACCGGCGGTTACCTGCCGCTCGCCGCGACCCTCACGACCGAGCGGGTTTTTTCCGCCTTCCTCGGTTCCTACGAGGAGCAGAAAACCTTCTTCTACGGCCACAGCTACTGCGGCAATGCCCTCGGTTGTGCCGCCGCGCTCGGCAGCCTGCGGGTCTTCGAGGAGGAAAGGGTCCTGGAGGGTCTCCCCGGGAAAATCGAGGTATTCTCCGCCGCGCTCGTCCTCGCCGGGGAACGCTGCCCGCACTTTGGCGCGATCCGCCAGTTGGGGCTCATCGCCGGCATCGATCTCGTCGACCCGGCGACCGGGGACACGCTCGACTGGCGTCTCGAGACGGGGGCGAAGGTCTGCCGTCGAGCGAGGGAGCATGGATTGCTCACCCGTCCCATCCGCGACACCCTCGTCCTCATGCCGCCGCTCTGCACCACGCCGAATCAGATCCGGGAGATGGTCACGGCCCTGGAAAGGGCGGCCGGAGAGGTGCTGGGGATCTGAGCGAAGGGGGGCGAGGGTTCAGTGGCAACCGCAACCGCCGCCGCAGCACCCGCCGTCACTCAGCTCCTCGGGATCGGGGATGCGTCCGAGTTCCAGCGACTTGCCGACAAGCTTCGAGATCTGGCTGACGAGACTGTTGAGCGTTTCCTCGGCGTCGAGGAAACCGGCGGCCACCGGGTTGTCGCGGAGCGCGGCCATTTCCTTGTCGTAGCCGTCGATGTCGGCCTGGGTGAGCTCACCGGCGTGCTGCTTCTGGTGGAGGGTCTCCCCGAGCTTGGAAAAGGCGCGGTAGGCCTTCTGCGCGTCGTCGTCCTCGAAGAAGGCGTTGATCTTCGCGAGATTGTCCCGGTATTCGCCGGACTGGAGGATGAGCGTGCAGAGCTCGCGGGCTTTGTCGAGGATGGCCGAGTTGGGGGACAGAATTTCCATGGAGTTCACTTTCGGCCTTTTCCCCCGGAGCACAACCGCGGATTCAGATCGCTCCGTAGGGGATGCCGTGACGGGTGGGTCTCTGCAGCACGGGCGCGGGCAGCTCCGGCAGGTCGGCGAGCGGGGCGCGGCGTCCCTGGCGGGCCAGTTCCGCTCCCGCCGCCGCCTTCAGTTCGCGCCAGCGAGCCAGGTCGAGATCAGGGGCGTTGCGGACGTGACGCAACAGGCTGAGCCATTCCACGAAAACCCGTTCCACGTCTCCCGGTCCGAAATCGAGGGCCGTTCCGCGCCCGACGAGCTGCCCGAGCTTGCCGGAGAGAAGCAGGCTGATGACCTCAGCCGCACCTTCCCCGTAGTGCACCGGCAGGCCTAGGGAGAGGTAACCCTCGTGATCCACGGGGCCGTAGGCCCGGCGACAGGCGGCGGCGAGGCGTTCGCTGCCGGAAGATCCCACGAGCGTCTCGATCCCCGGCACCGCATCGAGGTCGAAGCGGTGGCCCGCGCGGAGGTTGGCGAGATGGACGACGAGTTCCTCGACGGGGTAGGACTCGTCCTCCAGCGCCGCCGCCACCGCGAGGCCCTCGCCTCCCTGGAAGAGGCTGAAGAGACTCCCCCGCAGGGTGGGATGACCCGTCTCGTCGATCAGTCCAAGACGACGCCAGGAATGAGCCGGGCTCCCCGGCACCGGTTCGAAGGTGTCGCCCGAATCGTGGTCGGTGACATGGGTCTCGGCCGTGACCTCGACGCGCCGCCTCGGTGGCTCCACGAGAGCAAGGCCTGAATCGTCCTGGTAAACCGTGAGCTTCCTCGCACCGAGGGAAGCGAGGAGGGAGAGGGTGCGGCCCCGCAAGACAAATCCCTTCACTTCGACCGGGGCGAGAGCCGCGCCCACACACTCGGGTAGAAGAGCCTCGATCTCGCCGCGGGTGTATCGCAGGCGGTCCGTTTCCCCCGCGAGCTTCCTCGCCGTCTGGGTGAGGAAAAACTCCCCGTCCTCCCCTTCCGTTGCCACCGCCATCTCGAGGCCGTAGCGGCGCGATCCGCTCCCCTTTTCGTCGAGGCGGGCGAGACGGGATCCCGGCGGCAGGAGGCTCCGCACCGTCTCGGGATCACTCGCGGCCGCCTGCCAGGTTTCTCCGCGGAAAACCAGGACCTCGTCCAACGCCGCTTCGCCCTCCCGGTCGCTCCGGCGAGGTTCCCAGTCTCCGTTCCCGCTGAGGATCTCGTCGCGGAACGGTTTCAGGTCGAAGAGGCTCTTTCCCGCCGCGCCGCTCTCG
>JAGRPC010000324.1 GCA_020439925.1 Verrucomicrobiia bacterium | reverse complement strand
CCCCGTCATCCTTGACGTTGGAAAGAAGGAAATCGTAACCCTTCTCCACTTCCGCAGGCAGGCCCTTCGCGGGATCGAGATTCGGGTCCCCAAGAATGGAGGAAATCGCGAGCGCGGAGAAGGCCGGGTTCACCGGATCGCTCCAGGATCCCTTCTCCTTGTCCTGCTGGGTCTTGAGAAACTCGACCCCCTTGGCGATGGCACGCTCGACTTCGAGCTTGAGGGAGACATTCGCCCCGTCCGGCCCCGGCGCGAGGCGATCCTGGGCGGACAGGGAGGAAAAACAAAGGAGGGTGGGAAGGAGGAGCAGGGAGGGTTTCATGGATGGAGGTTGGAAGAGAATAAGGGAAGGGCCGCCGGCCCCGGATGTTGAAGGTTCAGTCCTGTTTTGTGACCGGAAGTTCTCCCGCCTTGATCGTCAGCACCCCCTTGGTGCCGATCTCGGGAATCACGGTGTGCCGGGCGCCCCAGCGTTCGTCGAGGTCGGCCCCGTCGCGGGTCATGTTGAACATGGCGAGGTGGTCGAGATAGATCGCGATGATCGAACCCTCGGCTTCCGCCATGAAGCTGCCCTCCTCCACCGCCGAACCGGTGTAGACCCAGCCCCCGGGGGCCATCGCTTCGGCCCGTTCCCCGTCGATGACCAGCTCGTAGACCGGGAGCGCCTTGCCGCCTTCGGGCTCGAAGACGAAAGAAACCGTCTCGCCGCGATCCGCCTCCTTGCCGCCTTCCTTCTCGAGCGCTTCCGGAGCGAGGAAGCGGTTGAAGACATCGCCGTTTCCGGCCTTGTAGCGCAGCAGCTTCATCACGACCTGGAGATGCAGGGGAGAAATCGAGGTGACGAGAATGGACTCGTGCACCTTGCCGTTCTCGTGCACGAGGAGATACTCGATCGGACCGCCCTCGCGCTGGTTCACCGTCACCGGAAAACGGATCTCCCGCGTCTTCGCATCAAACTCGATCTCGCCGAGGCGATAGAGGTGCTCGCCCACCTTCTTCACGCTCACCTTGGGTTCCGGCATCGGCGTGTCCTTCGCCGACTCCCCCGGCTTCGGCAGGGAACGCGGCGGTTCCCCCTGGGCCGCGAGGGAAAGGGGAAGCGCGCAGGAGAAAAGCAAGATCACAGGACGGAACCACATAGCCGGATTCTACGCGAAGTTGAGCCAAGTGAAAAGGTCCGGTAGCGCTTTGCCTCCGACGAGCGTAATCTCCCCGTGAAATGAGAGCACCCGCCACCCGGCCCCAACGCGTCCGCTCGACGCGACGAGAGGACCGTGGCCGCCTCGAGCGCGACCTTGCCCGCGGACGATCCTGACCGTCATCGCCACGTGTCACCGCGGAGTCCGCGGACCTCCGCCCTCCGGCCACTTGAATGCCGTGGCCCGGAAAACCGTCCGTCATTCCATCGTCTCCACTCATTTTTCTCCCTCCATGAATCGTAAGAAAGTCCTCATCCTCGGCGGCGGTTTCGCCGGGATCGAATGCGCCAAAACCTTCAAGAACGAACCCGTCGACGTCCTCCTCATCGACCGGCAGAATCACCACCTCTTCCAGCCGCTCCTCTACCAGGTCGCCTCGGCCGGCCTCGCCGCGCCGGAAATCGCCCATCCCATCCGGAGCATTTTCTTCCGGCAGGACAACGTCACCGTCCTCATGGACGAGGTCACCGCCATCGACCTCGAAAACCGGAAAGTCCTCACCCCGGATCGCGAGGAATCCTACGACTACCTCGTCCTCGCCCTGGGCGTGAAGACCGGTTACTTCGGCCACCGGGAATGGGAGCGGCAAGCCCGCGGACTCAAGAGCCTCGAGGACGCCACCTCGATCCGCCGCGACGTCCTTTTCGCCTTCGAGAAAGCCGAGGCCTGTGACGATCCCGCCGAACGCGAGCGGCTCATGACCGTCGTCGTCATCGGCGGCGGCCCCACCGGAGTCGAACTCGCCGGCGCCTTCGCCGAGCTCGCCCGCCACGTCCTGCGCCGCGATTTCAAGAACATCAACACCGGCGAGGCCCGCATCCATCTCATCGAGGGACAGGACCGACTCCTCTCGATGTATGACCCGGCCCTCTCGGACTACACCCGGACCACCCTCGAGGCCATGGGGGTGACCATTCACCTCGGCACGACCGTGGCCGACCTGCGGGAAGGGGAAGTTGTCCTCGATGGCGGCATCCTCCCCGCCGCCAACATCGTCTGGGCCGCCGGCGTCGAGGCGCCCGCGATCACCCGCACCCTCGGCGTCGAGACCGACCGCGCCGGACGTCTTCTCGTCGACACCGACCTCAGCCTTCCCGGCCATCCCGAGGTCTTTGTCGCCGGCGACCTCGCCAGCTGCGTCGACCAGGCCGGCAAACGCGTCCCCGGACTCTGTCCCGCCGCCATGCAGATGGGACGCCACGCCGCCCGCGTGATCCTCGAGGAGGTGAAGGGGCGGCGGAGCCGGGGCTACGACGTGCGTCCCCAGTTCCGCTACTTCGACAAGGGGAGCATGGCCACGATCGGACGCAGCCACGCCGTCGCCGAGAGCATGGGAATGAAGTTCGACGGTTTCATCGCCTGGCTCATGTGGCTCTTCATCCATCTCCTTTTCCTCGTCGGCTTCCGCAACCGGATCGCCGTGCTCATGCA
>JAGRPC010000323.1:16688-17334 GCA_020439925.1 Verrucomicrobiia bacterium | reverse complement strand
TCGATCCGATCGCCACCGCCAAGGTGGAGGAACTGATCAGCGAGCTGAAAAAACAGTTCACCGTGGTCATCGTGACCCACAACATGCAACAGGCCGCGCGGATTTCGGATCGCACCGCCTACTTCTACCTCGGTCGTCTCATCGAGATGGACGACACGCTCAGGATCTTCAACAATCCCTCCAAGAAGGAGACCGAGGATTACATCTCCGGTCGCCTCGGCTGACTCCTTTTGCCCGACTACTCGGGGAACGTGTTCAACGAAAACACTTCCACCCCCTGGGCCCGGCCTTTCACCCGGTGGACTCCGTGGTTCTTGCAGGCACCCCGGATTTCGGGCAGGGCGCGGACAAAATCCCCCGAAAGGAGCACGTTGGTGCCGAGTTCCCGGGTCAGCGCCTCAAGCCGGAAGGCGAGATTCACCGGGTCGCCCACGAGAGTGAATTCTCCCTGGCTCATGCCACCATAGGCCACCTTGCCGGTGTGAAGGGCGACTCCGATCTCGAAATGACGGTCCACCTTTTCAAAGACATCGGGACGGGCCTCGTAGATCTGTTCGCAGGAGGTAAGCAGCCCCTCCGCCGCCCGGAGCGACGCGCTCAAGGTCTCGGAACTGACCGTGGTCCAATAGGCCAGCACGCAGTCACC
>JAGRPC010000323.1:0-16618 GCA_020439925.1 Verrucomicrobiia bacterium | reverse complement strand
GCGAGATCGTCGGCCTCGATGGACTCCGAGAGTGAGGTGAAACCCTTGATGTCGCTTACCAGCAGGACAACCGGAGTGGACCGGATGAGGGCGATGGTCGAGCCGCCGACGTCCTCGAAACTGCTCGCCGCCGCCTTTCCTCCCCGCTCCCCGAAAACAAACTCGTGATCCGCGAAACTGATCACGTCCCCATGCCCGAGCCGACGGGCCGCGGTGACTCGTGATCCGTTGAGGTAGCTACCGTTGAAACTTCCGAGATCGAACAGGAAAAAGCCGCCATCCTGTTTCCGGATCATCGCGTGACGACGGGAAACCCTCGGATCCGGGATGATGACCTGGCATTCGGCACTGCGGCCGATGATGGAAACCCCGCCGAGTTCGAGGATCTCGTCGTTTTCCGAACGTTGGAGAAAAGCATTCAAGCGGGCAAATCAAACCAAGTTAAACAAAGCGGAGCAAGAGGGAAAACACCCGGGGGAAAAGCAATCGCCGAGCCAGGAGATTCCAAGGTGTTTTATTATTGTTTTTATTAAAATTATCAACTAAAGTCAAGAATGAGTTGTTGGCCCACCCTCGAAAAGCGCTGGAGGAGGAGCACCGGTGTCTCCGGAATCCTCACCGGAGCGACGAGTGTCCATTCCGAGGCAGCGTTTCTCGAGGACCGCTTTGGACGGGAGCTCTCCTTTGCCGAGGCGGAAGCGGAGGCCAGACGCTTCGCGGGGTTCCTCGTCTCCCGGGGCATGAGGCGGGGGGAACGGGTCGCGATCCACGTGCAAAACCGGGTCGAAGTAGCCACGGCCCTTTTTGGAACGAGCCTCGCAGGAGGAATCTTCACCGTCCTGAATCCCAAACTGCGTCCCAAGGGACTGTCCGCCATCCTTTCACAGGCGGAACCCTCCGTCATCGTTGTCGACTCGGTCACCCGAACGAACCTGGAGGGCCTGGAACTGGACGGCATCACCATCGTTTCCATCGAAGAGAAGTCCGGCCCCGATGCCATCTCGTGGAACGAAGCCCTGACCTCGGTCGACGGCTGTGGTTTTTCGGGCGACTGGGAAGGCTGCGATCTCGATCCTGCCTGTCTCGTCTTCACCTCGGGTAGTACCGGCACGCCACGGGGAGTGACCCTTTCCCACGACAACCTTTCATTCGTGGTGGGCGCCATTCAGGAACGTCTCGGCTACCGTCCCGACGACATCGTCGGCGGGTTTCTGCCCCTTGCCTTCGACTACGGCCTCTACCAGATCTTCCTCGCCGCCCAGGCCGGAGCCAAACTCTACATCGGCGATCCCGATCAGGTGGGACCACGGCTGCCCCGGCTTCTTCGCGAAGCCGCGGTCACCGTGCTCCCCGGAGTTCCCTCGGTCTACGCGGCCCTCATCGCGCTGGGACGCCGGGGTCCGCTCGATCTGCCCACGCTCCGGGCCATCACCAATACCGGGGAACGACTTCCTCTCGCCTACATCGAGGAACTGAAGCGGCTCTTTCCCGGTCTCCTCGTCTATGCGATGTACGGCCTGACCGAGTGCAAACGAGTCTCCATCCTCCTGCCCTCCGAATTTGAAGCCCATCCCGATACCGTCGGACGCGCCCTCTCCGGAACCGAAGCCTACGCGGTCGATGCGGAGGGTTGCAGGCTCCCCCCCGGCGCATTCGGAGAGTTGGTCGTGCGAGGACGTCACGTCGCCCTCGGCTACTGGCGGGCTCAGGCGGAGACCGAACGCCGCTTCCGCAAGCGCGCGCCCGAAAGCGCCGTCGAACTGTTCACCGGCGACAGTGGATCCGTCGATGGCGAAGGTTTCATCCGGTTTTCCGCGAGAAGCGACGACTGGATGAAGCATCGCGGTCACCGGCTCAGTCCACTCGAGATCGAAACGGAAGCCTGTCAGATCACGGGTGTCGTCGAGGCCTCCCTGATCCAGCGAGAAAGCGACGACACGCTCCATCTCTTCATCACGACGTCCGATGCCTCCCTGGAGGCAGGGGCGATCCTGCGCGCCCTCGGCGAAGTCCTCGAGCCGGCCAAGGTCCCCGACCGGGTCGTTCTCCTTCCGGAAATGCCCAAATCCCTCAACGGAAAGATCGACCGCAAAACCCTCGTCGAACACCTCGCCCCCTGACCCCTCTTTCCCCGCTCCGGCGGCTCGAGCATGGCCCACCAGATTCTACCCGTCACCGCGACCCCGGAAGAAAGGAACGAAATCGCCGCGTTCCTTGCCGGATTCGTGCGCGCGGGAGGACTGCTCAAACCGCGGCCTGGCGACGACACCCCCTCGAAGTGGCTCGACCGCATGCGCTGGTGGTGGGACGAAAACCCGGCCTGCCGGCCCGGCTCTCCGCGCGGCTTCCTCCTCCGCAACGATGACGCCGAAGTCGTCGGTTTCAGCGGACTCATCCCCTTCCCCTACGAATCGGCGGGAGAGCCGGTGCCGGCCCTCGTCACCACGAGTTTTTTTGTCGAAGAATCGCATCGATCCGCCGTGATGGGCCTGATCGCCCGCCAGCGTGAACTGGGTCGCAAATTTCATATCGTCGACGGGTCCGCCTCTCCGGAGATGCGGCGCCTTCTCGAGCGCCTCGGCTACGAGGCAGGCGGTCTCCGGGCCCAGTATTTCTTTCCTACCCGACGTCTCGGTGGATTCCCTGCCCATGCGCTTCTCCTCGCCCGGGGATGGACCTTTCCCGTGGCGTCCTCGGACGAGGTGGCGGATTTCCGACTCGTCACCCATCCCTCGGAATGGCACGAACCGGCCCCGAAAGGCGAGCGCGGAATCCGTCTCGACCTTCACAACGGCAGCCTCTCCTGGCTCGTCCGATCGGGATCGGAGCCACGTCGATTCTTCGGGCTCGTCGACTCCGAGGACAAACCCGTCGCCCGGGCCCTCGGCGTCTACAAGCGGCACGCCGGGCTTCTCTCCTGTCACCTGCTCGACCACCGCGACTTCCATTCCGGAGGAGCGGGACTCTCGCTTCTCATCGGAAAAATCCTCCGGACACAGGGCGACGAAGGACTCGATCCCGCGACCTCCCTCGTCATTCTCTCCCGATTCGGTCACCATACCTCCCTCGGAATGCCGGGCCACCCGGCGGGGTCGAATCTGTTCTTCCATCTTCCTCCGTCGCTGCAGGGCGTCGAAAAGGAATGCCTCCCGATCGAAGGCGATCTTGTCCTGTTGTGAGAATGCCTTCCCCGCCCTTTCCCGTGAAACCCGGAACCCCCGCCCCCCGCATGAGATGCCTCTGGCTCACCCGCAAGTATCCCCGCCCTACCAACAGCGGAGAGCTGATTTACTCAAACGGGCTCATCCGTTCCTTCGCCCGGTCCGGAGTGGATCTCACCGTGCTCGCTCACGACAATGACGAAAAGCCAGTCGGCGACGGCAGCGAATCCAGCGCACACGTCGACGAAGACGAGGTGAAGTGGCGTCTCGGCACTCCGGCCTTGGGCTCACGCCTGGCCAGCCTTTTCACCCGTTACCCGGGAGATTCCTGGCGCCTCAAGAACGGGGGGCCGGAAAAGGCGCTCGTCGACGCACTCGCCTCCGAAACCTGGGATGTGATTCTCATCGATCACGCCGCTCTCGGATGGGCTCTCGGCCCCATCCGCGATCAGCGACGCAGGGCAGGCATCAAGGGTGACCCGGTCATCGTTTACATCTCTCACAACCACGAAGCCAGGGTCAGGCGCGAAGTCGCCCGCCATTCGAAGGCGGCCCTTCCGCGACGCCTCGCGCTCCACCTCGATGCGGAAAAATATGCCCGCCAGGAGGAAGCGCTCTGCCGCGAGGCGGACCTCGTCACGGCCATCACCGGAGCCGAGGTCGACGCCTACCGCGACCAGTTCCCGAGACAACGGTATCTCTGTCTCACCCCGGGATACGAGGGCCCCTTTTTCCCGGAACGGACCATCACCCCGGATACTCCGAGACGGGTCGTGATGTCCGGCTCCTTCGAATGGATCGCCAAGCGGATCAACCTTGAACGGTTTCTCGAACAGGCGGCGGGGCCACTCACGGAAGCCGGGATCGAGCTTCAGATCGTCGGAAAAACGGATGAAAACTTTCGCCGCGAAATGACCATCCGATTTCCCGGGGTCGATTTTGTGGGACGGGTTCCGGAGATGAGCCCCTACCTGCTCGACGCGAGGATGGGACTCATCGTCGAGGAGTTCGGCGGCGGTTTCAAACTGAAGACCCTCGAATACCTCTTCCACGGCTTGCCTCTCGCGGGCCTGGATCAAGCCGTCGAGGACCTGCCCCTCCGCAGCCCCGGGCATCTCCTTCTCGCTCCGAATGTGCCTGCACTCGTCTCGGGCATCCTCCCCCTCATCGACGACCTCGAACGACTCAACGCGATGCGCACGCAGGCCTACGCGATCTGCCGCGAGGCTTTCCGCTGGGAAGACCGCGGCCGCCGCCTCCACGAAGCCATTCTCGAACTCCGCGGCATCGCCCTGGCAGGCTGAAAACAGCCGAAAGTGGTATCCTCCGGTCAAGGTGGCACGTAGTTTCCCGTGCCTGCATTCGCGTTGACATCCCCTGATTTGAAGCTTTTTTCACCCGCAACATGAGCTCTGAAGCCAACGAACCCAAAAACCCGGTCGCCAGCCTCGTCGGCACCGCCTTCCTCGTCCTTGTGCCCCTTGCCCTCATCGTCATGCTCGGCATCGTCGGATTCGCCTTTGTCGGCGGAATGAAGAAGGAGAAGAAAGAAGAGCCCGCCGCCCCCGTAGCCGCCGCTCCTGCGCCCGCATCAGCTCCCGCGGCTACGCCAGCTGCCCCTGCAACCGGAGCTGCACCGACTCCTGCCGGAGGAGGTGCCGCCGCTCCCGACCCGGCCGTGATGGAACTCGGCAAGGCGTCCTTCATGCTCTGCGCCGCTTGCCACGGCCCCGACGGAAAGGGCCTCCAGGCCGGTCCCGCCCTCATGGCCCCGAGCCTGGTCGGCTCCAAGGTGCTCCTCGGCGACCCCGATCTGCCGCTCCTCGTCGTTCTCAAGGGCATTGCCAAGGAGAACATGAACTTCATGGGGGTGATGGCCCCTCTCGCCGCCGGCCTCGATGACGAAAAACTCGCCGCGGTCCTTACCTTCACCCGCAATTCCTGGGGCAACAGCGCTCCGGCCGTCACCGTCGAACAGGCTGCAGCGGCCCGCGCCAAGTTTGCCGATGTGGACGCTCCCGCGGGAGTGAAGCGCGCCGAGATCGAGGCCATCGTCGCGGCCCACAAGAAGTAAGCAGGGCGGTCCGCACGCCGATTTTTCCCAGAGAGGGTTGGATTCAGGATTCAACCCTCTTTCGCAGCCACTCTGCGAAACTGCCTCTGTTCCGCGATGTAGCGGTAACCGAGTTCCTGCATCCGCCGTTCCAGGGCCTCTCGATCGAGGTCGTGGGCATGGACCAGATCCTCGAGATCCTCGCAATCGTTCCTCAGGGCGGTATTGAGGAGTCCCGGCAGGAGGTCGGGGTGGATCGTTTCGAAGCGATGGAGGTTCATCAGGCGTGACGTAGGAGGATCGCCCCGTTGTCGAAGGCAGGCAAGAGCACGTCGCTCACGATGACCACCGGATCGCCGGGCGCGACGAGGCCGTTTTCCCGCAATCGCTCCAGCGCCTCGCGAAGGTCACCCTCGGGATCGTCGGCCAGTTCCATCTGAAAGGGAACCACGGCCCGGTTCAGGAGCAGCGAACGCACCACCGCCGGGTCGGGAGAAAAGGCGAAGATCGACGCCCGCTCCGGGCGCAGGTTGGCCGCATGGCGGGCCAGGACTCCCCGCGCGGTGAAGACGACGAGAGCGGCACGCTCGAGGGAATTGGCGAGCACCACGGCCGATCGCACGATGAACTCCTTCTCCGAGTTCAACTCGAGTTCGCCGAAATACCCCGCCCCCGGCTCCCGCTCCATGCGCCGGGCGATGCGGTCGAGCGTCTCGACACACTTCACGGGATAACGCCCCACCGAAGTCTCGCCGCTCAACATCACCGCGTCGGCCTGCTCGAAGACCGCGTTGGCCACGTCGGTGACCTCGGCCCTCGTCGGCACCGGCCCCTCGATCATCGATTCCAGCATGTGGGTCGCGACGATGACCCTTCGTCCGATGCGCGCGCATTCCTGGATAATGGTTCTCTGAACGATGGGAAGTTCCTCGAGATGGACCTCGATGCCCAGGTCCCCCCGGGCCACCATCACCACATCGGATTCTCTCACGATTTCCGGAAGGTGCCGGACCGCCTCCTGGTCCTCGATCTTCGCCACGACTGCCGCCTCGCTGCCGAGAGCTCGCAGTTTGTCGCGCAAGAGGGCGACATGGGCCGCGTCCCTTACGAAACTGATCGCGACGAAGTCGGCCCCGATTTCGGCGGCGAGCGCAATGTCCGCCTCGTCTTTTTCCGTGAGCACCGGGAGATTCACGCGGATGCCGGGAAGATTGATGTGCCGCCGCGATCCCATCTGGCCCTCGGTGAGCACCTCGCAAAGAAGCCTTCCCTCGCCGACCTCGCGGACGCGGAAATGCAGTTCACCGTTGTCGACGAGCATCACGTCGCCCTCCTTCACGTCACGATGGAGCCCGTCGTAGTTGGTCGTCACCGAGACCGCCGCCTCCGGAGCGAGATCCGCGTTCCGGAACTCCACGAGATCCCCCTTCCCTAGTGAGAGTTTTCCCTCCACTTCTCCGGTCCGGATGGAAGGCCCCTGCAGGTCGACGAGGATCGCCACTTCGCTCCCCAGTGCCGACCCTTCCGTTCGTGCCCGTCCCGTGATCTCGCGAGCCCAGTCGTGGGCGGCGTGGCTCATGTTCAGCCGGAAAACCGAGGCGCCCGCTTCAAGGAGCGTCCGGATCGTGTCCGGTTCCGAGGTCGCCGGGCCGAGGGTGCAGAGGATCTTGGTTTTGCGGAGAGCCATGGGAAACCTCTCCGTGAAGCAGCGCCTCCGATCAAGGATGAAACCGGAAATGCCCGATTACTTTCCATTGGCCGATGCCCGTGGACAGTTCGGGGCCGGCCCCGATGTTGTGGACGAAGGAATCCTCACCGACGACCATCCCGATGTGCCAGAGCCCCTTTCCATTGAGATCCCACGTGACGAGGTCGCCGGGAAGAAAACGGCCTTTCTCCGGACCGGTCACCTCGGCACCCTGTCGCCGGAAGAAGGTTTCCAGGTTCGGGACACGGCGATGATCGATGTTTTTGTCGGGCCGCTTCAATCCCCACTGCTTCGGATAGGCACCAAATTCGGCACGCATGTCTTCGTGAACGAGTTTCTGGAGGTCGATTCCGAGGGCCCGGTAGGAGCGGATGACGACGTCGGTGCAGACTCCGGTGTCCGCGGGCACATCCCCTCCCGGATAGGCGATCACCACGTAGGCGGGATCGTAGCGAACCTCCTGGGTGGTGCGGAAACGAGCGGCTTCGACGAGACGGTCCGCAAAGGGCTTGGGCCCCTCCTCGCTCTGCGCACCGAGCGCCCGGGTGAGAACCCAGAGACAGAAAAGAGCGAGGGCGAGGTAATTCATGGCATCCGTTTACGCTTGGACGCCCGGGAGTCTTTCCGCTTGCAATGAATTTTTCGCCCCCGCGAATGACCCGGCGGGGTCGAATCACTCCACACGAAGGCGCAGCGTCTTCAGGTAATCGTCCCCACGAAACTCCGGAGGCATGGGAGGAGACTCGCTCGAGAGAATCTTCCGACCCTTTGAACGGATCCCGGAGAACACGTCGCGTTCGAAGTGCCCCCCGGAGAGGCGGTGGGTGTTGGCGCAGCAGAGCATCCAGCCACCGGGCTCGAGCACGGACACGGCGAGGGCGGCAAGGGAACCATAATCCCGGTCCGTGCGGAAGGTATCCTTGCCACTGCGCGAGAAGGTCGGCGGGTCGAGGACGATGCCGTGGAAGGTCCGTCCCTGTCGGGCGAAGGTCCGCAGCCAGCCGAAGGCGTCCCCCTTCACCCCGTGATGCCCCGAACGCTCGAGACCGTTCAGGGCGAAATTATCCCAGGTCCAGTCGAGATAGGTACCGGAAAGGTCCGCGGTGGTTGTCTCCGCACCCGACCGAGCCGCCATGACGGAGAATCCACCGGTGTAGGCGAAGGTATTGAGGACACGCTGCCCCGGACCGGCCATCTCCGCGACCCAGCGACGGTTCAAGCGCTGGTCGGTGAAAATGCCGCAGGAGTATCCCGCGGCAAAATCGATCCAGAAGGACGCCCCGTTTTCCCGAACGGCAAAACGCTCCCGCACTTCCTCGCCCGAGACTCGTTCAGGGGCCGTTCCCGCAGCCTTGTCGCGAGGCCGCCAGTAGACCGACCGGGCCACACCTTCGCCCGGCGGCAGGAGAAACCCGGGCATCTTCGCCTCCCGCGTCTGCACGAGCCAGCGCCCGTCGAAGTGGTCGACCCACAGATCGGCCTTCGCATCGTGGAGAATGCGCCAGGCAGAGGTGTCGGCTCCGGGCTGGGGGAAAAGAGTCATGGGTCGGAAACCTCATACTCATACTCCTACCTCCTTCTCTTACTCAAATGGAGAGTAGGAGTAGAAAGTAAAAGGATGAGCAGGAGTCATGAGATTTTCATCGTGAAACACTCCCGTGGGTTGCTTTTCGGAGGCGCCCTTTCTACTTTGCCGCCACATGAATCCCGCCCTTTCCGCCAAACTCGAGGCCGCCCTCGCCGCCGGAGACCTCCTCCAGAGCAGTTTCGACAATCTCTCCGAACTCCTCGCCGGATCGGTCGATCCGCTCTACGAATCCTCGGTGGAATGGCTCGCGAACGAGGGCCATTGGAAAGAGCTCAACAACCGCTTTTTCAAAAAGCTCGCCTTCGGCACCGGCGGTCTGCGAGGCCGCTCCGTCGGCGAGATCGTGACTCCGGCGGAGCGCGGCGCGGCCGCGGCGGATGAACGCCCCGAGCATCCCTGCGTCGGCACCGGCAACCTCAATTTCTACAACCTGACGCGCGCCACCCTGGGACTCGTCCGGCACCTTCTGAAGACGCACCGGGGTGGGAGCCGCCCTTCCATCGCCATCGCCCGCGACACCCGTTATTTCGGCAAGGAGTTCGCGGAATGTGTCACCCGCGTCGCGGTCGAGAACGGCTGCGATGTCTACCGGTTCACCGAGCCGCGCTCCACCCCTCATCTCAGCTTCGCCGTCCGCCATCTCGGCACCACCGCGGGCATCGTCCTCACCGCGAGCCACAACCCGCCCCACGACAACGGCTACAAGGTCTACGGTGACGACGGAGCCCAGATCGTCGAGCCAGAGGCCTCGGCCATCATTGCCGAGGTCAATGCCGTCACGGGCGAGAGCTACGAGCCGCTCCCCTCCGACCAGCAGGGCACCGTTCATGAACTCGGCGAGGAAATGGACGAGGTCTATCTCTCGAGGCTCGAGACCCTCCTGCTCGATCCGGCCCTGGTCCGTTCCCAGAGCGGACTCAAGATCGTCTTCACGAACATCCACGGCACCGGCGGCAAGATTTCCCCGAAGATCCTCCGCCGCCTCGGATTTACCTGCGAGACCGTTCCGGCCCAGGATGTAGAGGACGGAGCCTTCCCCACGGTGAAGTCGCCAAACCCGGAGAACGCCGAGGCTCTCCAGATGGGCGTCGACCAGGCCGAGGCCACCGGGGCCGACCTCGTCATCGGGACCGACCCCGACGCCGACCGCATGGGCGTCGTCGTGCGTGATCGGCAAGGGAAGATGACCCTCCTGACGGGCAACCAGATCGGCTCGCTGATGGCCTATTACCGACTCCTCGCCTTCACCGATAAGGGAATCATCAACGACACGAACCGCGACCATGCGGTGATCGTGAAGACCTTCGTCACCACCGAACTCCAGACCGCGGTCGCCGCGCACTTCGGCGTGCCGGTGGTCAACACCCTGACAGGCTTCAAATACATCGGCGCAAAGCTCCGGAAATACGAGAACGCCATTCCCGCGGATCTGCGCGCGGACTATCGCCAGCTCTCTGACGCCGAGACGCGCGACCTGCGCCTGAACTACTCGCGCTTCTTCGTCTTCGGCGGAGAGGAGAGCTACGGTTACCTCGGGGCCGACTTCCTCCGCGACAAGGACGCCAACGGCGCCGTGGTCATGTTCGCGGAAGTGGCCGCCTTCGCCCGCTCAAAGGGAATGACCTGTGTCGAACTGCTCGACGAGCTTTACGTCCGGCACGGAGTCTACCTCGAGGGCCAGCACGCCGAGACCCTTGCCGGAGCCGAGGGTGCCGCGCAGATCCAGAAGCTCGCGCTGAGTTACATCGAGAATCCGCCCGCCGAAATCGACGGAACCAGGGTCGCCCGCGTTCGCGATTTCGAAAACGAGGACTTCACCGACGAGGAGGGCGATCCCATTCCAAAGGAAAAGATGGTCTTCGTCGACCTCGAGGACGGCCGTGCCTTCGCCGTCCGCCCTTCCGGAACCGAGCCGAAAATCAAGTTCTACCTCTACCAGCGCCCGCGACCGGGCCACGGCGGGATCGACCTGCCCGAGGAACTCGACTCGGCCAAGGCCATCGCGAAGGAGTCCTTCGACTCGCTGAAGGCCGCCGTGGTGGCCGATATGAGGGCTCGACTGGGGTGAGGAGCCGTCAGGCAACGACTCCGCGCCCTCTTTGACACCACTTCCGACTCCGTGTCCATTGTCCCGTCTTGAGCGCGCGCCCATTTTCCAGTCTTCCACCGTCGGCGCGCCATCTCTGGCCGGAAGCAGCGGCCGTTCTCGGTGGCGTCCTCCTCGCCCTCTGTTATGCCCCCTTCGACCTGGGAGGGTTCGTCTGGATCTGGGCGGCTCCGCTCCTCGGCGCCCTCTGGTTTTCGGAACCTCGCCCGGACCGGCGGCGGTTTCGCACCCGGGGGTGGCACGGGTTTCGTCTCGGGTTCCTCGCCGGCTTCGCGTTTTTCCTGATCAACGTTTCCTGGATCACGCAGGTCGGCAAGGTCGCGGGAACGGTCTGGGCGGGAATCGGGGCGCTCGTGGCCATGGCCGCCTACCTCGCGCTCTATTTCGCCGCCTTCGGAGCCTTCGCCGCGACGGTCGGACGCTGGAATCCCGGCGAGGGCGAAGCGGCGAGGGCTGGGAAAGCCGGCCTCTTCGAGAAATCCCTCGCCCTGCTCCGCATCGCCGCCCTCAACGGCGCCGCCTGGTGCGGTCTGGAATGGCTCAGGGGGATCGTTTTCACCGGATTCGGGTGGAACGGACTCGGAGTTGCCCTCAAGGATCACCTCGTCCTCGTCCAGTTCGCCGAGGTCATCGGCATCACCGGCTACGGTTTTGTGCTCATGTTCGCCGGAGTCATCCTCTTCGGAACGGCTGTGCGGGTGAGCCGGGAACTTCGCGACCGCCGTAAGCTGCGCCCCCATTTCGACCTCACCGTGGCCGTCGCGATAGTCGCCGGGCTCTACCTTTTCGGCCTCTCCGCCTTTCTGCGTGAACCCGGCGAGACCGTCACTCTCCGCGCCCGCGTCTTCCAGTTCAACGTGCCCCTGGAGGAGAAATGGTCGGAGGATCTCGCGGTGCGTCAGAAGGTGATTTTCGACTATCGCGACCTCACCCGCGCTTTCGTGGAAACCTCCCCCCACGACCTCGTCGTCTGGCCCGAAACGGCGGTGCCGGGCATCTTCACCGCCCCCTGGGTGCAGGAATATCTCAACGACCACGTCCTCAAGGGCGACAACTTCTACCTCCTCGCCGGGCTGGAGGACGCGAATCTCGAGAACACCGAGATCTACAACACCCTCACCGTCATGAAGGGGAACACCGGATCCTATCAGATGTACAAAAAAGCGCATCTCGTCCCCTTCGGCGAATTCATCCCGCTGCGGGGCAGGTTCCCTCCATTCGAGTGGCTGACCGGCGGAATCATTGCCCAGGATTTCACCGCGGGCGACTCACACGAACCGCTCATCGTCGAGAAAGAAGGTCATGAAATCGGCATCCTCCCGCTGATCTGCTTCGAGGACACCGTCGCCCGCCACGCCCGCCAGTTTCTCCGGCCCGGTCCCCAGGTGTTTGTCAACGTCACCAATGACGGATGGTTCCACGAAAGCGCGCAAACCCAGCAACACTTCGACAACGCCCTTTTCCGATGCATCGAGTTCCGTCGGCCCATGATCCGATGTGCGAACACGGGCGTGAGCGGATTCATCGACGAGCGGGGCAGCGTCTACGACCGTTCCGGTCGGGAATCCGCACCCCGCATCGTGCGCGACCCGGTCACGGGCTCGACCTTTCTCCGCGGAAGCCTGGCCGCGAATCTCGAGATCGCCCTCGCTCCGCCCGCCACGGTCTACGCCCGGGTTGGCGATGCGTTTTCCGTCGCCATGGGGCTGATCGCCCTTGCCGCGACCTTCCTGTCCACGGGATTGAAGAGGGTCCGATCAAGCAACGGACCCTCTTGAGTCAGCCGGTTTGTCCCCTGATCACGTAGACTCCGCGTCGGTTTTTTCCGTAAGCCAACGGAAGATTGGAGACGTACTCTCCAGAGTCCTAGAAGACTCCAGCCCTGTTTTCTCCATGACCCGGAAATCCCCCCTCCTGCTCCCGGCTCTCCTGCTCGGCCTCTCCCCCGTTTTCGGTGCGGAGGCTCCCCTGACTTTCAATCGCGACGTGAGACCCATCCTGGCCGACGCCTGTTTTCACTGCCATGGCCCGGATTCGGTGACGCGAAAGGCCGACCTGCGGCTCGACACCGAGGCCGGTTTTTTTGGAAAGGACGGCGGTGCCGAGGCCGTTGTCATTCCCGGCAAACCGGAGGAGAGCTCGCTCTACGATCGTCTCGTCACCGACAATCCGGACGATCTCATGCCGCCTCCGGATTCCCACAAGGAGTTGAAGCCGGAGGAAATCGAGATCGTGCGCCGCTGGATCACCGAGGGGGCGAAGTGGCAGCCCCACTGGAGTTTCATCCGTCCTGAGAAACCGGCCGAACCCGAAGTCTCCAATCCGGGATGGATCTCCAATCCGATCGACCGGTTCATCCTTGCCGGACTGGACCGGGCCGGCCTCGCGCCCGCTCCCGAAGCCGATCGCCGCGCCCTCGCCCGTCGAGCCGCCCTCGATCTCACCGGCCTGCCGCCAACCCCGGAGGAAGTCGAGGCCTTCGTCGCCGACCCCGACCCGAAGGCCTACGAGAAACTGATCGATCGTTATCTCGCCTCCCCCCGATGGGGCGAGCACCGCGGTCGCTACTGGCTCGACGCGGCCCGCTACGCGGATACCCACGGACTCCATTTCGACAACTACCGCGAGATGTGGCTCTACCGCGACTGGGTCATCGGGGCCTTCAACCGCAACCAGCCCTTCGACCGGTTCACCGTCGAGCAGATCGCCGGGGACCTTCTCCCTAACCCGAGCGAGAGCCAGCTCATCGCCACCGGATTCCAGCGTTGCAACATGACGACCAACGAGGGCGGAACCATCGATGAGGAGAATCTCGCCCTCTACGCGTCCGACCGGGTCCAGACGATGGGGTGGGTCTATCTCGGACTCACCCTGAACTGTTCACAGTGCCACGATCACAAGTTCGACCCGCTCTCGATGCACGACTATTATGCGATGTCCGCCTTTTTCCGGAACACGACGCAGGGTCCGAAGGACGGCAACGTGAAGGACAGCGGCCCCGTTCTCGTCGTGCCGAACGAGACCGACCGTCCCCGCTGGGACGCCCTTCCCGGCGAGATCGCTGCCGCTGCCGCGAAACGGAACGACCGGCGCGGCGCCGCGCGTCCGGAGTTCGAGAAATGGCTCGCCTCGGCCACCCCGGCGATGCTGGAAGAAGGCGCCATCGCGGACCGGCTTGCCGCCCATTTTCCCCTGAACGAAGGCAAGGGCGGTGCCTTGACCGCCAGTTTCCCCGCCAAGCTCCAGGGCAAGGCCCCGGAAAGCCTCTCGTGGGCGGCAGGAGGCAAATATGGCTCCGCTCCCGTGTTGAAGAAGGAGACGACGGCCGACCTCGGCGATCTCGGAAACTTCGCGCGGAATGAACCTTTCTCGGTTGCTGCCTGGGTGCGCCCGGCCAAGGATGGCGCCACCGGTGCGGTCGTTGCCCGCATGGATGTCGGCTCCGGTCACCGGGGCTGGGATCTTCTCGTCGAGGGAAGAAACCTCGCCTTCCATCTCATCGACACCTGGCCCGACAATGCACTCAAGGCCGGAACCCAGCGTCCCGCGCTGAATCCCGGACAGTGGGCGCACGTCGTCGTGAGCTACGACGGCAGCGGCAAGGCGGGCGGCGTGAAGTTCTTCGTGAACGGCAAGGAAGCTCCTTCGCGCGCCCTCGCCGACAAGCTCAAGCCCGATGCCGAGACCCGCTCGAACACTCCGCTGAGACTCGGCCAGCGCAGCAACGGCGTCGTGTTCGAAGAAGGCCAGTTGCAGGATCTGAGAATTTTCGCGAAACGCCTCTCCGCCGGGGACGCGGAACGCCTCCAGCAGCTTCCCGCTCTGCGAGGCGCCCTCGCGGCGGGGGCAAAAAGGAATCCGCAGCAGGTCGAGAACCTCTTTGCCCACTATCTTGCCTCCCGAGACGGAGCCTGGCAGGAACTCGACCGTGCCGTCGCCAAACTCGAGGGCGAGAAGGAGGCGATCAGGCAGCGCAGTCCGGTCACCCATATCCAGGAAGAGAAGAAGGATACCCCGGCCATGGCGAATATCCTCATGCGAGGAGCCTATGACCAGCTCGGCGAAGAGGTCGCGGCCGCTCCTCCCGCCATCCTGCATGACATGCCCGAGGGCGCTCCCGCCAACCGGATGGGACTCGCACAATGGCTCGTCGATCCGGCCAACCCGCTGACTGCCCGGGTCACCGTGAACCGCTTCTGGCAGGAGATCTTCGGCACGGGCATCGTCGCGACTCCGGACGATTTCGGCATCATGGGGGCGGCTCCGAGCCATCCGGAACTGCTCGACTGGCTCGCCGTCACCTTCATCGAGTCGGGCTGGGACGTGAAAGGACTTTTCAAGACTATCCTGCTCTCTTCCACCTATCGACAGGCCGCGGTGACCACCCCGGAAAAGCTCGAGAAAGACCGCGACAACCGCCTGCTCAGCCGTGGGCCGCGTTTCCGCATGGATGCCGAGATGATCCGGGACCACGCCCTCGCCTCAAGCGGCACCCTTTCGACCAGAATGGGCGGACCGGGAACGAAACCCTACCAGCCTGAAAACGTCTGGGAAGTGGTGGGAATGGGCAACGCCCGCTACGAGCAGGACAAGGGGGAAAACCTCTATCGCCGTTCCGTCTACAATCACTGGAAGCGCATGGCTCCACCTCCCGGCCTCGAGATCTTCAATGCCACCACGCGCGAGGTCAGCTGCGTGAAGCGCGACCGCACCAACACGCCCCTGCAGGCCCTCGTGACCCTGAACGACCCTCAATACGTCGAGGCCGCCCGCCGACTCGCCGAGTTCGCCCTCAAGGAGAGCGGCGGAAACGAGGAACGCGCCCTCGACCTCATCTCCCGCCGGGTTCTCGCACGCCCTCTCCGCGAGCCGGAGCGCGCCATTCTCGATTCGAGTCTCCTCTCGATGCTTTCGCACTACCAGGCGACGCCGGAAGACGCGAAGGCCCTCCTCGCCGTCGGCGATACGCCGCCCGACAAGACCCTAGAGCCGCCCGTTCTCGCGGCCTGGGCCATGGTTTGCAACCAGGTCATGAACCTCGACGAAGCGCTCAACAAGTGAGTCCCATGAACCTTCCTTCCGACTTTCTCCTCAACCAGACCCGCCGGCACTTCTTCTCGCGCGGGCGAAACCTCCTCGGCACCGCGGCCCTGGCTTCCCTCCTCGGCCCCCGCGAAGTCTTCTCGGCCTCGTCCGGGGAACGCAAACTTGTCACCCATTTCCCGGCGAAGGCGAAGCGTGTCATCTACCTCCACATGGTGGGAGGCCCTTCGCAAATGGACCTCTTCGACTACAAGCCGGAGATGCTGAAGTGGTTCGACAAGGACCTGCCCGACAGCATTCGCAAGGGCCAGCGCCTCACCACGATGACGAGCGGCCAGGCGCGCTTCCCCATCGCCCCCTCGAAATTCGAATTCGCGCAGCGCGGCGAATGCGGCATGTGGATGAACCGCGACCTTCTTCCCCACCTCGGCCAGCGCGCCGACGACATCTGCTGGATGCGATCGCTCCACACCCAGGCCATCAACCACGAGCCCGCGATTGCAGCGATGCAGACGGGGAACCAGGTCACGGGTCGTCCCTGCCTCGGGGCGTGGGCCTCCTACGGTCTCGGTTCGATGAACGAGAACCTGCCGACCTTCGTTGTCCTCGTCGCCACGCCGACGAACCGGGAACAGGAGCAGGCCATTTCCGCGCGCCTCTGGTCGAGCGGCTACCTGCCCGGCGAGCATGCCGGCGTTTCCTTCCGCAGCAAGGGCGACCCCATCCTCTTCATCAACAATCCTCCCGGCGTGCCCGGCTCGATCCGCCGCCAGTCCATCGAGGGGATCAACGCGATGAACCAGCTCAACTACGAGGCCGTCGGCGACCCGGAAACCAACGTCCGCATCCAGCAATACGAGATGGCCTTTCGCATGCAGGCGAGCGTGCCCGAGTTGACCGATATCTCCTCCGAACCCGACCACATCTACAAGCTCTACGGCGAGGCGGCGAAGACCCC
>JAGRPC010000322.1 GCA_020439925.1 Verrucomicrobiia bacterium | reverse complement strand
GCGAGCCTCTCCCCGTTCACCTGAAACTCGACGTGGTGCCTTCCGGGGTAATGCTTCCGCGTGGTGAAATCACGGATGGTCTGACGTTTTCCGAGGTGGAGGGAGGAACCGGGAGCGAGTTCGGCTTCCTTCCACTTGAAGACCTTTTCCGAGGTGCCGCCGGATTGCTTCACGTAGTGGATGACATAATCGATGAGGAGTCGCTGGGATTCTCGCGAGGTCGAAACCAGATCGAGGGAAAGTCGGATCTCGTCTCCCAATGTGACCTGCGTCGGAGAAACCTCGAAGGACTCGATTCGCACCTGCGCCTTCTCGCCGGCACCCAACAGGGTCAAGGCTCCAACATGACCCTCCTTGATCAAGGTGCGAAGGGCCCGCTTGGCGATCCAGGCGGTGTGAGGATGAGTTCGATCCCAGGATTCGAGAACCCCGAGGGTCTTGTCGGGATGGTCCTTGGCGATGTCGTTGAGGTGGTTGGCGACAGACTTGCGCACATAGAGGCTCGGATCGGTTTTGAGGTTTTCGAGAATGGGCAGGGCGGGGGAGGGATCGGCGACGAGATCGGCGAGCCGGAAGGACCAGGGCAGGCGCGGGCGGCAGCCTTCGCTGGCGAGTCGGCGGACGTGTTCGTCGGGGTCGAGCGACCAGTGGCGCATGACGCGGAGGGTGCGGTCGAGGTCGCGCTTCAGAAACTCGCGGATGGCGAATTCGGAGGATCCGAAAGGGGTGAAGAACTTCAGCGCTTCCATGGAGGCATCGAAGTCATCGTGACCGTAGAGGCCCACAAAGTCGGGCAGGAAAAGGGTGACGAAGGAGTGGTCGATTCTCGGCGCGAGATTCTTCAGAACCCCCAGCGACTCGCAGAATCCGAGGGGAAGGGACTCGCGCGTCGCCTCGGAGGTGCGACGGAGTCGCTGGAGGAGACTGCGATCCGCGAGACCGTCGAGGGTAAGGTGAAGAAAGCGCTTTCGGTCGAAACGCGGATGCAGCTCCTCGAGAAGCGCGGCGAGGCTGCGGTAGCGTGCTTCGTCGAACCAGTCCTTCAGGCTCGGGGCGGGGGTGGTGTCGCGGGGCATCTGCCGAAGTAAGGAACGGCCAATCCTGTAGTTCAAGCGAATACTTATCTGGCCCGGGGAAGACCGGAAAATCCGCTTGTGATTCCCCCGTCATCCCTTAGATTCCCGCCCCCCGACCGCTGCGGGAGCTCCAAGGGCGGCCGGGTTTTAGAAACGGAGCAATGTCGGCAGGCTAAATCCAACCGGACAACCCAACCCCAAACCCAAACCACATGTCAGCAACCCTCACTCAAGAAGGTCAGGACCTCATGGCCCTGATCGATCAAAAATTCCACTCCCATCGCGAGAATTCCATCGTGAGGGGAACCATCATCGAAATTCGCCCCCAGGTCGTGGTGGTTGACATCGGTGCCAAGTCCGAGGGGATCATCCCGATCTCCGAATTCGAAGACGAGGAGTTCGCCGTCGGCGACGAAATCGAAGTCCTCCTCGAAAAACTCGAAAACGACGAGGGCATGGTCGTGCTTTCCAAGGAAAAGGCGGCCCACAAGCAGAACTGGGACAAGATCGTCAAAGTTTACGAAGACGGCGGCCTCGTCAAAGGCAAGGTCAAGTCGGTCGTCAAGGGCGGCCTCATGGTCAACGTCGGCGTGGAGGCTTTCCTCCCCGGCTCCCAGATCGACATCATTCCGCCGAAGGATCTCAACGAATACGTCGGCAACGTCTACGAGTTCAAGATTGTCAAGGTCAACGACATCCGGAAGAACATCGTTCTCAGCCGCCGCGAGGTCATCGAGGCCGAGCGCGCCGAGCAGCGTGCCGAGTTCCTCGACTCCGTCAAGATCGGCGACAAGGTCGAGGGCATCGTCAAGAACATCACCGATTTCGGTGCCTTCATCGACCTGCAGGGCATGGACGGCCTGCTTCACATCACCGACATGAGCTGGGGCCGCATCAACCATCCCAGCGAAATGCTCGCGATCGGTCAAAAGCTCGAAGTCATCATTCTGGACGTCGACAAGGAGAAGGAGCGCGTCTCCCTCGGTCTCAAGCAACTCCAGGACAACCCCTGGGAAGCGATCGAGGCCAAGTTCCCCATCGGCATGGAAGTTGCCGGCAAGATCACGAAGCTCGTGCCTTACGGCGCCTTCGTCGAGCTCGAGAAGGGAGTCGAAGGACTCATCCACGTTTCGGAACTTTCCTGGACCAAGCGCATCACCCGCCCCAGCGACGTGCTTTCCCTCGACCAGGAGGTCAAGGCCGTCGTCCTCGCCATCAGCAAGGAAGAGCAGAAGATCTCCCTCGGCGTGCGCCAGCTCGAAACGAATCCCTGGGACGAAGTCGAGACCCGTTACCCGATCGGCACCACCATCAAGGGCGAGATCCGCAACCTCACCCCCTACGGTGCCTTTGTGGAACTCGAGGATGGCATTGACGGCATGATCCACGTCTCCGATCTCAGCTGGACCCGCAAGATCAACCACCCCAGCGAGGTGGTGAAGAAGGGCGAAGTGGTCGAGGCCTGCGTCCTCGAGATCGACAAGACGAACCAGCGCATCAGCCTCGGGGTCAAGCAGCTCGAGAGCGATCCGTGGAGCATCATCGACACCCGCTTCAAGGTGGGCGATCTCGTCAAGGGCACGGTCGCGAAGATCGCCAGCTTCGGCGCCTTCATCCAGCTTGAAGACGACATCGACGGTCTTGTCCACATCTCCCAGCTCAGCGAGGACCACGTCGCGAAGGTCAAGGATGTCATCAAGGTCGGCGACGAAGTCGAGGCCCGCGTCATCAAGGTGGACAAGGTGGAGCGCCGTATCGGTCTTTCCATCAAGGCCGCCGAATACTCCGAAGAGCAGCTCAAGAAGGAAACCGCCGCGTTCGACGCCCTGCGTCCGAGTTCCGATCTCGTCGGCCTCGAACAGGCCTTCAACCTCGCCACCGAGGAGTGGCGTCCGAGCGACAATTCCAAGGAGGACTGAAGCGAGTTTCCAGAACCCGGTTCGCCGGGTCCGAATGGACAACCCTCATGAAGAAGGGCGGGGCCAAAACCCCGCCCTTTTTTCTTGCCCTGGCATGAAGATTTCCCGTCACACTGGAGGGTTTGAGGAAAAGAATCGAAGGATGAAAGGGCTTTGGATTGGAAATTTCCATATCTTTTCGCAAATATCGGTCTTTCTTAAAGAAATCCGATTCTCACTTTTGTTGCCCCACCAGACCTGCCGTTTCCTGGAATGAACGAAGCCACGACGAGGATCATGCTTCCTCCTCCGCAACCGCCCAAGGGCGGCCGGTCGCGCGTACCGCGCTGGGCGTGGGTGCTTGTGGTGGTCCTTGCCGTCGCGATCGGGGCCTGGGGAGGTTGGAGAGCAGGCACGGGACAGGGAGAGGCAAGGGTCGGAAAGATTGTCGCGGTGTCCGAAACGCCCGGTGAAACGCTGAAGGAAGTCGATGAAACGGTCTCGAGGAAGGTGGTGGAGGCCCGGCAGGCCGTCGCCTCGGGAGACTGGCTGGCGGCCCGTCGCCTGTTTGAAGAAGTCAGGGACATGGATCCCGACAACGCCGATGCCCTGGCTTCGCTGCCCCTGATTCAACGCCGACTTGATGAGGCCCGTGGCACGGTGCGTGTGGAGGCGGTTCCTGCGGCAGCGAACGTCCGGCTCGGGGACATGAAGGAGCAGACCACTCCCGCCATCTTCACCGGTGTGCCTTTCGGCGAGCATGAGCTGGTCGTTGCCATGGAGGGCTATGATCCCGTGAAACGCAAGATCCTCGTGGCGAGCGAGGAACCGCTTCTCCTGACCGGGATCGAACTGGCCCGCAGTTCGGGGCAGATCGAGGTCGTCAGCGAACCCCGCGGTGCCGAGTTCAAACTGGTGCGGACCCGGGAACGTGAGCCCGAGGAACTGGTCAAGGTGGGGACCACTCCAGCGATGATCGAGCAACTCGACCCCGGTGAATACCAGGTCTTCCTGTCTGTGAAGGGTTTTCCGGAACAGTCCCAGACCGTCCGGGTGGAGAACAACCGCAACACCTCGGTTTCGGCCGTCTTTGCGAGTGGTGGAATCGGCCTGACGAGCGATCCGTCGGGAGCGGAAGTCTGGATCCAGCCCGAAAAGGATGGAGGAAAAGCCCGCAAGGCCGGGCTCACTCCCCTGAGCCTGACGGATCTTCCCGTCGGACGTCACCGGATCGAACTCCGCTACGAAGATTGGCCGCCGATCCGTCGCACCGTGGAAGTGGCGGCCGGGTCCAACGAGGATTTTGAATTTGCCTGGGAACGCGCCCTCGTTTCCTTCGTGAGCGATCCTCCCGGAGCCGAAGTGTATCTGGGGGAACGCCGTCTCGGCCGGGGCCGGGAGACCACTCCCTTCCAGGTCGAATTGCCCGAAGGTGACTATCGCTTCCGGGCCCGTCACTCGAAGCTGGGGGAGATCGATGAAACTCTTTACGTGGGCAACGATCATGGAGATTCGAAGAGCAACGAGGTCGCCTTCCGCTTTCCTTTTGGTTCCGTGACCCTCGAGAGTTCGCCTCCCGGCGCCGCCGTCGTCTCCGGTGGGATGCCTCTCGGGAGGACCCCGCTCACTCTCGCCGTGGTCCCCCCGGGCGATTACACCTTCGAATTGAACAAGGAGGCCCACCGCTCGACCCGCGTCTCCGGGAAAGTCGAGCCGGGTGGCGCCCTTCATTTCGATGCGACCCTGACCTACGATCCCGCGCCGGTGGCTTCGCGCAATTTCCGCAACGGAGTGGGCCGGGAAATGGTCTGGATCCCCGCGCTCAAAGGATGGGCCGGTGCCCACGAGGTGACCCAGGAGGAATACGAGCTACTGGGCGGCAGCAATCCCAGCTATTTCAAGGCGCCGAATCACCCGGTTGACAGCGTGACCTGGTTCGAGGCGGTGAAATTCTGCGAGTCCCTCACCGCCCACGAGCAGGCTCTCGGCACCCTCCCTCCGGGTTACCGTTACCGGCTGCCCACTGACGAGGAGTGGAACCAGTTGGTGGGGAATCAGAAACTCGACGGAGCGATCTCGAGCCTTTTCGACCGGCAGAAATCGACCTCCCCGGTGGGTTCGCTCGCTCCGAACGAACTCGGGCTCTATGACGTGCGGGGAAATGTCTGGGAATGGGTCAGCGACTGGTATTCCCAGACCATCCTCAATCGCGTTCAGAAGGAGGGCGCCACTCCCAATCCCGAATGGGTCGGAACCGATCGCAAGGTCCTCAGGGGCGGTGCCTGGAACCGATCCAGCCAATACGATCTCGCCATCGCCAACCGCATGGCGGCCAGTCCCGCCTCGAAAGATCGCTACGATGTCGGATTCCGAGTCTTGTTGATGCGGGATTGAGGATCACTTCTCGATGATCTCCTCCAGCACCCTGCCGTCGATGTCTGGGAGTTCGATCCCCATGAGTCGGGCCAGGGTGGGGGCGACATCCAGGTTGCGAACCCGGTCGAGTTCCACCCCTTGTCGGATGCCGGCACCGCTCGCGATGAAGATGCCGTCGAGTTCGGGATCGCTGTTGGGATACCCGTGGGTTCCGGCATAGTTGACCGCGGGGATCACGACCTCGTCACCGGTCACTTCCTTGCGGAAGGCATATCCCTCGGCCGCGTAAAGAATGAGATCGCCCATCCCGGGATTCTCCGACGGTGTCGGCATGCCGAGGCGATGTCCTTCCTCGCCGTCGATGACTTGCGCGATCCCCTCCATCTTCGAGAACATCTCCTTCATCTGCGGCAGGATCGTGGCTTTCTTCGCAGGATCGGTGACGTAGGCGAAAGCCATCCCTCCCTGGGCCATGACATAGGCGTCACACGAGGAGATGGTCGGCCCGAGTCCGCGGGCGAGTCCGGCCTGTTTCAGGGCGACGTTCGGTTGCACGAATTTCGTCACCTTCTTGAAGCCGTGGTCCGTGGCCACAACGATGGTGGTGCGGTCCCGGAGTCCGCTTCGGTCGACGGCTGCGAGGAGATCTCCGACGAGACGGTCCGCGTATTCGAGGGCGGTGAAGCCGGGGCCGCTGCGGGGACCATACATGTGGTGGGAGTAGTCGGTGTTGAGGGTGTGAAAAAGAAGCAGGTTGGGACGATGTTTTTCGAAGACATGGATCGCGGCCCGCGTCCACATGGCGTCGAGAAAGGGGACGCCCTTCCGGTTCGGTCCCATCTGCATCCAGCCGATCTCCTCTTCGGTGACGACACCTTCGGCGATCATTTCCTTCACCAATGGTTCTTCGAGTTTGGGAAGTTCGGCGAAGCTCCAGTCGATCGTCCCGGGATTGGTGATCGCGACCCAGTCGGATTCGGCGGTGGTCAGGCCAGCCTGGTGGGCGATGTCGTAGAGGGTCGGCACGAAGACCATGCGCGATTTGTCGGCCCATTGTTCGATCGCCGGGGGCTGGCCGTCCTTTCGGATGAGCAATCCATTGTAGAGAACCCCATGCTTCCTGGGCTCGACTCCGGTAACGAGCGTGGTGTGATTGATCCAGGTGATCGAAGGGTTGCTCACCGTCATCGCCTTGGCGGAGACTCCTTCCGAGGCGAGTTTGCGCAGGTTCGGAACCTGCAGGGTGGGGTCGGCCCACAGATAGGCTGGAAATCCGTCGATGCTGACGAGGATGACATGGCGGTCTTTCTCCGGTTCGGCACGGACAGCGGGAACGGAGAGAAAGAGTAGAGAGAGGATGGCACGGACGAGGCGGGTCATGGTTGATGAACCTTGGCAGCTTTCAGAGGCGGGGGGCAGGGAGTAAGCCACCTTGTTTGCGTTACTTGTTCGGGGAGGAGCCATGCCTTCATCCTCAAAAAGTGAACCGCCTTTGCCTGCCTGCCTTTCTCGTCCTCTTTTTCGTGCCCCGAGTCTTCGCCTGGGAAGCCGGACTCGCCAGGGTCGACATCACGCCGAAGGAGTCGGTGCCGCTCGCGGGCTACGGGGGGAAAACGAGGATGTCCGAGCGGGTCGATCATCCGATCTGGCTCAAAGCCCTCGCGCTGCGGGACGAATCGGGCGCGATTTCCGTTCTCGTCACCGCCGATCTCGTGGGACTGAGTGAAAAGATGGTCACCCGCATCTCCGCATCGGCGATGGAGAAGCACGGTCTTGCCAGGGAGAGACTGATTCTCAACACTTCCCACAACCACAGTTGTCCGGTGACGGAAGACGTGCTTTGGCTCTATTACGATTTTGCTCCCGCGGAGGCTGAAGCGAGAAACCGGTACACCGGGCAGGTCTACCGGGCCTACGAGGAGGTCATTTCCGCGGCCATCGTCGATCTTGCTCCCGCGGAGTTGACCTACGAACTCGGGCTCGCAGGTGTCGCGGTGAATCGACGGAGGTCCCGTGGTCCCGAAAGCCGTGCCCTTCCCGGTCCCGTCGACCAGGATGTGCCCGTGCTCGCGGTGCGGAGTGAAGGCCGTTTGCGTGGAGTCGCCTTTGGCTATTCCTGTCACACCACCGCGCTGGGAGGCCTGAGTATCAACGGCGATTACGCCGGGTTCGCACAGATCGAACTGGAAAGATCGAACCCGGGGGCCGTGGCGATGTTTGTCCAGAATTGCGGAGGCGACGCGAATCCGCTGCCCCGCATCCGGGGCAAGGACGCAGAAGCCGTCTCGCTCGCGGAACGATACGGTCTCATTCTTGCCGAGGCGGTGAACCAGGTTTTGTCGGGGGCGATGGTGCCTTTGGAGGGACCTCTCCGGGCGGCGATGGGGGAAACCTCTCTCGATCTCGAGCCTGGATTGCCCCTGGCTGAACTGAGGGAGCGGACTCCGAACCTCAACGGCATGCACCGGCGCGAGTTCGAGCACTTCATCCGGCAGTATGAAACAAGTGGAGAACCGCCGGGCTCGGTGCACTATCCCGTCCAGGTCTGGCGATTCGGCGAAAAGTTGACCTTCATCGCCCTCACCGGGGAGACGGTGGTGGACTACTCCCTGAAATTCAAGGACACCCATGGGTGGAACACGACCTGGGTATGCGGCTACAACAACGACCTGCTCTGTTATGTTCCCTCCCTGAGGGTGTTGAGGGAAGGTGGCTATGAGGGCACCCTCGGGATGTGGGAGTATGGTCACCGGGCTCCCTTCACCGAAACGGTGGAGGAACGGATCACGGAGCTCGTGGAACGGTTGATGGCGGAGTAGAGCGCCTACTCTTACTCATACTCTTACTCCACGAGTCATCACATGCGTCCGGCTTTGAGTATGAGGATGTGGTAGGAGCAGGAGTAAGAGAAAGATTGAGTCAAAAAAGCTCTCAGATTCGTAAGTCATGTTCCATGAAACGCACCGAGGCCCTTGCCCGCATCCAGGATGTCGAAGACCACATCATCGCTCGCTTCTGTGCGGTGGATCGTCGGCTTCATCGGCGCATGGACTGGGTCGGTGACACGGAAACCTTCGAGTCGCTAGAGCCGAAGATCCGTGAGGAGATTCTTTTCTATGAAGCGAGGGGGTTCTATCTCTTCCAGGAACCCTGGCTCGAACACGAGCCCTTCAATCATCGCTTCCGGGTCGTCCTGACCTTCCGGCCGACCGAGGCGAATCGCTAGAAGCCTCCTCGTGGAGTCGCTGCACGACCCGCTCGGGAAAGGAGGGTTTATCGGCAAGGGCGGCCATGGCGACCTCCTCCCTCTGGCTTTCCGAGATCCAGCCCGCGTCGGCGAGAATGCCGGCGGCGGTGGCGAAGTTGTCGAAGAAATGGATCTCGGTCGGATGTCCCTCCAGCCTGGCAGCTTCCTCGCGGAGAAGGGCAAGCCGCTTTTCCTTGCTGACTTGATGAATGAGAATCATCGCGACCCGATCGGGATGTGCGAGCGCGGCCTCGATGTAGATCGGTACATCGTGCTGGCTCGTATCGCCCAGGAAAATAGTCGGTTTGTCAGGATACCAGGAGAAGATCTGGCGGATCGCGTCCAGCTTGTGGTCGCGGTGGCTGCGTTTCAGCCATTTGTCCTCGTCGAGACCCCAGTCGGTCATGAAGAATGGCCCGCTCGGCAGGCCGTTGAGTTCAAAGACGTGATGGAGGAGGCCGTGGAGGTTGTAGGGGGAACTGGTGACGTAGGCGAGGGGATTGAGATGGCCGGCGTCCGGTCTGGGTCCGCGGCGCAGGTGCCGGTAAAGCTCGACGACTCCCGGGAAGAGCTGCCGGGTCAGGGCATTGCCGAGGAGGGTGGTCGCCAGCATGCTCAGGATCTTCCCTGCGTGGGTGACGAGAACGGTGTCGTCGACGTCGCTGAGAATGACGAGATCCGGGTCGCGGGCGGGGCATTCGAGCGGCCAGGTGGCGGAGGGCGAGACTTCGGATTCGGGCAGCTCTATGAGCAGTTCGTCTGAAAGTACGGATGCGACAGGGAGGTCGATTTCGAAGTAACCCTCACGGTCGGTGCGCTTGGCGACTGCCTCTCCTCCGGCACTGATCTGCACCAGCGAATAGGGGCGCTCGGGGGTGCACCACCGGCGGAGCATGTGGTAGAGGTTGACGAGGACCGGATCGTCCGCGCTCGGGTGGGGCCAGGTGCGGGCGAGGAGGGTCCTGCCCTTCACCGAAACCCCCTTTTCATGACGGATCGCGTAGTAGATCTCGGCGACCATGGGTTTGCCGAGGCGGCCGGTGATCCGGGCGAGGAACCGGTGGAAGGCGTCGTAGACCTTCTCGGCCTGAAGGGCGAGCTTCAGGACCCAGCGGCGGCGAGGTTTCGGCTGGAGGGGAGTGACGATAAGTGGGGATTGACAGGGTACTCCTACTCCTACTCCCGCCTCATCCACTTACTCAACTCCGAATGTCCGGGGAAACTGGTTTCTACCTTTTGCTCCTGCTCCCCCTTTTAATCCTGCTCTTACCTCTTACTCATCGAGCGACAAGCGACTTCCGGATTGGAGTAGGAGTAGGAGGCACGAGCAGGAGTAGGAGAGTAGGTCTAGGAGAATCAGGCCATCAGGTCGCGGAGAACCTTTCCGGCGATCCCCGTGAGTCGCACGTCCAGCCCTTGGAACTTGGTCGTGAGGCGGTGATGATCGATGCCGAGCAAGGCGAGCATCGTGGCATGGAGGTCGTGAACACTCACTGGATTTTCCACGGCGCGGTAGCCGAGCTCGTCGGTGCTGCCCCAGGTCATCCCCGGTTTGACGCCTCCCCCGGCCATGAAGACGCTGAAGGAGAGGATGTGGTGATCCCGTCCGCTGCCCTGGCCCATCGGGGTGCGGCCGAATTCACCGCCCCAGAGGATGAGGGTGTCCTCGAGCAGGCCTCGCTGGGCGAGATCCTCAATGAGGGCGGCGGTGGGACGGTCGACGGTGGCGGCACCGTCCTTCATGCCATCCTCGAGGTTGCTGTGGTGGTCCCACGCGCGGTGGTAAAGCTGGATCATACGCACACCACGTTCCGCGAGGCGTCGGGCGAGGAGGCAGTTCGAAGCGAAGGAACCGTCGCCGGGTTCCTTCACGCCGTAGAGGTCGAGGGTGGCCTGGCTCTCGCCGGAGAAGTCGGTCAGCTCGGGCACGCTCGTCTGCATCTTGAAGGCCATCTCGTACTGGGCGATGCGTGTCGCGATCTCGGGGTCGTTTTGTTCCTCGGCGAGAAGATGGTTGAGCCGCTGGATCTCCTCAATGACCTGACGCTGGGTGCTCTGGCAGACTCCCTCGGGATTGCCGATGTAGTGGACGGCGTCGCCTTTCGACTGGAACTGGATCCCCTGAAAACGGCTCGGGAGCACGCCGCTGCTCCATTGGCGTGCGGAGATCGGCTGCTGGCCGTACTTGCCGGCTGAGGTCAGGACGATGAATCCGGGAAGGTCTTCCGTTTCCGACCCGAGCCCGTATTGGAGCCAGGCCCCCATGCTCGGCCGTCCCTTGATGATCGAGCCGGTGTTCA
>JAGRPC010000321.1 GCA_020439925.1 Verrucomicrobiia bacterium | reverse complement strand
TCCACCACCGCTTCGACCTCGGCTTCGGAGAATCCCCTCCGCCCGCGTTGACCGCTTTCGGGATCGGCCGTCACCTCCCTTCCATCCTGATACAAAAACATGCGGTAGCGCCCCGCCGTGCGCCGCCAGTCGTGCCGGAAATCCGGATCCTGTAGGGCCTCGCCCAGCATCAGGCCCAGTCCCTCCCGGGCCCGTTGCCCCCGTCGTCCACCGGCAAAGGCCTCCGCGTAGCCGCACCAGCGGTAGTCTTCCGGATTGGCGACCAGGCCCGCCCGGATCGGGTTGAGATCGATGTAAGCCGAGATCGTCAGCAAGGCCTGTTCCGTGTCCTCGACGAGAACGCTCTTGTAGCGCCCCTCCCAAAGGGTCCCGGTCCTGCCGAGGCGTTTGTTCAGGTAGAAGGTGATGCGCAGTTTCACCTCCTTGAGGAAGAGCCCGAGATCCCCGCGCCGCCGCTCGTAGCGGGAGAGGATTTCACGATGCCAGGCCTCGTCTTCGGCGGCGCGGGCGCGTTCGAACTCCTGCTTCACCCCTTCGACGACATCTCCGGGATAAAGCAGGGGAAGCACCTCGAGCAGCCCGGCTTCGTCGAGGGGAGGAAGGGTTTCTCGGTCCGGCACTTCCAGGAGCAGGTGAAAGTGGTTGGACATCAGGCAGTAGGTGACGATGCGAACCCCCGTGAAGGCCTCCTGGTTGCGGAGGATCTTGCGGAAGACCTCCTTGTCCTTCGCTTCGAAGACCTTGCGCCGGTCCACGACCCTGGACATGACGTGGTAGAAAGACCGGCCGGTGCCGAGGAGGCGTGCGGTGCGCATGGGGTTGGGGGAGGTGGGGGAGGTGCGGAGATAAAGGTGTGGATGGGGGGAGAGGCGAAAAAGGACGCCGCGCCGTGAAGATTCGGGCAATTCCGGGCGCCTTCAATCATTTTTTGTCTGTCCCTTAAAACTTTAAAACTCGATGTGCCGAGGGACGAGGCGCTGAGGAAGGCCGGAACGCCCAGCGACCGCGGCCCGAACCACCAGCGCGTGAGCGGAGGCGCGGCCCGTGCGAGGTGCCTCTTTTTGCAATCGGCGCAAGCCGCACTCGGCACCTCATCCGCACGGGGCGTGCCGCAGCGGTCGTTTGCTCCTTGACCGGGTGGCCTCCGCTTCTGCGCCAGCGCTGCGTGCTGCGAGAGACGATAGGCGTCACTCAAGGATTGAGTTGATCTGCGCGACTTGATCGGCAGTGATTGCACTGTTGTTATCTCGCAAATTCTCAAGGAATGCGCTTCGGTCATCTGGAGGCAACACCGACGACTCAGCAATAATGACTGACAGAATTGGGGATTCTGTTTCATCGGCGGCTTCCGAAAAGACGGCGACCCTGTCGGACACCGCGCTTGTTACGCGTCCGATGGCTGTCACTGCGCCCAACCTGCACGCAGCATTTGTCGCGTTTGCGAGGCCTTTCCAGTTCATCAGTTCCTGAGCACTAAGCGACTCCACCGGCTGGCACTGGGACGCAAGATCCCGAATGACAAGAACCGCGAAATGGTCGTCACGCGAAAAAGAAGAACGCGCCTTTCGTGATTCGAGGAGCGCGGGGATCTCTCGCCCTAGCATTTCCGGGTCTGTGATTAGAGCCATATAGGCCACTGATTTCGCAAACACTGCTTCCCGTTCCTGGATGTTGTTAATTTCCGCTGCCGTTCCGTCTCGCACGGCGTAGAAAATCGGACGCTTTGACAAACGAAGAGCAGTAACTGTCGTTTCGATTCCAGCGTGACACTCTGCTTCCGTCTGCGCATTCGGAGGAGCGAGGACATTATTCTCCCAAAAGTCAATAATGGCAGACTTTCTCGCTTCGGCGGTTTGAGAATTTGCCATTTCCGCGCTAAAGTTATCGCCAAGTAGCGCAAGCCGATCCCGGTCTTGTTCGGTAAGCGTAAACTCCGGCAGTGACTCCGGCTCATCGCCATTCAATATGGCGGTGCCTATGATCATTAAAAAACAAAAGTGACCTACGATTAGGAAAAGTTTCATTTATTGTCTTGGTTTCGAAGTTTTGAATGCAAGATAGGTATTTGTGAAATAGGGAACGCCTGCTTGATAGCTCGCCTGCAATCTCAGAATATTTGCCTCCTGAAAATCGGCTAACTTCAACATGCCGTCGGGGCCTGAATGGGCGAGTGCTACAGCCGCATCGCCGGTATCGAGCATGAACATCTTGAGGCGCGTGCCATCGAAAGCTGGAACTTCGGACGTTCTCGCGTCTTCCACAATGTCAGTCACGTTGGTGTTTCCCGACGTGTGAGTCGCAGTGAATATGCAGCCTTTAGCGGTTCCATTATCATCTCTCGGCCAATATCCGACGAACTGCCGATCAGCCCCTTCTCTTTTGGGATTGTCGTAGTATGTCGATAGCCCACCAATTGCGGCAGCTGGCAAAGGATTCTTGGGAAGATGACCCTGCTCGAATGAGAAGGATCCATCATGCATTTGAGCGACATGCTTGGCATCGGGCAATGCCAAATAACCAGCGCCTCCGCCAACCGCTGCCGCTTCAGTCGAAGCGGGATTCAGCCTAGCGTGTTCTCTTGTTACAATGCTCCCTTGGCACTTGTCGGTCATGGAGGTTTCAGCGCCTACGAGGAGCAAACGAAGCGCGTCCCATTTTGACTCACCTCCAGAGAAATAAACCATGTTTCCATTCGTGATGATCGTCATGTCAGAATGCGTGTCGATCACTTGCTTGATTCCGCGAGGCCCCTTTCTTTCGGGGTCTGGTGTGGGGTTGTCGTGATATGTTTCAATAGGACTCAACGTGGCAAGCTCCTCGCATATCGTGCAGACCCGGAAGGTCGATGCTGAATACTTTATATCCTTGACGAACAAGCGCGTGTTGTTCTCGAAAATGTAATCCCGAGCCGAGAGAAAATATTTCTTCGCACCGAACTCCTTGACCACCGTCAGCTTGATTTTCGTGGCTTCGATCTCCTGATCGCCCACTTTGATTTTCAGCACGAGATCCCCCTCAACTTGTGGGTTGTTGGCATCAGGGAATCTCACGTTGTCCGCCCTGACGAAGATTTCCTCGGGGAACGGGTTCTGTTCCGAGACCGTGAACTTGCTGCTCGGCGAAAGGTTGATCTTGTCCGCCGCCTTGCATTCTCGGGTCTTGTAGAACGACAGCCCCGCGATGGCCGGATGATCCAGCCAGACCTCTCCTTCCGTGATGCCCGGATCGATCTTGATCTGTTGGGCGTCGTCATCGTCCTTCTCGGCGGCGGGCTTGTCCGGGTCGCTGTCCTCGCCGTCCCAGAGGCCATTTGATAGTTGGTCGTTGGCGAAGAGGAATTCGGTTCCCTTGTCGATGTCCTCTTCGGTCGCCCCGCTCTCGAACGCCTTCTGAGCCAACCCCGAATCGGCCCCGCCGATCTCACCGTTGTTGTCGATGTCGGTCAGTAACTCCACGGGGAGGAGGTTCACCTCATTCACCTCGTCCTTTACCACCTCCGGCTTCACCAGCAGGGTCCCGTCATTCGAAGCCTGCACCCACGACGCGGCGAGCGTGCCTTCCAGGCCGCTCACTACCGGACGTCCCGTCGAGACGGTGTGCTCTTCCTCGACCTTGAAGGCGACACTACCTAACCATTCATTCACCAATTGTAAGTTTTCATCCCGTTTCGTCGCGTGGATCAGCCAGATGCGGGTGGGAACGCCCTTGTCCACGGGCACGACGTGGTCGGCCTGGAGCCAGTATTGGGTCCAACAGGCTTCCGGATGTTTCTCGTTCATGACGTATTCGGAAACGCTCGTTGTCCACGGCTCATCGCCCTGTCGTAGACCGTATTCGGTCCGTCCCTCCTCGTCCCAGAGGTTGGAAAGAAAGCTGCCCTGGAGGGCCTGGATCGCGTCCGAGGGGAGGTAGTGGTCGATGGTTTCAAGGTGGGTCGCCTCGGCGAGGACTTCAAG
>JAGRPC010000320.1 GCA_020439925.1 Verrucomicrobiia bacterium | reverse complement strand
ACGAGGAGCGTTTCATTCGAGAATTTATCCTTCAACTCAAGCTCGGGCACACCAGCCGGGCTTACTTCAGGGACAAGTATGGAGAAGATCCCGCCGATCGTTTCCCGGAGCGTTTTGAAGAGTTGGCCCGCGACGGTTACATGAGGATCGAGGGCGACGAAATCCTGGTGAGCCGGGACGGGCTCCTCCAGATCGACCGACTTCTTCACGGGTTCTTCCTTCCCCAGCACCGCGATGCACGCTACACCTGACTCGGGGGCGAAGATTCGCCAGGGGGCCATGGCTCCCGCAGGAGAGGCCTCCAAGGCGTTATCCGAAGCGCTCGGATGGCTCATGCCCTTCCACTACTTTTACGAGAAGGCGGGGCTTCCCCTTCCGGATTTCCGTTTTCTGAAGGGGGACGAGGTTCCCTATCCCTACCGGTCCCTGCTCGTTCATGCGAACGACATGACGCCGACCCTGGCGGCCTTCCACCACTCCCGTCTTTATCTGGAGGTGCACGAACACGAATCGAGCGAGTCATTCGTCATGCGACTGGTCACGCTTCATGCCGCCGCTTCCGATGCGCCCGTGGAGTATGGGGCGATCGCAATCCAACTGGGGGGGCTCCCGCCCGAAGTTGCGGAGGAGGTTGTGGCGGGACGCAAGCCCCTCGGTGGACTTCTTGGCGAATACGGGGTGGAACATCGTGGCGAGCCTGCCGCTTACTTTGCGGTACCTGCCGATGAATGGATCGCGCGTGCGCTCAACCAGCGCCCCGGGGAAATCCTCTATGGCCGTTGCAATCAACTGCTCGACGCCGAGGGAATGGTGTTTGCGGACATCGTCGAAATCCTTCCTCGAAGCAACGAGTCCGAGCAGTGGGTTCGTCCCGGTGCAGTGAGGTGAAAGGGGCTGCTCGTCCCTCCAAACGGCACTCGTTACCGATTTCTTTCCTTGCGGGAGTTTGGGCCGGGCGCTTGATTCCCCTTACCGGTAACCGATGTCTCCATACGATTCATGCCCGCTTGGTCGAATTCTCGTGGCGGTGCTTTTCCTCGGAGCTTTCAAGGCGTCGTCCCGGCCTCAGGAAGTCAAGAAAGAGGAACTGCCCCCTCTCAAGGCACTGCTGGTAACCGGCGGGGTATCCCACGACTACCCGATGCGGCAGAAGATCCTCGTTCAGGGGATTCGCGAACGCCTTTCACGCCGGATCGAATGGGTGGTTCGGCTGGAAGGGAAGGGGAATGCCAACGAGCGCATCCCGCTTTTCGAATCATCGGAGTGGGCCAAGGGGTATGACATTGTTGTCCATGACCATTGTTTCCCCCTTGCGGGAGATGAGGCTTATGTGGAACGCGTCCTCGCGCCTCATCGGAGCGGCGTCCCCTCAGTGCTGATCCACGGATCGATGCTTTCGTTCCGACCGGTGGAAGAACGATGGACCAGCTTTACGGGTATGGATATCGGGGGGCATGAGCCTCCCAGAACGTTGATGCTGGAGCAGGTCGATTCTTCGATGCCCTTTTTGAAAAGTCTGGACGGCTGGAAGATTCCCTACGAGGAACTCTATCGGGTCGAGCGAAAATTACCGGGGGTGACGAGTTTGCTCGAGGCCCGGGATCCAGCGGGCCAGCCGTATCCCGTCGCCTGGCGACACCGGTTCGAGCCGGGCGGGGCCCGAGTTTTTGCAACGACTCTGGGCAACGCCACAACCACTCTTGCCGATCCGCGCTTTCTTGACCTCGTGGCGCAAGGGTTTCTCTGGGCTGTGGGGGAGGAGGCGTCCGGAGGGTTTCGTGAGCTAGCTCCGGAGCAGTCCCTCAGTGGATTGGAAGTCACCGATACGGCGCCTCCGCTTCCCGGGCCCGGACGGAACCTGCTGACCGGTGTTCACGCCGCCGGTTTTGTCTGGGGCTCGCCGGATGAAAGGGGAGCCGGGCTGGTCAACGACGGCGACCCGATGACGGCCTGGCGTCCGGCAAAGGCAGCCCCGGGCTGGTGGGAATGCCGCTGGGAACCGTTGAGAACGATCTCGAGGGTGGTTCTTTTTTCGGGGGCCCCCGTGCCCGCCGGAATGACCGTCGAACTCACTTCCGATGGGCGCAGTTGGCGGGAGGTCGGGAAACTGAAGGGAGGAGAAACTGGGGGACTCAATCTCTTGCGTTTCCCTCCCGAGACTGCGCGGGGCCTGCGGGTAAACGTTTCGTCAATGGTTCCCGGTGAAGCGTTTGCGCTTCGTGAAGTTGCGGCCTACGCGACCGAGGCGGCGGTTCCGGCGGCCATCCTCTTGAAATCCGACCCTCCGTCCGGCGAAGGACAAGTGATCATGGATTCAGTGAGGGTAGTGGGCCTCACTGGAGCATTTCAGCTGGTGCACGGATGGGAAGTAACGGGTAATGCGGTCCTCCCAATCGGATGGAGCGTCTCTCAGGTGGTTCCGGCGGCTGACGGTGAACCCTTTGTGCTCGCGTTTCCCAAAGGGGAAGAAGATGCGGGCGTGGTTTTTCGAGTGAGTTTCTCGGAAAGTGAGGGTTCCGAGATCGTCCCGTATCTTGAAGGCATCGCCAGGGATACCTTGATCGCCTGGGACGGGGAGTGGCTTTACACCCTGTCCGGTCGTCGACTCGACAGGGTAAGGAAAGCCCTGGGTAAGGGACCCGCCGATGAAAGGCAACGGCTCGGGGAAGTGTTCCGCTTCGAACCCGAAAGCGCTCCGGTAAACTCTTCGATCGCCACGCTCGAGATCGGTGAGGATGGATGGCTTTGGGCCAGCGCGGTTTCCTGCAAGCCGGGAAGCGTTTTTGACCGGGACGGACGGGAAAGCACCTGGCCGGTTTCCGGTTTTTTGCGCATCCGTCGCGACGGACGACGAGTTGGGCAAACTTTGAGACAGGTGAGGGAGAACAGTGGCGAGGCGGAAAACGTCTTTGAAGCTT
>JAGRPC010000319.1 GCA_020439925.1 Verrucomicrobiia bacterium | reverse complement strand
TTGCTGCGGTCCCAGATCTCGACGTCGCGGTGATGGCAGGTCTGGGGGTCGGTCCAGTCGGAGAAGTAGAGCGCCCCATCGGGACCCTGACGCAGGGCGACGCCGATGTGATCGTGGTGGTTGGCCAGAAGAAAGTCCGGGCGGTGCAGGGCGATATGGCCCGAGCCGTCCCGCTCGATCGACTCGCTCACGATGCGGTGTCCGTGGAGATTGTGGAAGAAGGCTTCGCCGCGGAAGGCGGGAGGGAACTGATCCGCCTGGTAGAGGACGAGACCGCAGTGTGCGTGTCCGCCCCCGAGCGCAGACGTGTCGGACTGCTCCTCATTGAACTCACCACCGCGCACATCCTTGAGCGCACGCATATTCCCGACGAAATGGGAATGGTCGGCGATCGTCTTGATGTCGTCGAAGACCCAGGGATTGAAGTGTTGCCCGGCTTGGCGGAAGTAACGCCCGCCCTGCGAGAGATGATAGAAGTGGGGTATGACGCAGGCACTGACGAAGAAGTCGCCGCGCTCGTCAAAATCGACGCCCCAGGGATTGCTGGTGCCCTCGGCGTAAACTTCGAACTCCTTGCGGGTGGGGTGGAAGCGCCAGACGCCGGCGTTGATCTTCTGCCGTTTCTCATCGGGATCGCCGGGCTTGCCGACATTCGAATGGGTGAAGACCCCGTGGCAACCGTAGAGCCAGCCATCGGGTCCCCAGGTGAACGCATTGAGCGTCTCGTGGGTGTCCTGCCAGGCCCAGCCGTCGAGCAGGATCTCGGGCTCCCCGTCGGGCAGGTCGTTCTGGTCTTTGTCAGGGAAGAAAAGGAGGTAAGGTGCCGCGCCGATATAGACCCCACCAAAGCCGACTTCGATCCCGCTGGCGAGATTCACTTTCTCGAGGAACACCTTCCGCGTCTCGAAGGTGCCGTCGCCGTCGCCATCCTCGAAGATGAGAACGCGGTCCTTGCCCTCGTTCCAATCCCCCTCGTCCCGCACCGGGTAGGTGTGGCCCTCGATCACCCAGAGACGGCCGCGCGCATCGAAGCACATCGCGATCGGCTGGGTCACCTCGGGTTCCGCGGCGATGAGGTCGACGGCGAAGCCTTCCGGCACCTCCATGCGAGCGAGGGCTTCCTTCGGAGAGAGCGCGCTTCCGTAGCCGTCCTGCGGACGGCCTCCGGGGACCTGCCAGCGCTCCGAGGCCGTGCGGGAGAGCGCGGCGGCATCCTTCTGGAGGTGAATCGTCAGCCCCTTCTTGCTGCTGCTCACGACATCGGGACGCGAGTCTCCGTTCAGATCGACGACCTTCACCTCGACCCCGACTCCCGAGTCATTGTCGATGAAATGAGGAACGAATTCCGGCTTCTTGTTCGCACCCTCGACATTCCGGAACCAGTAAAGCACCGGCTCGCGCAGACCACCGGGATCCTTGCCCTGGTGGGCGAGGTGTCGTTTGCCCGTGACGAAGTCCATGCGGCCGTCTCCGTCGACGTCGGCCATGGCGAGGGCGTGAAGTTGGGAGAAAGCGAGACCGTAGGGGTTTTGGGTCGAACTCTCGCCCATGAGATCGTGCTTCTCGAACTTGCCCGGCTCGTACTGCTCGAACCAGCCGAGGCCGTAAGCATGGGCGTTGTAGGAAGTGACCAGGTCGTTGTCCCCGTCGCCGTCAAAGTCATGGACGAGGATCTGGGCTCCGCCCCCGCCGTAGGGCAGGTGGGCCCATTTGTGTTTTTCCCATAGGCCCTTCGCGGGGTCGGCAGGCTGTTCGTACCAGAACGCCTTCTCGATCACGTCGAGCCGGCCGTCGCCGTTGAGGTCGCCGACACCGAGGCCATGGCCGAACGGAGTCGCCGCCTCGCCCGTTGCGGAAATCGCATGCCAGGTCCAGGGCTGTGTTGGATCCGACCCGGCCTCGTAATAGCCGTAGGCGTTGGCCTTCGCCCCGATGATCTCGGGAAGTCCCCCGGGGATCAGATCGGTGAAGTGCGGAGACTCGTTCGCCACCTGCTCGGCGACGAGGGACATCTTCCAGTCCTGCGATGAGGAAGGATCACCCGGATTCAGGTAGAGCCGCGCTTCTTTTCCGGGAAAACCGTAGACGAGAATGTCGTTTTTCCCGTCGCCGTCGATGTCGTGGATGTAGGCGAAGAAATTGTCCGAGTAGCCCTTCTCCGCGACGAAAGGCTCGCCCGAGGTGAAGCGTTTTGCCTCCGAGAACTCGGGCCCGGCAAACCAGAAAGGGCCGTAAGCGAGATCGGCCTTGCCGTCGCCATTGAGATCTCCGACGGCGGCGCCTTCGGCGTGGAAGTCGGGGAGGAGGGGGAGTCTATCCCAAGCCTCTCCGGCGAAAAGGCCGGCGGAGTTGAGAAGGAGGCAGCTGGACAACAGGAATCGTCGATGCGGGGTGCTCATCGGATCTAGGGGGTTGGGAAGATGGTCCCTCGTTCGTTCGGAGGGATCTTGAAGCTCTCGGCCTGATCCTATGCGGATTCGGTCATCTTCTACAAGAGCGGAGCCTGCGCGCGAACGCGGTGATTTCCGGGAAAGCGGCCAGACCGACCCGTAGCAGGCCCCGGACCTTGCTGACCAACCCCTCGTCAGATATCATGTTCTCGCTGGTGGAATTCCAACGCTATCCTATGCGGCTGCCGCCAATCCGGTCTCAGGCATTCCGGGCCACAATATGCAGGTCGCATTCAGGGATGAAGATTCGGGATGGCCGTCTGAGGGGCACGAGGAGGATTCCGCGGGACAGTGGCTCCATTCCGATTTCCATGGCGTCGCGCTGCCCTTTGTCTACAAGATGTTCACGAAGATGATCGAATTAGGAGACCTGAACGAATGAGAACAACAATCCTTCTCCTCGCCGTGCTGACACTGAGCACATGCACCAATGGTCATGAAATCAAAGTCCGGGTAATCGACGAGAACCGAAGACCGCTACCCGGAGCCGAGGTCGCGATCATCTTCATGCGACCCGTCAATGGAACTAGCCGCGTCTTCCGCGGAGTCTCGGGAACCGACGGACGATATGGTGCGAGAGAAACGATCACGATTGGAGCCCTCGTTACTGTAAAGAAGCCCGGCTACTACAATTCGGAAATGAGAAACGAATTTGGTGCCCGGGATTACAATGTGGACCTCGTGATGCGTCGTCGGATCTCGCCGATTCCTTTGGTCGTGCGTGACCTTGAGTTGGCCATTCCCAAGGACGCCGGAAGAATCGGCGTCGATCTCGAAGCCGGTGACTGGGTGGCTCCATTTGGGAAGGGGACAGTTTCGGATTTTGAGGTGCGGTTCTCCAATTCGTTTAGTGGGTATCAATATTCAGGTGAGGAATGGGATCGCATTCGATTCGCAAAAGTGAATGCGAATCTGAGCGAGGAAGCGCTGCGTGACGTCTATGGGAAGTGGGACGCGGCGGCGACAATCACCGCATCAGGTGGTCTTGGCTTTGTATTTGAGGAGCCTGATTTCAACCCTTTCAGCGAACTGACGATGCCGCACGAAGCTCCCGAAGAGGGATATGGCCCGAAGTTCGAGATGGAGGGTTCGACCTACGATTCAAGCCGGATGGAGATCGAAAAGAGGCCTCTCTTCCTGCGCACCCGTGCGGAAGTCCGCGACGGGAAGGTCGTCCGCGCGAACTACGTGAAACTTCCCGAAGGGATCCAGCTTGACGCGAGGGGAAGCCTCCGCTTCACCTACTACTTCAATCCCCGCGCGAACGATCGGAACCTGGAGTTCGACCCGAGGCAGAACCTCGCCAAGGAACAGGAACGCAGTTATCCGCCGTGATTTTCCGGTTTGGCATTCTCCATTTTGATGCTAAGACTTGGCCCTATGGCAATTTTCACCGGACTCGTCATCGCTATCGTCTTCCTCCTGGTCGGCGCGGCCGCTTTCCGCTTTCTTGTGCGGGGCTGATTCCTCGGTTGGATCCGCGCCATTCACGGACTCCCGGGTCAGGGGTGTGTCCCGTCCGGATGATGGGAAAGGCGGTTCTCATGAAAGCTGGATTTGCCGGAGTCATCCTCTCTTTTTTCCTGACGACCGGGATTCTTTTCGCGGTTGATCCGGTCTTCGATCCCGTCTCCTGCGAGGGCGACTACGCCCATCACCTTCAGGGTGTCTGTACGGACCGGAAGGGGGCGATCTACTGGTCGTTCACCACCGAACTCGTCAAGACGGGCTCCGATGGAAAGGTGCTCGTCAGGATCCCGGTGGAGAATCATCACGGGGATCTCTGCTTCGACGGGGGTAAGGTCTATGTGGCCGTCAACTTGGGGCGCTTCAACGATCCGGAAGGAAGGGCCGACTCCTGGATCTACGTCTATCGGGCCGACACTCTCGCCTTTCTCGAAAAGCATCCGGTGCCCGAAGTCTTTCATGGAGCCGGGGGCATGGACCTTCGGGAGGGGCACTTTTTTGTCGTGGGAGGACTGCCCGAAGGCGTCGAGGAAAACTGCGTCTATGAATATGACGGCGGCTTCCGCCTCGTGAAGCGCCATGAGATCGCGAGCGGCTGGACGAAAATGGGAATCCAGACCGCGGCCTGGCACGACGGTGCCTGGTGGTTCGGATGTTACGGTTCCCCGCAAGTGCTTCTCAAGACCGACGAGGCTTTCCAACTGCTCGGTCGCTACGAGTTCGACGCTTCCCTGGGCATCCTCGGAGACGGTCCCGGACGTTTCCTCGTGGCAAAGGGTCCCCGAACCCCGGAAGGCCGGCATCGTGGTCTTCTCGAGATCGCCCGCCCGGACGCGAACAGGGGCCTCGTGAGAACGGGAGAGTGACCTTCGTCCCGGAGATTCCCGTTGACGGGGAAGGGAGGGCGCGTGCACCCTTGTGCCATGAAAGCCCTGCGTCTCCTCTCCCTGATCCTTCCCCTCCTGCTCGCCGTTTCCTCTCCCGCCCGGGAGATGCGCACCTTCACCAACAAGGCCGGAAAGGAGATCGAGGCGGAACTGCTGGATGTCCGTGACGGAAAGGCCCGTCTCATGGTCAACCGGAAGCCCTTCGACGTTCCCGTGGAGACGCTTTCCGACGAGGACCAGCAGTTCCTCAAGGAGTGGGATCTGAAACGCCAGGGCAAGGAGGACGAACTTTACTACAGCGAGGTGATCTATGAGGACGACTTCGAAAAAGACGGCTTCGGGGAGCGCTGGAGCCACTACAAGAGCGAGAGTGTCGTGAAGGACGGAGTCCTGGTCGGGAAAACCATCGACATCAACGATCACGCGGGCGTCGACGCGATCCGTTTCGAGGCGGGACGCCAGGACCTCGAGATTTCCGTGAAGTTCAA
>JAGRPC010000318.1 GCA_020439925.1 Verrucomicrobiia bacterium | reverse complement strand
ACTCCTTGTCGAGCTTCGGGGCGTTTGCTTCGGGCTCCATCATCGTCAACAACCACATCCGCACTTCCGGGGGTGGTTCGGTGAACCTGCTTGCGGGATGGTCTGGTGGCGAATCGGATCCGGCTCTCGCTCTGGATCCGCAGTCTGCGTGGGATTTTTATGTAGGCCAGGGCGCCTTTGGTGTGAACGGCGGCAGCGTCATCATCGGTAACAGCGCGATGAACCGGCACGTCGAGGTCGGAAGTCGCTACGGTGACACCAACGTGGCTGGCTACGATGTTCGGGTGATCGGATCGAATACCAACTCGGTTCTTCGTTATTCGATGATCGGATTCCACGATGGTGGGCAGGTTTTCGGGCCGCGGCTCAACAAGGGCGGGAACTTCCGTCTTGACATGAAGGTGGGTGCGGCCTCCGGCAGCGGGGCTTGGTTGTTGAGTGATGGACTGAATGGTCTTGGCCAGGCTGCCGCCGGCGTGAGTGATCCGATCGTCGGGGTCGCCGGTCAGAATGAGGTGGACGTGAATGGCGATGGCATCATGGACGGTGTCCGTGGAATCAACAGCACCGGAGTCGTGGCGGAATCATTTATCCCCTATGCCAACCACTACAACAGCGCCCTCACGGGCAACTGGTGGTGGCAGCAGATCGAAGATGCTGGCTTGCAGAATCGCAACAATCCCGGTCTGAATCTGACGATCGCTGGAACCATTCAGACGGCTGACCCTCTTAATCTGGGTGGGCTTCGTCCTGAAAACGGAGCAGGATCAGCGGTCGACGGCGCTCACATCAACGTGGTCGCCAGGGGGGCGGTAACTTTGCTTTCGGGGGCCGGCAATGAAGAGACCAGTGCCACGATTGGTCATGGTGGTCCCAATCGTTCAAACTGGGGCGGTGGCGGAACCTCGATCCGTGACATCGGCAACGAAGATGTTTCAAACGCCGGATTCTCTATTCGTACCGGAACCGACGTCAACCAGCTCATCGAGCAGGGACAGATTGAACGTCGCTGGTCGTTCAACGGTTCGACGGCTGACCGGAATGCCACGGCGATCGGACGTCTTGCGCCGGTCTACGGAAACATCAATGTCTTGGCAGGAGTCGACACCGGGAACCCGATTCAGATCAATCGTGCGGACGGAACGGTGACGGCCCAGTTCGGGACAGTGGGCGACGTGATTCTCCGTGCGAACCAGTCCTTCAAGACTTCCTCGCCTGCCAGCAACTCTCCTGCCCACATCGGTCATGGAGGAGTGGGACAGTTTGGCGAATTCTATGGCAACATCACTGTGGAAGCGGCCGGCAGCGTTACCCTCGAGGCAGGTGAGGCCACCCGCTCGGCGGCCGTCATCGGTCACTCCTCGTTTGGTCATGCTTTCTGGGATGCGCCGAGCAACGTCGATCAGCAGATTCGCTTCTTCGCGACAACCGGTGATTTTGACAACCCCAACCTGCGTCGTGGGGAGCTTTTCACCGGGGTGGCGTCCACCGGCTTGGATCCTTCCCTGGATCCGGCTGCAACTCTTCGCTACACGCTGGGTGATGGCTTCGCCTACGACAACGCCGGGACCTGGGTGTTTGTTGGACACACCGCTGGATCCGGAAATTTTGTCCCGATCGCAACGGATTCCGGAGGCGCCACCCTTACAGGGCAGTTTGTCAATTTCAATGCGGTGGGGGGTGCCGAATCCCAGCGAGTCATCATCATGAATCCGCTCCTCTATACCCGTGGCACGGCGGGGGGAGGGGTTCACTCCTCGAACTTGGCGAACTCACAAGGTTACAACACGCTCGCTCCGCTCACGCTTGCTCCCGTCGGTCCGATTCAGGTTGACGCTCTCGAGGGATTCACCATCAAGGGATTCCATGGCGACATCAAGGTCTACGCCCACAACGGCAACATCAGCCTGAAGGCCTTTTCCACCGACAGCAGCATCACGGGTAACCTTCCCCGCGACAGCCGCTTCGCGGCGATCGGGCACGGCGGAGCCGAGTTCACCTACGGTGCGACCGGATCGGGTTTCAAGAACCTGATCGGCACTCCGGTGGTTCCGGGAATCACGGCGGGAAGTGTCACCGGGACCATTGATGCGCGTGAAATCGTCAACTTCCGGATCACCGGGTCCAATGGGATCGGCAGTGTCACGACCCAGTCCGGGAACGAGAGTTACATCAATGCGGTAGGTTCGGGTCTTTCCCGGTATGGGACCAACTTCATGACCATCACCGGAGACATCGATGTGGATGCGGCCGGAGACATCACCCTGGTGGGCGGCAATGATGTCTGGGATTACACCCGGATCGGTCACGGGGGCAAGGAACTCGTCGACTACGAGACATCCTCCTTCATTCTGGGTGATATCCGGGTCCATGCCGGAGGCAACGTCAACCTGATTGGCGGAGGCGAGATCACCAACTTTGTCCGCGCCGGAAACGTCTCACAGAGTGCGTGGGCACAGATCGGCCATGGTGGTGTGAACAGCGGATTCATGGGCTTCTTTGGCGACATCGAGGTTGTGGCAGGTGGAGATGTGCTGCTTCGAAACGGTGCTTATCGGAGAAGTTTCGCAAAGATCGGGCACCAGGGGCAGGATGATTGGGGCCAGGTCGGTGGAGACTACGTCCGCAACGAGCATTTCTGGTATGATGGGGTTGAATCGACCATCGATTCCGTTCTCAACACCACCACCGCCAGTGTCACCTACGCCTCTTCCAATGGAGGGGTGAACGGTTTCCGCGACTTTACGGCGGGCGGAGCCGGGGATCTGGTGGGGGCGGATCGTCGCACCGCCAATGTTTCGGTTACCGCCGGTGGTTCCGTTACCCTCGACCATCTACAGGAAGGGCTTCGCCAGCCCCCGGGGCGTAACGGCGGGGTTGGAGACGTGGAGAACCAGAGTCTCGGTATTTTGACACGTGACTCCTACACGCAGATCGGGCACGGGGGCATCAATGCGGATATTCTTAATGCCAACAATTTCTCCTCGAACTACGGATCGAAGGTGGGAGACATTTTTGTTGCTGCCAACGGAGGAGATCTCATTCTCGAAAACGGCACCGGGCAGCAACGCTGGACTCGCATCGGCCATGGAGTCGGACAAAGCGACCGGGTTGATGACGGGATCAATGTCGGACTCGTCCGGGCTTTGGAACTGGTTGGGGATATCTCGGTTTATGCCTCCGGTGATATTCGTCTGGACGCGGATGCCGCCGACGAAAATGAACGTGATGAAAACACGAATGCACTTTTTGGGGCTCCTGCTCCCTCGAGGATCAATCCGGTTGCCATCGGCCACGGAGGTCCTTACGACAACCTCGATCTGGTCGTCCTTTCGAACGGAGAGGATGTGAAGGGGATCGCCGCTTCGTCGAACATCACGGCCGTTGCCGGAGGCAGTCTCTGGGTTCTCGGGGGCAAGGGAGTGGAGTCTTCCTATGCGCAGTTGGGTCACGGGTTTTCCTCGGATCAGGGTAACGATCGGTCCTATCGTCTTGGCTTGGCGACCGGGTTCGCCGGAGACATCAATGTTTCTGTGGAAGGCGACATCACCATCAAGGCGGGGGACAATGCCTGGTCCGAGCAACCCAGCGGTATCGGAGACGATGAAGGTCGTTCCGTTACCGGTGCCTTTGCGGCCATCGGTCACGGTGGTTACCAAGTGGACGCGCCGTCTTCCGGTGACATCAAGGTCTACGCGAAAAACGATCTCTCGATTGTAGCTCAGGAGAGAACCGATCCGTTCACCGACGATGGGGGGCAATCTCCTTATAACATCGCGAATCCCGATACGGATGCCGTGGCTTCCGGATTCAATTTTGCCAAGATTGGTCACTTCTCTGCGGAGAATGGCAACCGCCAGACGAATTTCAACGATGATGTCCGGGAGGCAGATCAGGAGGGCGATATCACTGTCGTGGTGGGACGTGATATCCGTATTGCCGGTGGAACCACCCCCGATGTGGATCTGCAGACTATCTACGGCTCATTTGCCCAGATCGGCCATGGTGGTCCCTCTATCGTTGGAAACCTCGAAGGGGATATTACGGTACTTGCCGGGCGTGATGTGACGGTCACGCAAGGCAGTGAGATTGATGCTTCAAGCACCACGACGAGATCGCTGAACAATTATGCCATGATCGGCAATGGTGATTATTTGTTCGATACCAGCGGAAATGCCTTGTCCATTTTCAATGACGCGGGCGGTTACCGCAAAGGCGACATCGTCGTAGCGACCGGTCGGCATATCACCCTGAATGGAGCTCTCGTCGGCCATGCCGATCCGGAGGTGGCTACCAACCAGCAATTAACCGAGGGCAACACCCTCCTTGCCGTCAGCAGAAGGAATCCGTTCTATGGCGGCGGGGGGCGTTTGACCGCCACCAACGAATCCGTGATCACCAGCGGAGGATTCGGAGTGGGGTCGCAGGCCATGTTTTTCATGCCGGCGCGATCAAATAATAAAATGGACGGAACTACCCGTATCAATGAGGTCAGCACCCCCTTCGAGATCGCTCCCGGAAACTTTGCGGCTCCCTTCAATAAGGACAACGGCATTCTGGCGGGTCGCGCTGACGAGGTCTACCTGACTCCCGACCTCTGGTGGGATCAGGCCGGGCTTGCTGCAGCCGGGGGATTCCCGGGCGGGGGAGTGTTCCCCACCGACGCCGCGAGCGGTCAAGGAGGTGCCCTCGCCACCGTCAACAGTCCAGGAGGTCTTTTCAACCTGGCCGGTATGTCATCGGGAGATCTGGGTGGTTCGGTGCCGCTCTACCGCGATGCAAACGGAATTAGTGGAGCGGGTCACTACACGCTTTATTACGACGCGGTCGAGGCAGTTTCGAACAAGCTGCCGGCACAGCCAAACGATCCCCATATTCCTCTTCCACTTGATATCTTTGACTTCTTCGGGCTCTCGTTCGCCGAAACCTTCGATGCGTTCTTCCGCGAAGACGACCTGTTTACCGATGGAGTTGGCGGATATGGCAACGAGCTGTACCCGTTGTTGGCGCTTTTCGAGCGTGACGAAGAGACCTTGGAAGAAAGTGGCGCATGGCGTCTGGAAAACTCTCTCGACAACCTTTTTGGTGACAGGCGTGATTCCGGATCGGAGGAGGAGCGCGACGAGGAAAGGGAAGACCGAATCGCCCGGGGAAGCGGTGGTGGTCCTGTCGGCATGACCTTCTACATCTTCGAACCCGGAACGAACCGTTATTCCAGCTATCGCGTCTTCGGGAATCAGATTACCTCCTTTTATCCGGTGAACTGAAATATCAAGAATTCCAAGAAAAGCGACGCATCAAAAATCTGAATATTCCTCTTGCGATTTCATGTGAGAGAAATCAAGATCGAGGGTGGAGGATACTCCACCCTTTTTCTTAAACCGCTCTGAATGAAGCACCTGATTCCCAGCGCCTTCGCACTCCTTTTGCTCCTTGGCCCCGTTCATGTGCTGCATTCACAGGATTCAGAACTGGGTGCGCTGCCCCCCCTTCCTGATCTCGATTTAGGGGATCCACAGCGCAAGTTGTCGTGGAAGGAGAAGAGGGAAAGGACTCGAAAGCTCAACGAGTCGAGATACGAAGACAACGTATACGAGCGGATGCCCGAGGACACCGGTCGCGCCACGATCGGACAGCGTTTGTCGTCGGCTTCGAGCCAGACGAAGAAGAAGGTCCCTCAACAGATTACCGTTGCAAATTCCTTGCCCACCACCGAGGACGGTATCACGGCCAGCGGATCCAGGCTGCGTGCTTTTGGAGATGATAATTATTGGGGAGAATTGCCCCCTCCCACTCCGGAAGAAATGCTTATCGATCTTCCGCCGACTCCGGACCTTCGGACTCCGGACCAGATCACGAAACGTGAGCGTCTCAGAGATCTCCGCATTGCGAAGTATGAGCAGAGAAAGGCGGAAGTCGATGCCGCGCGGGAGGAGAAGGAGATGCGCCAGCGCGCTGTTGTGAATCGCCCCGAAGCAGATCCGTCAACCGCTCTCGTCCAGGTGGAGTCACAATCGATGGGCAGTGGGGGCTATGTAGGGAATGAGGCCGCTCCGGAGACCGTTGGCGAAGGCAATTTGAAACCTTTCAACGAGAATTCGGTCTTCTACAAGGACAATCAAATGGTCTACAAGGGGGACCGCCGTAACACGGCGGTTGAGTCCTGGTGGAAAAAGGGGACAAACGAACAGGGTGGTCCGGCAGAAGCTCAGCCCAAGTGGCGCTGGCGTAACCCATTCGCCGAAGCCAACGACGACGTTCAGCCAGTTTCCTTCACTCAGTCCGACGGCAATGGGGGGCATTCTTCTTATCGCCCATCTGCCGAGGCGACTCTACTCACCTCCAATCTGAGAGGAATCCGTGTGGTCTCGTCGACTCGAGAAGTGAAGAAAGGCAGTCCTTCCGGGTTTTCTGGAGTTGTGACCGAAGGAGTTGACCTTCCTCCCAAGGTCTACAATGTGTTCTCCTCGCGAGTGGGAGAATCCCTCACCCTCGGAGGCTTGAATCAAATGGTGCGCGACGCGGTGCTGGCCTACCGCAAGAGCGACTTGCCTGTGGTCGATGTGCTGGTGCCCGAGCAGGAAATCACTTCGGGAATTCTTCAACTGGTCATCATCGAGGGTCGTCTTGGTGATGTGATTGTGGAGGGGGCGAGCGACGCGGAAAGCAGGGCTCTGTCTCGTCAGATTCGGACCCAACGCGGAGAAGTGATCCACGAGAGCGACTTGACCGAAGATCTCAACTGGATCAACAAGCACCCCAATCGCCAGGTTGATCTGGTCTTTAGCCCCGGCAGTGGCTATGGAGAAACTGATGTCATCCTTCGCAACGAGACCACCAAGGATCTCATCGGTTACGTGAGCTTGGAAAACTCCGGGACTTCGGCTCTCGGGGAGGCGCGGGGTATTTTTGGGCTGTCTTGGACCGGGCCGCTCTTCCTCGGGATGGATTCCATCCTCAGTTATCAGTTCACCACCAATATCGACGGGGAATCTTCTCTCTTCGGGCATAGTGGGGTGTTTGCCTCCTACCTCCCTTGGCGTCACCAGATCACGCTTCTCGGTGCTTACGTGGATACCGAAGCCCAATTCATCCAGAACGGTGCCGTTTTCGAAAATGGCGGGGAGAACAAGCAGATCAGCGGTCGTTACGGGATCCCGCTTCCGAACATCGGCAGGATTTCCCACGAACTTGAGTTGGGAATGGATTTCAAATCGAGCAACAGTGCCTTGGCGTTTAACCAGGCTCAGGTTTTCGACACCACTTCCGAAATCGTCCAATACAGCTTGGGCTACAACATTGTTTCCCGGGATCAGACGGGTGTGTGGCGCCTTGACTCGGAAGTGGTCAGCAGTCCGGGTGACAATACCAATAAGAACACGGACGCCGTCTTTGCTACTCAACGCGCCGGAGCCACCGCGAACTACACCTACGGGGTCGTGACTCTCGAGCGTGACCAGCGCCTCCCCGAGGGCTGGTCGGCTTATGGCCGCATTCAAGGGCAGGCTTCCAACGCCAATCTCCTCGCGAGTGAAACTCTCGGAGCTGGCGGCTACGACAGTGTGCGGGGCTGGGAGCAGCGCATTGTGAGGGGCGACAGTGGGGTGGTGGCCTCCGCCGAATTGAGGACACCGATCTTTTACCCGTCGACCTTCACGGGCTTCCGAAATGTTCAGGATGGTGCCTACGGGCTTGTCTTCTACGATTACGGGTCACTCTCGAGCAACAATCCTCTTCCCGGCGAGCTTGACACCGAGTTGGGCAGTGTGGGTCTGGGTTTCCGTTATCAGCGTGACAACTGGTTCTCGCTTCGTGTTGATTACGGGTTCCAGGTTACGGAAGAAGGCTTCGATGATGGCAATCAGGGTCGTTGGCACGTGGGTGCGACGGCGACATTCTGATCTCTCTCTTTTGTGGTTTCCCAAAAGGGATCCTCGATCTCAGTTTCAAGTCAGTTGATGTGCGCTCGGCATGGCGGACCTTTCTTCCTTTGAAGATTCCGGCTGGTTCAAGACGAAGTTCCGGGAATCAGATTCCGTCCAAGCCTTGCCTGCTTCGGATTCGTGACTGAATGGAGGTTTGTGGCGGGACCTGATAGGTCCGGGGGCGAGATTCCCGAAAGGTCAAGACTTGTGCCTTGACCGTGCCTCCTTGTTGCTCTTCTACGAATTTGCAGGAATCAGCGAACATTCGCCGCAAGGTGTTCCCGTCAATAAACGGCGCGGCCCCCTGTGAGATCGAAAGTGAAAGCGGTACAGAAGGAGGCTTCTCGGGACACGATCCAAGTGCTCAATGCCGCCACTTCATCAAGAGTCCCGCAGCGTTTCATGGGGATCTTGTCTGTCATGTATTTCACCTGGTCCGGGTGGATGCCGTCAACCATTGGAGTGCGAATCACGGCGGGAGCGATGGCATTTACGGTGATCCCGGTCTCGGCGTATTCCTTCCCGACCGATTTCACGAGCCCTATGACGCCTGCTTTGGTCGCCGAATAGGGGCTCATTCCCGCGTTCCCCTCCTTGCCGGCGATGGACGCGAAATTGAGGACTCTTCCGTAATTTTGAGGTTCCATGGCGAGGATGGCGTATTTGGTCATGAGGAAGGTGCCTCGCAAATTGACTGCCGTTTCGAGGTCAAATGCCTCGGTGGACACATCGATAATCCTCGTGTTGGTGGGGCCAACGATCGCAGCACAGTTGATCATGATATCGAGTTTCCGATCCTCGCTGCGAGCGGCGACGGCCTCAAACCCCGATCGGACCTGGTCTTCCTCGGCAATGTTGACGGTCTCTGCCTCTACCGAGAGCCCTTCGTTCGCCAGTTCCGCGATGGCGGCTTCTGCTTTTTCTTTACTGACGTCGAAGAGGGTGACACTGGCGCCTTCGGAGGCGAGTCGGCGCACGATTGCCTTGCCGATTCCATCGGCTCCGCCCGTGACGATGGCAACTTGACCACAAAATCTGGATTCACTCATGGATTGGCATTTTGCGCCATTGCCGACAAAACCGGCAGGAAAAAAAATGGCGAATTCGAGCCCTCGCCTGAGGGCGTTGGTTCAGATACGCTGTGATCATGGCAAGCAGGAGACGGTTTATCAGGGCATCTGCCGGCATCTCTTTGATGGCAGGAGGTTTGGGACGTGCCTACGGGCAACGAAAGGAACCCCTGAGATACCTTCAGATCGGTACCGGACACGCGCACGCCAACAAGCTCGAGGTTTATGACAAGAGCGAAGAATGGGAGGTGGTTGGCATTGTCGAAGAGGATCCCGATCTGATGAAAGCGGCAGGAAAAAGTCCTCTCTATGGGCGTTTCCCTATCTTGTCACTTGAGGAGGGATTGAAGGTTCCCGGTCTTCAGGTGGTCGGGGTGGAGACGGAGGTTCGAAATCTTCTCCGTTACGCCCGGCTTGCACTGGAGGCAGGATGCCACGTTCATCTCGACAAACCTGCGGGTGATTCGATGGAGTCCTACCGGGATCTGATGAAACTTGCGGACGAAAAGGGTCTCGTTGTTCAGATGGGATACATGTATCGGTTCAGTCCGGCCGTGCAGTTGCTACATCGTATGCTAAAGGCGGGATGGCTGGGAGAAGTCTTTGAGACGCATGCGGTCATGTCGAAGGTGATACCGCAAAAGGACCGTGAGTCACTCGACGAGTTTCCCGGAGGGACCATGTTCGAACTCGGCTGCCACATCATCGATCTCACGGTTTCGGTTCTTGGGAAACCGGACAAAGTCATCCCGTTTCCGCGGAGAAGTCTGGACTCTCCCGGGGACACGCTGGTCGACAACATGCTTGCGGTTCTCGAGTATCCCAAAGCCACCGCGACGGTGCGAACGACCGGACTCGAGGTAGAAGGGTTTTCTCGTCGGCATTTCACCGTGTGTGGCAGTGAAGGAACGTTTCACATTCAGCCCCTGGATCGCCCTACAGTTACTTTGTCTCTGTCCCAGGAGCGCCGTCTCGGGGGGGGCGAAAGAGTCTTCCCCAAGGGAACCAGCGAAATCCAGTTCGAAACACCCTACCGACGCTACGTCGGGGACGCTGCGGATTTGGCAGCAATCGTAAGGGGGGAAAAGAAGAATCCCTACCCTTCCAGCTACGACCTTGCCGTTCAGGAAACGGTTTTGATGGCCTCGGGAATGAAACCGTGAACTTTTCGGTTCCCCTTCAACTCATTCAGAGCCCGGCGCGTCGGAAAAGTTCGTCGAGGGGAAGCTGAAGGCCGATGTAGAAGTCGCCGAATTCAGCGTAGAGGGCACTGACCTCGTCGAACCTCATTTCATAGACTATCTCTTTGATGTCCTGAGTGTTGTGGGAAAAAAGAGTCACTCCCCACTCCCACTCGTCAAGCCCGGCGGACCCGGTTACCAATTGGCGAACTCTTCCCGCGTAGCCCCGACCGACCCGGGCATGGCCTCCCATGAGGGTGCGGCGCGTCTCGAAGTCGAGATGAAACCAGTTGTGCGAAGAGCTGCGACGTTTCGACATGGGATAGAAACAGAAGACGGGCCAGTCCGGCATGTTGGGGTAAAGTCTGTCGCTGTTGTATTTCTTCATCCGCTTCCTGAATTCCTCGAGCTTGGATTCCATTTCCGGACTTTCGGCGGCAATTCCCTCGTCGCGGGTAAGGTCGGCGGCATACTGTTCCTCGGTCGTGGTGTATTCACTGAGTTCGGTCATACTCAGGTAGCTGTAGACCGGAGTCAGGACATCGGGTCCGAGTGCTCGGCAGATCTGCTTTTCGAAGCGGTTGGCCTTGTGAAGGTCGTCCGTCAGGAGCATGAATCCGATATCGGCCTTGGGAGTGACCATGGAGAAGGTGAGCAGCTGGGTCGAATCGGTCGACCGGATCTCCTGAACGAGCTCGGCGAGGTCGGTCTTGGCGGAGAGCTTCTCCTCGTCCGAAAAGAGAGACCATTGAGCCTGTTCGACTCTGAAAAAAAGGTGGATCACATGCCAGCCTTCACGTGGAACAACGCGGTCGGAATCTTGGGGAGAGGCAGGATTGGCGTGGGGATTCATGGGCAGAGAGTAAAGAAGATAGGGGGATCGGGTGAAGCCCGCCCTGTCTTCAACAAGCCAATGAATTCGGTTGCGTCCAATCAAAAAACTTCTAGTTTTTTCGGACCTTCCCTCCCCGGGAGGACCTATCCACCGTATCCCCGACATGGCTGACCTCGAAAACCGCTACTCAGACAACGTTCCCGGCGAATTCTACGTCGACGACCAGTGCATCGATTGTGATCTGTGCCGCGAAACTGCCACTGCCAATTTTACGAGGAATGAGGACGGTGGGTATTCGTATGTCTACAAGCAGCCGGAGACGCCCGAAGAGCGTGCTCTTTGTGAGGAAGCGATGGAAGGTTGCCCCGTCGAAGCGATCGGCTGCAACGGAAGCGAAGGCTGAGAGATCCTCTTGGTCGTCTACGGAAGCCGCGCTCCCTTCTGGGTCGCGGCTTTTTTGTGGCAGGTTCGTGCCGTCCGGATTATGATCCGGAATGCGCTACCGACCCCGTCGCAGCCTCAGAGATCGAGCCTTGGCGGAGTGGCGTGGCTACTGGGAACCCCAAGATGTTTCCAAGTACGAATCGACCCTCTCGGCGGCTGTGGGAAAGACGATGAAGGGCCTTGGTCTCAACGACCGGTTCAACGAGGAAATCGTTTTCGATGCCTGGAATGAAATGGTGGACGGATTTGTGGCCGCGAACGCCCGTCCGGTTTCCCTGGAGCGTCGGGTCCTGTCGATCCAGGTCCTGCACTCGACGGTTCACTACGAACTTGAGAGAATGAAGGGTGAATTGTTGCGCAGGATGCAACAACGATTCGGGGCCGAGAAGATTCGCGATATCCGCTTTCGACTCGGGTGAAGAGAGGTAGCTTGAAGAGGGTTGCCTTGGAGGCCAAAGAGGGTCAGTTTTGGTCGATCAACGAACCATGAGCGACCGAATCCACATCCGGGGCCTCCGCCTCGTCACCCGCATAGGAGTGCCTGACGAGGAACGTGTGCTGCCGCAGAGCGTTTCTGTCGATGTCTCGATCAGCCTCTCGAGGTCTTTCAAGGGATTCGACGACCGCATCGAGCATACGATCGACTATTTTCAGGTGTCGCAGAAGTTGCGTGAGGTCGCCGCGAGGGGAGAACGTCGACTTATCGAGACTCTGGCGGAGGATCTCGCGGCTGTCGTCGTTGCCTTCGACGGGGTGTGTGCGGTGACCTTGGAGGTGAAAAAGTTCATCCTTGCGGATTGTGATCACGTCTCGGTGGAGATTACCCGGGCGCGGGAGCGCGGCTGACTTTCGACAACTCTCCGGAGATGCGGAACGTAATCCGCATGATGAGGATGAGTCGAATGAGCCTTTGTGGTCTGGGAATACTTGTCGGCGTCGGAGTGGTCGCTTTCGTTGCGACTTCGAGAGCCGGCTACGAGACCGCACGCTACGAGACGCTGGTTGCCGATGGGCCCTTCGAGTTGCGACGATACGAAAGCCTGCAGGTTGTGACGACGTCTATCGACGACGAGGGGCAGGGTAGTGGTTTCGGACGCTTGTTCCGATACATTTCCGGAAGAAATACCACGGAACAGAAGATCGACATGACGACACCCGTATTCATGCCTGGTGGCAGCGGGGGGAAGGCGGAAGAAATGCAGTTTGTCATTCCCGAAAGAGTGGCCTCCTCGGGAGCTCCAGGGCCGGTAGACGAGAACGTGAGGCTTGGCCGCATGGAGGGCGGTATCTATGCCGTGCTCAGGTTCAAAGGGAAGGCAATTGCGGAACAACGACGGGATCGTTTGGATGAACTGCGGGCCATTCTGGCCGGTAAGGGGCTCGAAGCGGAAGGCGAACCGATCTACGCCGGTTACGACCCGCCCTGGACTCCGGGGCTTCTCCGCCGTAACGAAGTTCTCTTGCGCGTGAAACGGTGAGGTTTTGAGACAAAAAAAGGGCGGATCCGAAGATCCGCCCTTTCGAGGTTGAGAGTTGGCACCGGAGGATGGAACTCCGGCATTTTGGAAAACTCACTTCGTCTGCACGCGAATCGTCGCGCTGTCGGTAGAGGATGGGTCGGAATCCGCCGTTGCCGTGATGACCGAGCTGAAGGACTTTTTCAGGTACTTTGTCTTTTTGCCCTTCTTTGTCTTTTTCGTCTTCACCAGCTTCTTCTTGTTCGGGACCACGCTCATCTTGAAGCCGACAGGATTATCAGCCTCGGCGATGGACACCGTAGAGAAGGTTCCTGCTACGACCTGGGCCGTGACGTTGTTGCCGTCCTGGAAGTAAGACACTTTGAAGAGTCCGTTACCGGGAGACGCCTGCACCGAGAAGGTGTCGGCGACAGGGCCATCGTTGTCGACCGCGAAATAGCGGGTGACGGGTTTCGCCTTCGTGGAAACCGCCCCGTGCAACTGCGGAGTGGGAGAATAGACATCAGAACCAGTGAGACTCGTGAGGGCCGCGCCCACGGCCACGTCGGCCTTGGGAGCCGCTTCGGTGGAGGCGTCGAGATTCAGGGAGAAGGTTTCCGCGGAGCCACCTCCGGTGATGGAAAGACGGTAGTCACCGTCGAGAAGCACACCACTGAAGTCGAGCGGACCGGTGCCTGAATCAACGAGGTTGTTGCCACTGTCGCGGATCTCCCAGCTGATGCCGGTCGCGCCGTTACTGGTGAAGGCCACGTCGGCCGGGTTTGCCAGGTTGAAGGTGAAGACCTGGGTATCACCCGCCTGGATCGTGCGATCCGAGACGATACCGACTCCTCCGTTGAAGGTCACCGCCGTGTCGGTGGTAAACAGGGCCACTGAAGTGTATCCCGTTCCGGCCGGGGTGGTCGCGTAAGCCTTGTAGGCGTAGGTGGTGCCGGCGGTGAGTCCGGTGACATCCGTCGTGAAGACTCCGGTGGTGCCCGCCGCAGTCTGGCTCACCACGCCCGTTCCGCCGAGAACCGGATTGCTGTTCGTGGCAAGGGGGGCGTAGACAACACCGCGCTCGGTTACGGTCTGGCCGCCGTCACTGGTGACATTGCCGCCGAGAGTGGCCGACGTTTCGGTGATGCCGGTCGCGGTGGGAGAGGTGACGGACGGAAGCGGGGCGAAGGTTGCGGTGACGTTCTTGTTCGCATCCATCGTCACGTTGATCGGGTTGGTCGAGCCGGAGGCGTCTCCGCTCCAGCCTACAAAACCGAATCCGGTGTTGGGCGAGGCGGTGAGCTTGGCGACAGATCCTTGTGGGTAGACGATCGTGCCCGCTCCGGAGACGCTGCCGTTCGTGGCGGTGGCGGTGACCGTGAAGTAGGTCGTGTTGCCTCCTCCGGCACGCGCTGCGGTCACGTCTCCATTCGCCGCGAGGGAGATGGTCGTGACGTAGGATCCGGAGCCACTGGTGCTGACGATGCGGAAAACATCGACGAGGGCGGCGGTGGCGTTGATCTGGGCTTGGAGACCTCCGTTGAAGATGGAATAGGCCGTACCTGGAGTGGGGTTCCACTGAGACCAGCTGTTGTTCCATTCCACCGGGTTGGAAGCCTGGATGAGGGTCATCACGTTGTTGCCATTCGCGGAGATATTGTCGATGGCGGCGAGCTGGCCCTGGTGTGCGGTAGCGGCGAGACCGAGGGCGGAAACGCTGAAGCCGGACCATGGAGTCCCAGTGCCGGCGACCGTAACCCCTTTCGAGGCATAGATCGTCCGGGCCGGGTCACCGTTTTCGGGAGCGACGGAGCCGAGTCCCGAAGGTGTGGCGTTGCTACGGTTGGCGATGACCCCGAAGTAGAGGTCGGTGCGCGAGGACCAGCCGGCGCCGAAGGCGGCGGTGAGCTCCGTGTCCAGGTTGACCAGCGTGCCGGCCGGATTTGGATCATCGCGCAGGGTGTGCGCCGGACCGAGATTGAAGAACACGTTGGTGGTGGCGCCCGTTCCGCCTGTGGCTTGGACACCGAGGATCANGTCGCCCGGGGCCGGTGGCCAGGGCGCCGCCGTAGCGGCCGTCACCGCGAGGGCGAGTCCCGCTAAGGGGAGAAAAAGGTTTCGAATCAAGGATTTCATCTGAAGTTCATGGGACAAAAGTTCTGATCAAAGGAATGAAGTTCTGGAGAGGAAGAACGCCCTATCAGTTCGGGGTGATCGGGCCACCGTCGCCGCCGTTGCGGGTGACATTCATCTCGGGGATCTTGATCCCGGTCGTGAGCGGATTGAGCGCATTCGGGATCTCTGCGGTGAAGCCGTCGAAGAAATCCTGCTCAGCCTGGGTGATGCCGATGGGCCCGTAGAACTGCTGATATCCCCAGAGGGAGTATCTTCCGTTCTTGACGTTGTCTTCGCTATAGGCGGCACCGTTGTAGGTGAGGGCCTTCGCACCAACACCCGTACCGGGGCCGTTCACATCGGAAATGGCCACGGCATCCGAGAGCGTGAGGTAGCTGACCATGACGATGTCCTGTCCGGCGACGCCACCGGCGCCGGTGTTGTCCGTTCCCACGGTGACGTTGGCGCTGGTGCGGGAAAGATTCTGGCGGACATAGCTGTTGGAGCTGTAACCACCGTCATTGAGGAGTTGCAGCCAGGCGATCGTGCCGGTGCCTTCAGCTCCGGTGATATTCGCCGCCGTGTTCGGGCCACCCCACTGCACGACCGCACGGAAGGGGCCGTATTGAGTTTCCGAAAGGATGGTGGCGCGAGTTCCGGATCCATTGGAACGTCCGGTGTTGAGAACGAGCTTGGTGTCGGCGGGGTTGCCGGTATACATGCTGAGGGGAAGCTGGCCGGTGGACCACTGGGCCTCGTGGAGCTGATCGGTCATGTTCGTGAGAGCGGCGGGAGCACCGACGTTCGCGACGAAGATGAAGGGAACGACGCCGACTGGAGTGCCGGGGAGCGCCGGGGTCGGGTTATTCGAAATGGCTTGGTCCACATCGGAGAACGAAAACCGGGGGATGTCCGTTTCGGTTTTCATGGCGGTGGTGGCGTCGGCAATGTTGGCGGCAATTTGGACGCCGGAGGTGCTGATGTCCGGTGAGGTCAGATTGTCGCGGAGGTAGGTCAGGGAATTTCCCTGGACGACGTCGCGAATACCGGCGGTAGAGCCACTTTGGCTGGTGCGGATGACGTAAGGGTTGCCACCGATGTTTCCCACGAAAATGGCGTGGTTGGCGCTCGAGATGGAGGAGCCGACGTAACCATACTGGCAGACCCCCGGACCGCCGAGCATGTTGATGATGGAGGTGTGGGCGGCTGCGCGGAAGGCAGTCGCACCGGTGATGTTGATGACCGTCTGGGCGGAGGCACTGGAGGCAAACCCGAGGGCCGCGAGCCCCGCCAGGAGGCTGATCTTGAGTTTCATGGCTTTTGAGGAGCTGAGGTTGTTTTGGTTTGTTTTCTGTTAGGGTGCCGCGGGACGGATTCGATTTGGTTCGTCGTCCGACCGGCCGGATCTCGTGCGAGAAGCGATACCGGTGCAGGACAAAGCCCCCGACGATGGGGACCTACCACCCGAAGAAGCGTGCCTTCAAAACTCTTCGGGTAACGTTATTGACACCTAACAAGAGCGTTACGGAAACGTCACGTGAGCGTTGCCGGAAAACGGAATACTCAGTTCCGCTTCGGAAGAAATGAAGATGTATTCGTCACATGGGTGGAAGGGCGTGCGCCGTTCGGGAGCAGGCTGCCTTGTCCTGGTTCTCCTGTTTTTCGCCGTAAGGGCAGACGAACCCTCCGAACTTTTCGAGAAGGGAAAAGCGTTGTACACGGCCCACTCTGGTTCCGAGGAACTGGCTCAGGCAGCGTCGTTGTTCAAAGAGGCGGCGGAATCCGGGCACGCGGGCGCACAGGGGTTCTATGGCTTTCTCCTTTCTCGCGGGGATGGAGTTCCCAGGGATGATGGTGCCGCTGCGATCTGGATGGGGAAAGCTGCCGATGCCGGGATCGCCTCGGCCCAGTTGAATCTCGGTTTGATGATCCTCCAAGGGCGGGTCACGGAGGCAACTCCTTCCTCGGGAGAGGCATGGATCACGAAGGCGGCGGAGAGCGGTAACCAAGACGCGCAGGTCAGGCTTGCCGAGATTTACTACTTCGGCGAAAGCGGTGTCGCCAGGAATTGGAACAAGTCACTTCAATGGGCTCGAAAGGCAGCGGAGCAGGGAAATGCGTGGGCACAGAATCTTGTGGGCACCTTGCTGGAATCGGGCACCACGGGGAAGGTGGATCGGAGGGAGGCGATGATCTGGTACCGCCAGGCCGCGGAGCAGGGAAACGCGAAAGCTCAGGCAAGCCTTGGGCGCCTCTATGAAAGTGGCCTCGTTGGAGATCGAGACGTGGTCGAGGCCTACTACTGGCTCTGGCAGGGAGTGGAGCAAGGCGAGCCTAATGCCATCAATTATCTCAAGGATCTCGTTCCGGGGATGACACCGGCCGAGCGGGAGGCGGCGCTTCGTAGAATCGGGGAGAAGAACGATCCGTGAATCGATACGGTCTCCTGTGGAAGGAAACCCGAGTGTTTACCTCTTCTTCTCTAGCTTCGTGACCGGATCTCGAGGCCATCAAGCCAGGGAGCGGTGATCTCGGGAGGCATGCCTCCGAAGGGCTGATAGACGGGTAGCTGGATGACGCTCATGCTGTGTGGTTGCGAGGCCATGTAAAAGAGTGTCTCGGCACAGTCGCCGGCCTGGATCATCGCCGCGCAATGTTCCTCGGTGGGACGGACCGGGCGTTTCTCCACCAGTGGAGTGTAGGCTTCCCCCGGCGCGTATTCCGAGACCACGATCCCGTGGGCGGCGAGCTGGGGACGTGCGGTGAAGAGCAGGCCGTGAACGGCCCATTTGCTCGCGGTGTAGGGAACTCCCGCGAAGGAATCGAATCCGTGTCCTGCCGTCGATGAGACAACGACGATCCGTCCTCCTCCCTTCTCGGCCATCGGTTTCGCCACGGCCTGGATCATGTTCGCGACACCGAGGACATTGATTTCCATGACTCTCTGCCAGGAATCGTGGGAGGCGATCTTGGCGGGATCGTTGTGGGCCATGAAACGGTCGGGGGTATTGATTCCCGCCGTGTGGATCAGCACGTGAGGACACCCCTGGGAGAGGACGATCGCCATCGCTTCCGAGACACTTGCTGGATCGGCCACATCGCAGGTGACGGGAGTGATCCGGGGAGAAAAAGAGGCGGTCTCTTCGAGAGCCTCAGCGGTTCGCCCGAAAACGAAGGTTCTTGCCCCGGCTTCGGCAAAACGTCTTGCCGCCGCCTGCCCCATTCCCCCGCCACCTCCCGTGACGATCACGATCTTTTCAGTCCAGTCTTGATCCATGCCCGGAGCTTAGCTGAGGCAGGAAAGGTGTCCAGTTCCGGTTCTTGGTTTGCGGGGTCGCACTCCACCCGGTATTCGAAAGATCTTCTGGCTGGAACTTTCGGACCTTCAGGAGGCGAGACCGAGGATCGGAATCACGGCGACTTCAGTCCCGCTGTGTTTACCGAAATGATCCGGTAGACATGATTTTTTCCGGGCATGGCGATCTCGTCGATATAACGCATTTCCACAAGCGGAGCGAGCGGGGTATCGCTGTACTGAAGCCCTTGGAAGATCGGGCGGCCAAACGGATTTTTCCCCTCTTCGGGAACCTTCGCGATGACATCGCCGTCGCGTTCGATAAGGAAATGCGCGAGCCCACTTTCAAGATCCCCCTCGGCGGTCCACGTGATTTCCTTGCCTTTAACCTCGGGCTTGGACGGGGAGGGTGGAGGTGTCGTGTCCGTCACGAGGGTGTCCGTGACATACTGAATCCACTGTTTCGCCACGGCTTCATTCGGGAGCCAGATGGCTTCACGCGGATTGTCGGGGTAATCCGTCAAGGGCTGGGCTTTGTCGGAAAGCAATTCGGCCAACCAGACCTCTTCTGCGGGCATGGGGCGCAAGGGAGCCCCGTCATTCGTGGGGAGGCGAGCCGAGAGGCAGGCATCGAGCCAGGGAATCGCCAGATATCGCTGGTTTCCACACTCGTGGGCGGTGAGCGGGTCGACGGCGACTCCGATGAGAGCCCCCTTGGCCCTCATGGTTTTGAAAAAGTTCTCGTTTGCGGGCCAGACTCCGGCGAACCGGCCTTCTTTCACGGTGACGCCCTCCTTCGTTCCGGGATTGCACATCACCGGAACCCCGATGGAACCTTCGGACACGACATGAGGTTTGATCGTGGCCCTGTCGGGATTCGGTTCAAGCAAGGGCACTCCGGATCGCAACCAGGCGGCCGCGACCCTGTCAGGATGCAGGAGCGTCATCCCTCCGCACCAGTGTCCGCCGCCGCTGTGCCCCCAGAGCGCCCAGGGAACGGAGGCGAGCTCGGGATGTCCGCTCGCTGCGCCGAGGTCCGAGAGCCCCTCCTGGAAAGCCACGTCGGAACCGTTTCTCGGACACACCACATCTGGCAGTCGGCACCTTCCGGCTGCTCGTAGGAAGGAGCAAGAAGGGCGCAGTGGTGCTTTTTCGCCAAAGCCTGCCAGTGAAGGTCGAACGCTCCCGTCTGCCCAGACTTGCACGAGCCTTCCCCGCAGCCGTGCTGGTGAACGATCACGCCACGGAGCCTGGCGACCCCCTCGGGGATCCAGACGGTGTATTGCACGGGAAAGATCAATGCTCCGGGCTTCGTCGAGCCCTCATAACGGACCCGGTAATAAGGCGGTTCCACCGGGGGTGCCTGGTCGTAGGGCGCCACCTGCGCGAGGGCGATGACGATCGTGGAAAAGACGGTAAGGAGAACGAGCACGGTGCGCATGACTGGGAAAGGGAACGGGTTCAAGCGGCGCTCACGGCTTTCTTCATTGCCGCGATGGTGGCGGAACAGGCTTCTTCGTTTTCGAGTTGGTTGAGCGGTTTGTTGAAAGGCTCCGGGCGAATGGGGCCGTCGTAGCCAATCTGAACAAGCGCTTTGACAAAGGCGGTCACGTCGATGACTCCGGTGGAGGCGGGGAGTTCACGGGCATTGTCGAGCTGATCCCGCTTCTCCAGGCCGGAGGGAGCATCGTTGAGGTCGACGCTGATGACATCCTCGTTTCCGAGGGAAAGGAGGTCTTCGACCGTGTCGCCAGAGGTCCACCAGTGCCAGGTATCGAGAATCAGGCCCACATTGCCCGTGCCGATGGATGCCGCCAGCTCCCGCGTTTCCGCGAGGGTGTGGAGGAAAGGATAGCGGTGTCCCACGAGGAGAAGCTGCGTGCCCACATACTCGAGTCCAAAACGGATGCCTTGATCCTTGAGAATCTTCGCAATCTCGCGGAGGCGGTTCGTATGGAGATCGAAGTTCTGGCGATAGGTCAGTTCGTCGTGTGAAGGGGAGAGCCAGGTTCCCATGCGTGCGGCCCCGGCACGTTGCAGGCCGGCGGCGATGGAAGGCAGCTTCGCGAGTCCCTCGCGAAAAGTCGTTTCATCCTTTCGGAAGTCGACGGGCAGGCCTGCCGAGGCCCAGGCAAGGTTTCGCGTCTTGAGATCGCCGAGCGTTTCCTCCAGTTGCGAGGCACTCATTCCGGCAAGTTCCTCGCTGCGAGGCTCCACCGCCTCGAATCCATGCCGGGTAGCGAGTTCGTTGAGCTCCTTCTGGCTTTTCACCGAGACCCCGATGCTGCCGGGAGTCAGGGCCAGAGTGAATTTTCGAGTGCCCGGTTCGGCGGCAAACGAGGTGGCAGAGAGGGGTATGGCGGCCAGCGCCATGGAGGAGCGGACAAGCTGTCGTCGGGTCATGGGGCGACCTTGGCAGGAAGGAACGGCGACGTCAATGTTCGCGCATGCGCCAGATTCCCGCCTTTGCGGAGGATCGGTACCTTTCCGCCCAGCGATCCGCTTCAAGCCACCGCGGTGAGACGGCCGGTGGAATCGCCAAAGCGTTCCTCCTTGACCCCGACCCGATCGAGAAGGCTGAGGAAGAGGTTGCTCATCGGGGTGTCGGTTCCGGCGAGGGAATGGATGCCGGTCTTGATCGTGCCTCCTCCGTGGCCGGCCAGGATGATGGGAAGATCGGTGTGGCGGTGGCGATCGGGATCGGCAAGTCCGCCTCCGTAGACGATCATCGAATTGTGAAGGATCGACTGACCGTCGACATCCTTGCGGGACTTGAGCTGCTCGAGAAGATAGGCAAACTGCCGGGAATAGAACAGGTCGATTTTCGCCAGTTTTTCCAGCGAATCCGGGTTGTTCTGGTGGTGGGAAATAGAGTGGTGGCCGTCCGGAACACCAATCTCCTTGAAACTGCGGTTGCTCCCGTCGTGGGCGAGAAGGAAAGACACGACGCGCGTGGAATCGGTCTCGAAGGCGAGCACGAGGAGGTCGAGCATGAGGCGGATGTGATCCTCGTAGCTGCCGGGAATGCCGTCGGGCATTTCCATGCCCGGGGCCTCGGGAAGTCCGAATTGTTCCGCCTTTTCAATGCGACGCTCGATCTCACGGACACCCGTCATGTACTCGTCGAGCTTCAACTGGTCGTTGCGTCCGAGTTGGGAATTGAGGCGCTTGGCGTCCTCCATGACAAAATCGAGGATGGATCGTTGGCGCTGGTTCCTGAGGGCAAAACTCTTCTGGCGCTCCTCCTTTGGGCCCGCTCCGAAGAGGCGCTCGAAGACGTGTCGGGGATTTGATTCGGGCGTCATTGGAGTGGTGTCGGAACGCCAGGAAAGGTTGAACTGGTAGGCACAGGAATACCCCGAATCGCAGACGCCGCTCTTGCGGATCCCGTCGCAGGAAAGCTCGAGGGAAGAGAATCTGGTCTTGTCGCCGATGGCGTTGGCAATGACCTGGTCGATGGAGATGCCAAGCTTGATGTCGGCACCGGCGGTCTTGCGGGGACGGGCTCCGGTCAGGAAGGTTGCATTGGCACGGGCGTGGTCTCCGCCACCGTCGGATCCCGCGGTCCCGTTGAGGTGCGCCAACTGGCCGAGGACATGCAGGTCGTCCTTGAACTTGGCGTAGGGTTCGTGGGTAGGTCCGAAGGTGAAATCCGCCCCGGTTCCCGTGACGGCCCACTTCGTCATGTTCATCCCGTTCGGCTTGTAGAGGAAGGCCGTCCGGAGCGGAGCGCCGCTCGCGGTGGTGGCAAGCCCTTTGGCCGCCTCGGCCCGGGCTGTGGAAGCGCTGAAAAAGGTCTCGAAGGACGGCAGGGCCATAGTGGCTCCGAGACCTTTGAGAAAGTGACGGCGGTTGACTTCGGGCATCATGGGGACGGAAAAAGAGTGGTTGTGTCAGAGGAGGGGACAAGAAAGAATCGTTCCGCGTTCGAACAAGACAAATCACGCGATTCCGGCGTGTCCGCGAGACCCTTTCGAGCAAGTCGGTGATCGGGGATTACGCGAGGATTCGGCGGTGGTAACCCGCGCGGAGTTTGTCCAGGAGTGGATCGAGCACCAGCGTTCGGTCGTCGATGGCCGCCACGGGTTGGATTTCCCGGAGGCTGGAAGTGAGAAAGGCCGATTCGACCCTCTCCAGTGTGTCTATCAAGAGGGTCTCTTCCGTGGCCGCGGCTCCTGTCTCTTCGAAGAGTTCGAGAACGAGCGCCCGGGTAATTCCGGGTAGGCATCCCGATGACAGGGGAGGGGTGATCCATCTTCCGCCGATCCTGACAAAGATATTCGACCACGTTCCCTCGCAGAGCTCGAGCCGACTGTTCGAAAAGATTGTCTCGTCGGCGCCACATTCCCGTGCGTGGCGCAACGCGGCTACGTTTTCCCCGTAGTTGATTGTCTTGAGGCCGACGAGGAGGCTGCGCTCGTTGCGGAAGAAGGGGCCGGTAACAAGCCTGGCTACGGGAGGATGAGAGGGCGGAAGTGTCGCCTCGATCCACCACGAGGCTTCGCCGTCCGGAGGGGAGGAGAGGGTGATTCGTACCCTGGCCAGGTCCTCCGTGGAGAGATGGTTGGCTTGCAGAGCCTGATGAGTTGCATGGGTCAGTTCCGCGTCCGAAGGGCAATGGAGTTCAAGTACCAGGGCGGCGCGGCGGAGGCGGGAGAAATGCTCGTCGGCGAGAAAGAGTCGCCCCCGGTAGGCGGCAAGGGTTTCGAACGCTCCCCGTCCACAATGGACGAGGCCGTCGCCCGGTGCGAGGAGCGGGGCGGAGGCGGGACGCAGGTCACCATTGTGGACGATCCAGGAGGGAGGGAAGAGAGACATTGCCGGAGAAAAGGCGGACTTTACAAAAGTCGGTGGATGCCGTTGCCTTGGCAACTTTCGAATCGGCGGGGCTTTGGCCTGTGCCTGGCATGATTGCGGCCATTCTGACCACCTTTCTTTTCGCCTTTTCCGCCGTGACGGGACAGCGGGTGGCTGTAAAGCTGGGGGGAGCCTGGGGGAATCTCGTTCGTCTCATCCTCGCGGCCCTGATTCTTGGAATCATCGTGCTGGTCACCAATCCCGGGGCGATCCGGTGGGCCTCTTTCCAGTGGTTCTTTGTGAGTGGGTTGATCGGATTCGGACTTGGTGATGTGGCCCTCTTCAAGGCTTATGAACGAATCGGATCGCGCCTGACGATCCTGCTGAACCTATGCCTCGCCCCGCTCTTTGCGATGGCCCTCGAATGGCTCTGGCTGGGGAATTCGGTCGGCATCCGGGGAGTGGCTTGCGCGTTGATCATTCTTACCGGCGTTGGGCTTGCGGTGCGTCCGGGGTCCCAATCCCTCGCCAAGGTTCCCCGACGGGGGCGCTTCTGGGTGGGGATTCTCTTTGCGCTCACCGCCGGGTTCGGGCAGGGGAGTGGTGCCGTGATCAGCCGAAAGGCCGAGGAGGTTGCGGCGGTTCTCGAAGCGGGTGGCACGGGCATCACGGCCGCCTTTCAAAGGGTCGTTGCCGGGCTCGTTTTCTCCGCGGTGACGGTGGCGCTGGTGCGCTTTTTCGGTTCACGGGAGGAGCGTGAATCGTGGAATACTCCCTTTGATCGCAAGGTCCTTCCCTGGCTCTTTGGCGCCGCCCTCTTTGGACCGGTGATCGGGGTGAGCTGCTTCCAGTGGGCTTTGCAGGATCTCAAGAGCGGGATCGTCCTCTCGGTCGTCGCCCTGACTCCCATCGTGCTCATGCCTCTCGCGAGGATCACCGAGGGGGACCACCCGACCCGCCTCGCACTTGTCGGAGCTGTCGTGGCGGTAGCCGGCGTCGTTCTTCTCTACCTGTGGGCCCGCTGAAATGGATCCAGGTCAGGAAGGTTCGAAAAGGACGGACTTAGTTCTGTCCGTGCACGAACGGGCAGGGGGATTCGCTCATCCCGATGAGAAGATGGGCAAGTCCCGGATGAAACCGCACGATATCTTCAGCGAGCGCCCTCAGGCTTTCCTCAAACGCTTGTTTGGTCTCCGGATCGGAGGCGCAGATTTCTGCCGGGGCGATCGAAGCGGCGCTGAGCAGAGCAAGGGCCTGGGAACTGTCTGAGGAGTTGGCGGGCTCGGGGAGATACATGGCGGTTGAGGGGTGCGGTGTTGAGAGGTCGTGGTTCTGTCATTCCATCGGGCTCGGCGCGTAACGCGGCCCTGGCGCCTGTCCGACTCGCTGGAGATCCCTGATTTTTTCTTTCAGGAGAACGTGAGCGGTATCGGCGGCGTTTTTTCCGTAGAACCCGGTTTTCGAGAGCTCCTCGAGCAGATCCTTCACCTGTTGGGTGGTGGAGATCGTGATCTGGACCGTCTCAGTCGTGTTCTTTGGTCTGGCCATGTTTGTTCCGAAAATGGAATAACAATGGCATTGTTATAGGAAAAGAATCGGATGCGTCAAAGGTTTTAGGAAAAAAAAGCAAAAAAACTTTGCCCTTCGTAAAAACCGGGCTGTTCAAAAGTTCTGATTTCGGTTGCTTGGGAGATAATCGATCCGCGAATCACGCGATGCGGGGCGGAGGAAGCGCTGCAAAACGATTGCGCACGGGCGAGGGAACGGGCACGTTTGCCCGATGAAGGCAGTCTCCCCGTTCCGATTCGTCTCCGCCGTTCTCGCTCCGGTGCTTTTCTTGTGTTCCTGTCAGGATGGCGGCAAGACTTCCGATCCCGCGCCACCGACCGGAGTTTCGGCTCCAGAAGCGCCTGCGGCGAAGGAAGCGTCAGCCTCCAAGCCGGTGACGGATGTCGCGGCAAAACCTGCCGAAGCCGCAACGAAGGCTCCGGAGGCGGAAAAAGAAACTCCTCCCTCAAACGACAAAACTCCCATGAAAGAAGGTGCTCCCGTTGCCCAAGGTAAAGAAGTCATCACACTCGGAGGCGGATGCTTCTGGTGCACGGAGGCGGTCATGGAGAGGCTCGAGGGTGTAACGGACGTGGTGTCCGGCTACATGGGAGGGCACGTCGACAATCCCAGCTACGAGCAGATCTGCACAAAGACCACCGGTCACGCCGAAGTGATCCAGGTGACCTTCGATCCCGCGAAGATCTCCCTGGAAGAGATCCTCGACGTGTTCTGGCAGGCGCATGACCCCACGAGCCTGAATCGTCAGGGGGCGGACACGGGGCCCCAGTATCGTTCGGTGATTTTCTATCACACGCCGGAGCAGCGGAATGTCGCCATGCAATCCAAGTCCAAGCTCGATGCCAGTGGAATGTATGAGAATCCTTCAGTCACGGAGATTTCCGAAGCCTCCAAGTTCTGGGTGGCCGAAGATTATCACCAGGACTATTACAACCTCAACAAGGACACGAATCCCTACTGCAGGGTCGTCATCTCTCCCAAGCTCAAGAAGCTGGGGATGGAATGAGGCAATCGGGGTTGTCCTTTACTTTACTTCCGGATGCTCCGGTGATCTTTCAGGTCCCGGGAATTCCGCGTTTCGGAAGGGCACTCACTGCTCGTAGGCGGGAGAGGGCGGAATCTTTCGGTAGGCGCCGAGGGTGACATCGCCGTAAAGATCGTGAAACGAAACCACCTCGGAGATCCGCATCAGCACCCACGGGGAGAAAATATCCGGTCCGTTCTTGGTGAAGACGAGATCGTCGGCAATGTGAATGCAGCCGTGTACGGTCTCGTTTCCTGAGTTGAGCAGGATGAGGTCTCCGAATTGCAAAGGCGGCATGGTCGGCTTGAACTCCGTGAAGAGAATCGAATTGCGATTCGGATCATCGGCATAGATGTCGACCGGAGAACGGAGAAAGAAATTGTAACAGGTCCAGAACCAGTCGGGGTATCGACCGCTCGCCCCGTGCACGGGCGATGGAAAACAGTTCAGGAGTTGTCGGGCACCCGGCGGCAGGAGATGGGCGACGTCGATCACCGGTTTGTCGGCGGTGCGGACGATCGATTCGAGGAGGGGAAGGACCTCCTTGTTCTTGTAGCCCGCCGTCCAGTAATCGGCAATCTGATCAAGGGGCACCCCGCAATCCAGCCTCACGCGCGCGATCAGGCCGGGCCGACGGAGGAGCGCCTTGAGAAGGTTCCTTTCCGTGACGGCACTGTCGGCGCGCCTCAGGGTGACGGGGAGATCGGCAAAAAAGTAGCCGGGACCCCGCGGGGTGGGGTAAGCCAGTTGCGCCACATCCTCGACAGCGGAGAGCGGGATCTCGGCTCCCTGGAACCACTGACTGAGGTTCTCATTGTTGATGTAGATGGGGCGGTGATGAAACCGGTTCTCCTGGAAATGAGAGAGAAGGGAATAGAGTTTCACGCGGGTCTCGACCGGAAGGCTGAAGACCTTTTCCTCGTCGGGAAAGACACGGGCTCCCTCGGAATCGGACATGACATGCGCCCCGTAGAGGATGGATTCGGACTCTTCCCTGGTCAGTCCGGCCGACTCGAGAAGCTCACCGAGTTCTTCTACCGTTCCGGCCTTGAGATGCCACTCGACCTGCTGTGAGGGAGTCTGGAAAAGGGACACATACTTCTCCGGGCAGGACAGAGGAACCTGGTAGGATTCGATCTGTCCCCAGGCGCCCGGCGATCCCGTGCGAACTTCCCGGGTGCTCCGGTTGGCAATCGGGGTGACCGGAGCATGCGCTTCCTGGGCGAAGAGTCGGTAACCGCCCGCAAGGAGAAGGAAAAGAACAGTCAGGGTCGGGCGCATTTCAGAAGCCGTTTTTTCTCCGGTAGACCTCGTAGCGATAGGGGGTCTCGTCGAGGTAGACGGAGAGCATGTCGGAGAGACTTGTCAGGATGAAGGGCCGGGCGAAACTGGCCCCGTTCTTCGAGAAGACGATGTCGTGGGCGATGTGCACATAACTGTGGAGGAAAGCGCCGCTTTCTTCCTCGAACATGCAGACGAGATCTCCGAAGCGGGGCTCTCCGTCCACTTTGGTGAAATCCGAACCGAGGTAATGCTCGATGGAAAGGGGGTCGAGGAGTCGACTTGTCGGAACCGCATTAAAAAACTGGATCGAGGTCCAGAAACAGTCCGGAGTGTTCGTGGGAGTCACGTCCCTCAGATTCACAAAGGAGTTCAAGTAGCGCTTCGGAATGGGAGGAAGGATCTGAACAAGGTCAACACGCTCGACCCCGTTGGTGGTATTCACGGCCCGCAGGACAGGCTCCACATCCGGGTTCAATCCATCCGCCGACCAGTATTTGATCATGGAATCGAGATCCGAGTTCTCGTCGATGACGAGGCGAGCCATCAGGCCGCGGGTGGCGAAGACAGAACGGAGAAACCTGTCCTTTTCTTCCTGGTTGTCTCCTAGCTTCCTCATCACGTAGGGCCGGTCCATGAGGCTCAGCACATTCTTGCGTTTGAAGGAGAGACGTTTCACCAGTTCGAGGGTTTCTGGAGCCACCGCATCGTTGTCAAAGGCCCGGAAGTCCCCGCCGTCGATGTTCACGACGAGGCGGCCGAAGAAATCCGGCAGATTGAGACGGAACCATCGCGAAAGCGCCGTGCGGTTCTCGGGGGTCAGGGCTTCCACGGTAGCGTCCGTGATCTGGATCTGATTGCTGGATTCGGCGGTCTGGAGCCAGGTCCCCGTCGCGACCGCGGCGTTTGCGGTTTCGGGCAGGATTCCGAGGCTCTCGAGTAGGGCGGGGACTTCTTCCCTCGGGGTGAGTCCGAAATTCCAAACGGTGGTTTCGTCGTAGAGGGCCTCCCACAGGTGGGTTGCCGGAGGCTCCAGGATGATGGGGAAGATCTCGAGCGTTCCCCAGGGGCCCGACACCCTCTGGTTTCCGGAGGAGGAATTCGAGGTCGAGGAAAGCGAGAGGATGTTGTTCGAGGTCTGAGCCGAGATGGTGCCTTGAATCAGGAAGAGGGCGGAGATCAGCGCTGCGTTCCGGAACAGG
>JAGRPC010000317.1:423-6021 GCA_020439925.1 Verrucomicrobiia bacterium | reverse complement strand
TGGCGGCTGATGCACCAGTCCTGGATGCCCTCCATCCAGTGGGCGAAGGTCTTTTTCCAGCGCTCGGGGCGGAAATGGATGCGGTCGCTGGCAACGGCCTCGGCGGCTTCCTGCACGCAGGGATACTTGAGGAACCACTGCATGGAGATGCGGGGCTCGACGGGCACGTCGGCGCGCTCGCTGTAGCCGACGTTGTTCTCGTAGTCCTCGACTTTCACGAGCTGGCCCATGGCCTCGAGTTTCTCGGCGGCCTTCACGCGGGCCTCGAAGCGGTCCATGCCCTCGAAGTCGGGTCCGGCGAGGGCGTTGAGGGTGCCGTCGGGATTGAGCACGTCGAGGATGGGGAGGTCGTGTTTCAGCCCGATCTCGAAGTCGACCTTGTCGTGCGCGGGGGTCACCTTGAGCACGCCGGTTCCGAACTCGGGATCGATGTGGTCGGAAGCGACGACGGGGATCTCGGCCTCGGGGAAAGGACGGATCACGGTCTTGCCGATGAGGTCGGCGTAGCGCGGGTCCTTCGGATGCACGGCCACGGCGACATCGCCCATGAGGGTCTCGGGGCGGGTCGTCGCGATCTCGACCCAGCGCTTCGCCTTGCCCGCGACGCGGTAGCGCATCGTGTAGAGCTTCGACTTCTGGGCCTTCATGATCACTTCCTCGTCACTGAGGGCGGTGAGGGATTTCGGGCACCAGTTCACCATGCGCTTGCCGCGGTAGATGAGTCCCTCGTCGAAAAGGTCGACGAACACTTTCGAGACCCAGCGGCTGTAGGCCGGGTCCATCGTGAAACGCTCGCGCTCCCAGTCGCAGGAGCAGCCGAGGCGCTTCAGCTGCGAAATGATGATGCCGCCGTGTTCCTCCTTCCACTCCCAGACTTTTTCGAGGAAGGCGTCCCGGCCGAGGTCGCGGCGGGTCTTGCCCTCCTCCTTGCGGAGCTTCTGCTCCACCTTGGACTGGGTGGCGATGCCGGCGTGGTCGGTGCCGGGAAGCCAGAGCACGTCCTTGCCCTCCATGCGGGCGCGGCGGGCGAGGATGTCCTGGATGGTGTTGTTGAGGACGTGGCCGAGGTGGAGGATCCCGGTGACGTTGGGCGGGGGGATGACGATGGAGTAGGACGGCTTTGCGCCGTTCTCGTCGCCACGAAAACAGCCGGCCTCGAGCCAGCGGCTGTACCACTGGGTCTCGACGTCACCGGGCTGGTAACCTTTGGAAATCTCTTCCGCCATAACTTGGGTCCCTCGGTTCGGGAGGGCGGAAACGATGGGTCTCAAGGGGGCTTTTGTAAAACGGAATCCCCGTTTCGCGATTGCGTTCGTTTCGGGAGTGCTTAATATTCCCGCTCCTGAGTCCCCCGCGCAGCCCCGGCCTGACGATCCCCCATGACGCGAATTTCCGCGAAATTCTCCTCCTCCTCCCGGTTTCTCTCGGGAATGGGCGGAGCTCTCGCCCTCCTCGCTCTCCTTTCCCCCCTGCGGGCGAAGGACTGGGATATCTACACCCTCGGCGGACGGCAGTATGTCTCTGACGAAAATGTCGCAAAGTTCTACGGCTTCGAGCGCTTCGCGAAGCAGGACGACGACCGCATCTTCAAGCATCCCAGCCTGATCATGACCTGGAAGATCGGCTCGGAGTCGATCTACGTGAACAACATCAAGTTCAACCTCAGCTTCCCGGTGGTCGAGAACGGCGGCATGGCGATGCTCTCGACAGTGGACCTCGCCAAGCTCGTCGACCCGGTGGTGCGCCCGAGCTACATCCGCAAGCCGATCGAGTTCGACACCGTGGTCATCGACGCGGGCCACGGCGCCCACGACACCGGCGCGAAGGGTCCCTACGGACGGGAGAAGGACTACACCCTCGACACCTCCCTGCGCCTCGCCAAGGCGCTGCAGGCCCGGGGTTTCAAGACGGTCCTGACGCGCAGCGACGACACCTTCCTCACCCTCAGCCAGCGCGTCGAACTCGCGAACCGCTACAAGAGCGCGATCTTCATCAGCATTCACTTCAACTCCTCCGGCGCCCAGACTTCCAACGGGATCGAGACCTACGCCCTCGCCCCGCAGGGAACGCGCAGCGACATGGGGGGCAGTCCGTGGAACTCGCCCCTCACCGGCAACATCAGCGACGCGGAAAACATCGCCCTCGCCACCGCCGTGCACGCCCACGTCATCTCCGACATCAAGGCGGTCGACCGCGGTATCAAGCGGGCCCGTTTCAACGTGCTGCGGGGCATCAACAAGCCGGGCATCCTCTTCGAGGGCGGCTTCGTGACGAACCCGGGAGAAGCCAAGCTCATCAACGATCCCGCCCACCGCGAGCGTCTCGCGAATTCCATCGCCGACGCCGTGGTGCGTTTCAAGACGGCCGTGGGCAAGAAGAAGTGAGGCGCGTCCGGACGAGGAACGTCCGCCTCACGCGATCTGCAGGGAGACGATGCGGGCATGGTCGAGCCCGTTGCTCGCACGCACGGTGATGCGCAGCGCGTCGAAGCACACCGCTTTTTCCTCCCGGTGAAGGTAAAGCCGCCGGTGATGGTCCCGCACCGCGGCGAGGAGTCGCCATTGCCCCTCCCGTCGGATCTCTAGATCGAAATCCCTCACCGTCTCGGGCTGGGGGCGCCCCCAGAGCATCTTCGAGGTGTAGCCGTCGTGATGGCTGAGGGTGAGATGGCGGTGCAGGCCGGTGTCGAAGACGAGCCTCACCTCGGTGGCTTCCTGCTCCCCGGGCCACTCGCACTGCAGCCAGGCCGGGAATCCCTGTGCCGGATCGGACATCCAGCGGTGGAATCCGGCGAAGGCACGTTCCGGTGGGGCGCCGCGGAGACCGTGAACGCTGCGCGACTGGCGTGAGCGCACCTGTTCCGCTTCTCCGCCCTCCTGATGACTCGAAGCGGTGATCGTCGCGGTTCGCACGAGATCGCCGGGACGGATGAGATCGCGTCCGATGAGGTAGGCGTCGTCGCGGAGAAGCCGCTCCTGCACCTCGCCGATGGCCGTGTCCGTTTCCGCGAGTTCGGCGACGGACAACCCGCGTGCCACCGCGACGGCCGCGGCCGTTCCCACTCCCTGCCCGACGGCCGCGCAGGTCGCCATGACCCGGGTCGAGGAAAAGGCCACGTGGGTGGCGGAGAGATTGCGCCCGGCAAAGAGGAGGTTGACGAGGTCGCGCGCCACGCAGGCACGCAGCGGAATGTCGTAGAGGTGCGGAACGGGATGCTGCTCGCAGGGCTCCAAGGTCGGCGCATCGATGCCTTCCGGCGGATGGAGATCGAGGGACCACCCCCCGTAAGCGATGGCGTCGGGAAACTCGCGGGACTCGAGGAGATCCCGCTCGGTGAGGAGGTGGCGGCCGATGAAGCGCCGGCTTTCACGCTTGCCGGGGAGGAAGCCGATCCACTCGAGAGCCCAGTGTTCGGCGCGAAAACGCTCCCGCCCCGGGCCGTTCTTGATGTGGTCCCAGATTCCGAGAGTGATGGAGAGCAGCTCGTCGCGGATCTTCTCGTTGTCCCGGATCGTGTCGAGGGTGCCACCCCATTCGGCCCACCAATAGCCGTATTCGTGGGTCGGATCCTCGTCGCCGGGCGAGGCGTAGAGCCGCAACTTCAGGTCCTCCTCGGAAAAACGCCGCACCCACGAGGGTGCGGTGAAGGGCATGGGATGAGCGTGCCGCTTCGCCTGGAGCAACAGGGTGGAACCGAGGCGAAGTCCGTCGGCCCGATCCACGGCGAGCGCCTCTCCGAAGGCCTCCCGACTTTCGCGCCCCTCCATGAAAGCGGCGCCGGCCTCCATCCCGAGACGGCCGTCGCCGGTGCAGTCCACGAAGACCGCGGCCTCGATCCGGAATTGATCCTCCGTCGAGCTCCTCTCGGCGAAAGCCGCGACAATGCGGTCTCCGGACCGCTCCACCCCGGTCACCACGGTGTTGAGCAATAGCTTGAGATTCGGCTCGCTCCGGCACTTGTCGTAGAGAATGAGGTCGAAGACAGAAGCGGAACGCTGGGGATTCAGGACCGCGTTGTCGAGACGGATCTCCTCGATGATCCCGCCCTCGCGCGCCTCGGTCACGCCGGCCTCGCCGCGCTCGGTCTTTCCCGTGCCGTTGGCGCCGACGACATGCATGCGCACCTCGCTGGAGGCGTTGCCGCCGAGCACGGGACGGTCCTGGCAGAGAATGACCCGAGCGCCGTTGCGCGCCGCAGCAAGGGCACAGGGCACCCCCGCGGCGCCGCCACCGGCGACGAGCACATCGCACCGGAGAGAGCGGACGGCCTTGGTCATGACTTGCGGGACGAATTCGATCCCCGGGGAAATTCGCCGGGATCCGCCGGAGTTCAAGGGTGGCGGATTCCGGGGATGGTGCCGCCCGCCTCCTTCTGCCAGAATCGCTCTCCATGAACCCGTCCCCGCCGTCCCTGCTTCGCCGTTGGTTCTGTTGTGCGTTTCTCGCCGGAGCCGCCCTCGCCGCCTCCCCTGCAGGAGCGGAAAACGCGAAAGGGGGACTCCGCGCCGGGGCCGCCACTTCCAACATCACCCCGCTGATGGGTGTGCCGCTCGACGGCACGATCATGCAGATCGGACCCGCCCGCCACGTCCACGACGAACTGCACGCCAGGTGCCTGGTTCTCGACGACGGAGGAACGAAGCTCGCCTTCGTCGTGACGGATTGCACGATGATCTCCCGCGATGTGATCGAGCGGGCCAAGGCTCTCACGACCGAACACACCGGCATTCCCGAGGGAAACATTCTTATCTCCGCCACCCACACCCACAGCACGCCGCGGGCCCTCACCGGCCTCTCGCCCGATCCCCTCCACGCGGAATACCTCGACTACCTCGCGATCCGGATCAGCGAGGCCATCCGCCGGGCCGTGAACCAGCTCGCGCCAGCGCAGGTCGGGTGGACCTCGTTCACGGAACCGCGCTTCGTGCAGAACCGCCGATGGTTCGTCGAGGGCGCCAAGGCAAGAACCAACCCCTTTGGCGAAACCGGCGAGGAGGTGGTGATGAATCCCGGCAAGGAGGGGCTCATCCGGCCCGCCGGCCCGGTCGATCCGGAAGTCTTTCTCCTGTCGGTCCGTCACGCGGACGGGCGGCCGCTCGCCCTCCTCGCCAACTACGGGCTGCACTATGTCGGCGGCATTCCGGGGGGCACCGTCAGCGCCGACTACTTCGGGGCCTTTGCCGCAGAGATGACCCGGCGCCTCGGTACCGCGGATTCCGATCCCCCCTTTGTCGCGATCATGAGCAACGGCACCAGCGGCGACGTCAACGCCGTCGACCCCACCCGGGGAGCGGCCAAGGCAGCTCCCTATGAACGGATGAAAGCCATCGCCGCCTCGGTCGCCGAAGGAGCCGTCGCGGCCCTCCAGGGTCTCGACTACCGGTCGGACCTGACCCTCGCCGGGCGGACCTCGGAACTCACCCTCGCCATCCGCCGGCCCGACGAGAAGCGGCTCGCCTGGGCGCGGGAAACGGCCGTCGAGGGGCCCGCCGCCCTTCGGCTCACGCGTCCCCAGATCTATGCCCGTGAAGCCCTCGCCCTCGCGGAGTATCCGGAGACGCTCACCCTTCCCCTGCAGGCCTTCCGCATCGGCGATCT
>JAGRPC010000317.1:0-336 GCA_020439925.1 Verrucomicrobiia bacterium | reverse complement strand
ACCTTCACGATCGAGCTGGCCAACGGCAGTTTCGGCTATTTGCCAAGCGAGACGCAGCACCGCTGGGGCGGTTACGAGACCTGGCCGGCCCGGTCGAGCCTGCTCGAGGTGAAGGCGGAGGAAAAGATCCGCACGACGATCGGGAAACTCCTCGACGAGCTCAAGGGATCCGCCCGCTAGTGTGGCGTTAGCCAAATTCGTGTGCAAAACCCGTGAGGAATCTTTTTCAACTTCAAGGCGGGAGGAGAATGGAGCGCCGCGACATAGCCTGCCATTCAGGCAGCCCGAAGGGCGGAGCGGTAGCGACGGCAAAGTTGAGCGAGCTCAGCGACCGAC
>JAGRPC010000316.1 GCA_020439925.1 Verrucomicrobiia bacterium | reverse complement strand
TCGGAATCGCGTCGCTCTTCTCCCAAATCCGCTTCGGCTCCGCTCCCGCGACCCACTGTGCCGGGACGCGCAGGTATTCGGTCTTGCCGGTCTCGATATGCACACGGCCGATCGCGGTGATGTCGTGTGCGAGAAAATAGTGCCAGGCACCGACCACGATGTTGGTTTGGTTCGTGAGTGGCATCCGCTTGCCGACCTTGAGGGCGACACCGGTCTCGCGGGCACCGGTTTCCGCATCCGTGTAGTCCACGTTCGCGCTGACGTCCTGCGTCCGCAAGACCTCGCCCGTCGCACTGTCGAGCACGAGGTGGTTGGTTCCCTGAAACCAGAACACATGCTCCGCGTTCCATTGCGAGTTGAACGAGCATTCGCCGTGGATTTCGCGGCTCCAGAGCGTCTTGCCGGAGTCGACGAGAGTCATGCTCACCCCATAGGGCTTCTCCAAAGGATCGTGCCCGCCGCCCCGTCCATGCACCACCCCCCGGCGTCCGTCCGCCAACTGCCCGACCATGGGCGTGTTGTGGACGGAGGTTCCCGCCTCTTCGACCCAGACGATGTCTCCGGTCTTCTTGTCGATCGCGTGCAGGCAGGTCCAGACATCGCGGGGTTCGACTCCATCGGGAACCGGCTCGTGCCGCTGCATCTTCCTGCCGGCCTCCTTGTTGCGAACCTCAACCGTGAGGATCTTGTCGCCGACGAGAATGGGTTCGCACTCGCGGTTGGTATGGCGGGTGAGCGGGCGGAAATCACGTTTCCAGACCGGTCTGCCCTCGAGGTCAAAGCAGCCCATCGAACCGCAGCGATTGAAAAACCAGACGTGCTCGCCATCGGCGATCGGCGCAAAGACCGTCGCATCGCTGAAAATCCCGGCGGTCTGAACCGGGTCCGTCCCGGGAAGGTCCACCGTCCAGAGAATCCGGCCGGTGTTCGCATCGAGGCAGTAGCCGACGAGGTTCGGCTCGAGCCGATCGCTGCTTTCGTCCATAGGACGGTGCGTCGTGACAAAGGCTCGGTCACCCCGGATCGTCACCGCACTCTGTCCGCCCTCCGGCAGGGCGGTGCGCCAGAGAATGTTTTTTCCACCTGCGACAGACCAGTGCAACGGCGGCTCGGGACCTTCCGCTTTCCAATTGAAATTCGGCCCGGCCGCCTGTGGCCAATCCCCGGCACAAACCACGGCCGCGATGGTGAAATGACACAGACAGAGAATTCGAATCACGTCAGGATTTCTTTGAGGGGTCCGCTGCCGGCGTCGAATTTGGCGGCCATCTTCTCGCTCATGTTGAAACGCTCGCACGGGACACCGGAGACATTCAGGAGGCTTGTGTAGAGCGCGTTGATGGGACGCTTGCCATCCAGCTGCGTGAAGCAGCCCGTCTTGAAAATGCCGCCGCAATTGCCCAGCAACATCATCGGCCAGGTCGCTCCGCTGGTGTGCTGCTGATCGGCGTTGTTGCTGGTGTAAACGATGAGGGTGTTGTCCATCATCGTGCCGCTGCCCTCGGGCACACTCTCCAATTCCTCCATCAGCTTCACGAGCATGCGGGTGTTGTATTGGCGGATCTTGATCCAGATCGGATTGTCCGGCTGCGGCATGTGGCCGAGGTTGTGCCCCTGCTCCTGTACGCCGAGCCCTTTCCAGGCACCGAAGATCTCGCCACGACCGGATCCGATCGTGAGCACACTGGTGACGCCGGACTTCAGCGCCGAGATGCCGAGATCGAGAAGGACGTCGTGCCAGTCGGTTTCAAACTCCGGCGCGGTGTAGCGCCCGTCCACGGCGGGAGCGAATTTCCGCAAGTGGTCCGAGACGCCCCCGAGGCGTTCCCTGAGCCCGTTGATGTCTTCGAATCCGCCCACGAACTGGCTGTAGCGCTGCTGGTCCGCGACCGGCAACCCCGCGCCCTTGCTGGCGGCAAGTTGCTCGATGCGATCGAACATGCCCGAACGCGCCTCGTGCTGCGCGCGAATGTTCCCATCGGAAATGCCGCCGTAGAGCATCTCGTAGAGGTGGTTCGGATTCGAATGCATGAAGATGGGCTGACCCGCGCCGCTCGCCGAGAGATTCGCGACGGTGGGTTTGGCCTTCATATTCTCCATCGAATCCATCCCGATGCAGAGATGCGGCAGCAGCGTTTCGGGAAGCACCTTGCTCAACTCGTAATCGATCGTCGAGGCGCTCGGCGGCACGCCATCGCTGCCGCGATACCCCCCGAGGGCACCGAAAAAGGCGCTGTGCGAGGGACTCGTGTGGAGTCCGTGCAGACCATTGATGATGTGGAGCCGCTCCTTGTAGGGCTCCAGCGCCTCGATCGGCTCGGGCAGTTTCACACTCGCCAGCGATCCGCTGTTTTTCATTCCTGCGGGAATGCAGGTCGCCGGATCGAAACCCTGATTCTGCAGGAAAAATATGATCCGTTTCGGGCCTCCGGAAACCGCGCGCGAGACGGAGGCGGTGGCGGCCTGGGTGAATCCGGGAAAGGCGGCGGAACCCAAAGCGGCCCCGGCCCCTGCGGCCATGCGCCGGAGGGCGCTTCTGCGATCGAGCATTTTCATCTTTCTGACAGGATCAGGAATACCCCACAAGATGCCGCCTGGTTGCGCATTTGTCTTCCCGCGATTGAGCCAGCCGCCCGCATGGCATCGTCTTTTCTCTTGGCCATGGGGCGCGGTGTCCGTAGTCTCGCGAAGATGAAACCCCAATCCTTCTTTTTCCTCCCCTGGTTCGCGATCCTCGGCATCGCCCTGCTCGCCTCCGCGGCCCTGCGCGCCGCCACGCCGCCGAACATCGTCTTCATTCTCGTCGACGACATGGGCTACGGCGATCTCGGCTGCACCGGCGCCGAGGACATCCGAACGCCACACATTGACCGCATCGCCGCGGACGGGGTGCAGCTCACCGACTTTTACGCCAACGCCCCCGTCTGTACGCCGACCCGGGCGGGCTTCATGACCGGACGCTGGCAGCAGCGTCTCGGGATCGAGTTCGCCTTCGGCTACCAGGTCGAGCAGAAAGTACTCGTCAACGGACAATGGGTGCCCGAGCCGGACTTCCACGCGCTCGGCCTGCCCCTGAAGGCGAAAACCCTGGCGAATTATCTCAAGGAGCTCGACTACGCCACCGGTGCCTTCGGCAAATGGCACCTCGGCTACAAGGACGTCTACAATCCGGTGAACCGCGGCTTCGACGAATACTTCGGGGAGCTCCTCGGACACGCAGATTATTACAAACACTCCTACTACGACGGCACCTACGCCCTGCGCGACGGACTCGAGCCGGTGAAGATGGAGGGCCGGTATTTCACCGACGTGGTCAACGAACGCGCCGCGAACTTCGTCGCCAAGTCGGCGGGCAAACCCTTCTTCCTCTACGTGCCCCATCTCGCCGTCCACGCCCCCTTCCAGGCTCCCGATGCGCCGGAGACCCCCTTCGTCACCAAGCAATCCATGCTCACCGGCAGCCGTGAGATCTACAAGGGCATGCTCGAACGCGTCGACGCCGGCGTCGGCATGATCTACGCCGAACTGGAAAAGGCCGGAATCGTCGAGAACACCCTTTTCGTCCTCTCGAGCGACAACGGTGGCGAGCGTTGGGCGGACAACCGTCCCTTTTTCCATCACAAGGCCACGCTCTGGGAGGGCGGCATCCGCGTGCCCTGCCTCATGAGCTGGCCCGCCGTCCTGCCGAAAGGAAAAAAGTCCGCCCAGGCCGGCATCACGATGGATCTCACCGCCACCTTTCTGAAGGCCGCTGGCGGCAACCTGCCCGAAGACCGGCCCTTCGACGGTATCGACCTCATTCCCCACCTCACCGGCGAAAAGCCCCTCGTGGAGCGCACCTTCTTCTGGCGCATGGACCGCAGCAACCGGAAGCAGAAGGCGATCCGTCACGGCAAATACAAGTACGTCGACGACGGCGGAACCATGGACCTGCTCTTCGACCTCGAGGCCGACCCCGGCGAACGCGTCAATCTGAACTACCGCCATCCCGAACTCAGTGCCGACCTCAAGGCGAAGTTGAAGGCCTGGGAGGCGGAGATGGACTCGAGCGACTACGACATGCAGGTGCGGTGATTTCCGGAACCGGTACGAAAATCGGTTTGTGAATTCCCCTCCGGAGTCCAAATTCCGCGCACACATGAGCCAACACATCCGACTTCACATCCCGGGGCCCGTCGAGGTCTCGCCGGGCACCTATGCAGCCATGGCCGCCCCCATGATCGGGCACCGCAGCAAGGACTTCGTCGCCCTCTACGATTCCATCCAGCCCCGCCTCCAGGCCCTCATGGGCACGACGCGACCCGTCTACCTTTCCACCTCCTCCGCCTGGGGCGTGATGGAGGGCTCCGTCCGCAACCTCGCGGCCAAGAAGGTGCTCTGCTGCTGCTCGGGTGCCTTTTCGGACAAGTGGGTCGACGTCGCCCGCCGCTGCGGAAAGGAAGCCGAAGCGCTCCAGTTCGAATGGGGCGTCCCCGTCGATCCCGCCGCGATCGACGCGAAACTCGCCACCGGAGAGTTTGACCTCGTCACTTTCATCCACAACGAGACCTCGACCGGGGTGATGAATCCTCTCGCCGAGGTCGCCGCCGTCGTCCGCAAATACGACGACGTCCTCCTCGTCACCGATACGGTCTCGAGCTTCACCGTCGTGCCCATCGAGGTCGACAAGCTCGGCATCGACGTGCTCCTCACCGGCAGCCAGAAGGCCCTCGCCCTGCCTCCCGGACTCGCCCTCTTCACCGCCTCCGAGCGCGCCATGGCCAAAGCCGCGACCATCACCGACCGCGGCTATTACTTCGACTTCCTCGAGTTCCAGGCGAACCACGAGAAATCGATGACCCCGAGCACTCCGTGCATCGCCACGATCTACGGACTCAACCACCAGCTCGACGTCATTTTCGAGGAAGGGGTCGAGAACCGCTTCGCCCGCCACGAGAAGCTCAACCAGATCGTCCATGACTGGGTGAAGAAGAACGGCTTCGAGTTCTTCGCTCCCGAGGGTTTCCGTTCGAAGTCCCTCACCTGCATCCGGAACAACAAGGACATCGACGTCGCCAAGCTCGGCCAGGTCATGCGCAAGGACCACTCCCTCGCCATCGATGGAGGTTACGGCAAGATCAAGGGCAAGACCTTCCGTCTCTCCAACATGGGTGACGAGACCGAGGCCACGATCCAGAACCTGCTCGACGCCCTCGATGACGCCCTGACGAAGCTCTGAGCGACGCCCCCTGGGAGCGCCGGCATCCCTGCCGGCGTTTCGTTTTGGGGCAATCTCCCTGCTCCATGAACTCTCCGACGCGATTCCTCTTTCCTTCGGACCTGGATCGCGTCGCCGTGAAAGTCTGCGGCATCACCCGCGGAGACGAGGCCACGGCCATCGTCGACGCGGGGGCCGACGCCCTCGGCATCAATTTCTGGCCGGGTTCCAAACGATACATCGCGCTCGAAGACGCGAGGCCCTGGCTGCACGAACTCGCCGGTACGATCCCCCGGGTCGCGGTGACGGTGAACGCCACCGACGACGATCTGCGCCTCCTCCATGAGAGCGGCGTCATCGACTGGATCCAGCTTCATGGAGACGAGACACCGGAGAGGGTC
>JAGRPC010000315.1 GCA_020439925.1 Verrucomicrobiia bacterium | reverse complement strand
GCGGCGAGGGTCGTCGACTTGCCCGAGCCCACCGCGCCGGTGACCAGGACGAGGCCGTTGTGATATTCGAGAAGCGGTTTGATCGCCTCGGGCAGCTTCAGTTCCTGCATGGTCCGAAGCTGGGTGCTGATGACCCGGAAAACCATTTCCCAACCGAGTCGGGTCTTGACGACGGAGGCCCGGAATCGTCCGATTTCCGGGGCGTAGGCGAAATCGACGTCGCCGCGTTGCTCGAGTCGCCGCAACTCTCCTTCGGGCAGGTAGCTGCGCGCGAGGCGTTCGGTATCCTCCGGGGTGAGAGTCTCCGCGTTTTCCCAGATCGGCTGAAGGAGGCCGAAACGGCGCCATTTGGGCTGGGTGAAGGGGGCAAGGTGGACGTCGGAGACGTTGTATTCCTGGGCGAGTTTCAGGTATTCGTCAACGTGGCCTAAGACAGGGACGGAGTCGGACATGGAGGAGGCTTTGCGAGTTGGAGAGTTGAAGAAATCCGAGTGGACGAGGCGACTGGAGGTCCCGGCCCGGAAAACGCCCGAGTATTGGGATTCTGGCAGGGGGAGGCAAGCGGAAAAACGGTTTTTTGGGGCTTCGGAGCGGCGGTCCTTCACCCCGACAGCATCTCCTTCATCCTCGCGAAATAGTCGGCGGCGAAGTCCTCGTCGGCCGGCGCGGAGGAGAGGGTGTTGTAGGTCGTTTCCACGAGTTCCTCCTTGCTCAGTTCCTTGAAGAAGGAGCTCGGCATGCAGGGCATCTTGTCGCCGTAACGTTTCCGGCTGTGGCACCAGGTGATCGTGAGATCTTCCATCGCCCGGGTGATCCCTACGTAGAGAAGGCGGCGCTCCTCGTCGCGGCTGCCCTCCTCGATGGACCGGGAATGGGGGAGGATGCCTTCCTCGACCCCGATGATGTAACAGACGGGAAACTCGAGCCCCTTGGCCGCGTGCATGGTGATGAGGGAGACGCCCTTGCCCTCGTCCTTCTTTTCGTCCTCACGGTCCTGCATGAGGGCGACGCTGTCGAGGAACCCCCGCAGGCCGCGCTTCGACCTCTCGAAATGCGAGTGCATCCCGTCGACGAGTTCCGCCACGTTCCGGCGGCGGTTGTCGAATTCCTCCTCGTTCTTGCAGCCCTTCCGCAGGAAGGTGTCGTAGTCGATTTCCTTGAGAAGCTCTCGCGTCATTTCGGCGTAGTTGGCCGAAGGGGTGGTGGCGATGTCGGCGTAACGGTTGAGGAAGTCGGTGAAGGCGAGGAGGGATTTCTGGGCGCGGGCGCTGAGACCTCCGAGAAACTCGAGATCGTTCATCGCCGCGTGGACGCTCATCTGGTGGTCGATGCTGAACTGGGTTGCAAGGGAGACAGTGCCCTCGCCGATGCCGCGCGGCGGGGTGGAAACGACCCGCAGGAGACTGACGTCGTCGTCGTGGTTGAGGAGGAGATTGAGATAGGCGAGGACGTCCTTGACCTCCCGTCGTTCGTAGAAACTCTGCCCGCCGATGAGCTTGTAGGGGATCTGGTTTTCCCGCAGCTTTTCCTCCATCACCCGGGACTGGGTGTTCATCCGGAAAAGGATGGCCATGTCGTCGTAGGGGCGTTGGCGAAGGCGGTGTTTTTCGAGGATTTCCCCGATGACGAAGTCGGCCTCGGTCTCGGCGTCGGGCATGGCCACGACCCGCACTTTCTCGCCCTCGCCCTTGCTGCTCCAAAGCGTCTTTTCGCGGCGGTGCTTGTTGTGGCGGATCAGACTGTTGGCGAGGCGGAGGATGACGTTGTTGGAACGATAATTCTCCTCGAGCTTGATCACCGTGGGATCGGGGAAATACCGCTCGAATTCGAGGATGTTGGTGATGTCGGCCCCCCGCCAGCCGTAGATGCTCTGGTCGT
>JAGRPC010000314.1 GCA_020439925.1 Verrucomicrobiia bacterium | reverse complement strand
GGCCAGCGCGATGAGCTCGTAGAGCATGGGCAGGTCGTGCACGGTGTTGAGGTCGGCGGGTTTCTCGAAGGGGGCCTCGGGCTTGGGCTGGTTGACCCAGCGCTGGCGCAGTTCGAGCCGCTTCTCGACGTCGCGGATGGAGGAGAAATACTCGTCGAGCTTGGCCTTGTCCTCGGCATTGACCTGGCGGGAGAGGCTGGCGGCCTCCTCGCGCACGGCGTCGAGGATGGAGCCCTGGACGCGGTTTTCCTCGGCACGCTGGGTCATGCGCTCGGGAGACTCGCTCACGAAGAGCTTTTCAAAGAGGGCGGCTGGCCCGGTGACGGGAGGCACGCGCACCCCGGAGCGGGTCCAGGCGATCTGGCAGCCGCCGTGAATGCCGCCCTCGGAACCCACCGTGAGCGAGGGAAAGCGCGTCTCGGTGCCGACGGCTTCGGCAAGGTACTGGTCGAGGGAAACGTTTCCATCGGGACGGTTCTGGGCCTCGGAATTGAGGACCCCGGAAAGGAAGGAGTGGACGGCGAAGTGCCCGCCCTTGATGCCGTGGTCGAGGCCGCGGTAGACGGTGAGATGCTCGCGGTTGGGAAGAAGCGGCTTGAGGAGGGTGGTCTCCTCCCAGGCTTTCCCGGTTGTCTTGGGGAAGAAGCTTTTCTGCTGGAAGCCGAGGAGGTTCCCCACGGCGACAAACCGGCGAGCCCCGGCGCCGGCTCCTTTCGCGGTCTGCACGGCGGAGTTCCCTCCGACCGATTTCGCCATGAGCGAGGGCAGTCCGGGAAGGGCGAGGGTGGCACCCACGGAACGAAGCAGGAAACGACGGCGATCGAGCGGAGTCGGCATGGGGGAAGGTGGATTCGCGAAGGCGTTTTGTAAACCGGTGAGGACGGCGCTTTGACGGGAGGCAAGACCGGCCCGAAGAGACACGCGCTTGACCTCGTTCCCGCTCTTCCGTTAGGCTCGCGGAATCATGACACCCAAAATTGCTGCCAAGTCACCGATCGCCCTCGAACTCGCTGCCGGAGACCACTGGTGGTGCTCCTGCGGACAATCCGCGAACCAGCCTTTCTGCGACGGCTCCCACAAGGGCACCGGTTTCGCCCCGCAGAAGTTCACCCTGACCGAGGCAAAAAAGGTGTGGCTCTGTCAGTGCAAGCACAGCGGCAACAAGCCCTTCTGCGACGGGGCCCACGCGAAGCTCCCGTCGGAAGATTGAATCCCCGCTCCTCAGCGTCTCGCCTCGAGAAGGCGGAAGACGTAATAGAGCAATTGCCCGATCGAGGCGATGGCCGCCACCGTGTAGGTCATCGCCGCCCAGAAGAGGGCGTTTTTCGCCTTGTCATGGTCGAGACCGGCGAGGGTTCGGGTCGAGTCGAGCCAGGCGAGGGCACGGCGGCTCGCGTCAAATTCCACCGGCAGGGTGACGATGGAGAAAAGCGTGGTCATCGAGAAGAGCACCACCCCGATCCAGAGCACGAAGGTGTGACCGGAGGCGGCCATGATCAGCCCCAGGATCAGGACATACTGCACCCAGTGGCTCGCCAGATTGACCATGGGAACCAGCGCCGACCGCATCTTCAGGGCGGCGTAAGAGCGGGCGTGCTGGACGGCATGACCACACTCGTGGGCGGCGACGGCTGCGGCGGCGACGTTGGCCTGATGGTAGACGACCTCGCTGAGGTTCACCGTCCGGTCGAGCGGGTTGTAATGGTCGGTGAGCTGCCCGGGAGTGGAAATGATCTGGACGTCGTAAATGCCGTTGTCGTGGAGCATCTTCTGAGCGACCTGGGCTCCCGTCAGGTGAGTCGGTCTTTGCGAGTACTCGGCAAAACGGCGCTGCAGCGTCGCGCCGACGAGCCAGCTCGCGAGCATCGCGCCGCCGGTCAGGATGAGGTAGAAGAGATTGCCTCCGGCAAGGACCGGAGCCATGGTCTGGGCGAGTTCTGTCATGGGTCTTGAATGCGGAAGAAGGAGTTTCCGTTCCGATAGGACAGTGGAAACGCTCCGGCATTCAAAAAAACTCGCGATACCGACCCGATTTTCTCCGTCGGAAGGTAAACCAACTCTCGCTCAACGGATCACGACAGGGCGCTCGGTCCACCCACGACGGGTTCCCTCGAAATCGATCCAGCGTTGTGCCTCCACCGCGGAGCGGAATCCCCCGTCGGTGACGACCACATTGAGTCCGGTGGGTCCGGCAAAAACGGAAGTGGGAATCCCCGCTCCATCCAGCATGCCGGACAATTCGTCCGCGCTCGAAAGACGACGGAAGGCACCGAACTGGACCCGATACGGAGCGGAGGCGGAAGCAGGCGGAAGCACAACGGCGGGGGCCGCCGCCACGGGAAGCGGAGCCGCGGGCATCGTCGGAACTTGCGGCGCCGTGATTGGCGCCGAGGTCGTCGGTGTCCGCGCATGCATCGCAAGGAGCTCGGGAGTTGGCTGGGAAGCCGCGGCAAGGGGATATCCCGGCTGCGGATAGCTGGATGCCGGAACGGTCGGCGTCGCCGGTGGCGCATATTGCCCACCCGGAATCGCATACTGCACCGGAGCGGGATTCTGGTTTTTGCCAAAGAGATCCGCGAGCGGATTGAACTTCCGATTTTCCGCCGGCGCGGCCGCTGGTGCAGCAGTCAACTGCGCTGGAACCGACAGCACGTGCAGGGATCCGGGGACCGTGCGGTTCGAAGGAACACCGATTGCCTCGGCCGCCGCCTTCGAAAGCGTGACGATGCGGTCGTCGGCCTTCTTCCGGTCGTTCACGAGAACGTCGACCATTCGCCCACTCTCGAAGTTCGCGACTCGAAGCCAGGTCCCGAACGGCAGGGTCGCATGGGCGGCCGAGTAGGCCGCCTTGTCATAGGGCACGCCGCTGGCGGTCGCCTTTCCGTGGTAGAGATCCGCATAAACGCAAAGCGGTCCGCTGACCGATTGCTGTCCGAAGACATGACCACTCCAACCAAGGACCAAAGACGAGAGAAGAACAAGAATTCGCATAGCGGCTCGGGGATCGTTCGAAAATAATTTAAAATTTCTGAACTATCTCGCAAGCAAAAATGTCATTCTTAATAAACTTTTCTCGAACTCTATCAAAAACGCGAAACCCGAACGTAAAAAACCTCCGGGACTCTCGACCCGGAGGTTTTGCGAAGTCGTCTTGACCTTGTACGTTTCAGGCAAACAGGTCGAGCACCGGAACGCCCTTTTGAGCCACGGTGAAGGGACGCTTGCTCGGGCTGTAGAGGATCTGGTCGAGAGGCAGCCCCAGCGCGTAAGCGATGGTGGCGTTGAAATCCTGGATCTTGACCGCGTTTTCCACGACGTTCTCCCCTCCCTCGTCCGTGCGTCCGTAAGAAATCCCTCCCTTGATGCCGCCGCCAACGAGGACGGAACTGAACGCCTTGGGATAGTGATCGCGTCCGGCATTCTGGTTGATGCGCGGAGTACGACCGAACTCGGTGGTGAGGACGATGAGCGTGTCCTCGAGCTTTCCGCGTCGATCCAGATCGGTGATCAGGGCCGACATGGCCTGGTCGAGCACTTCGCAACGCTCGGGCGCCGCAACAAAAACGTTGTTGTGCATATCCCAGCCCCCGTAGCCCACCTCGACGGCGCGAACATCGTTTTCGATGAGGCGCCGGGCGAGAAGACACCCCTGGCCGAAGGCGTTGTCACCGTAGCGCTTGCGGGTCATCTCGTCTTCCTTCGTGAGATCGAAGGCCTGGAGATCCCTGCTCTGCATGATGCGCACAGCGTCGTCATACATCTGCGTGTAGGCGCGGACCTGCTTGACGTTGTAGCGCTGGTGGAATTCCGAATCGAACTCCCGTGCCAGGGTGAGACGCTGGTCGAAATCATCCTGCTTCACTCCCCGGAGTTTCGAGTTCTTGAGACCTCCCTGCGGATCGTTGATGGCGAGAGGCTCGAATTCCGGCTCGAAGAATCCACCGCCGCCGTTGATGCGGCTGTCGCCGCCAATGTAGACGGACCCGGGGAGATTCGGATTGAGACGCCCCTTGAACTTGAGCGCCCAGGCGCCGATTCCGGGGTGACGGATCGTGGCACGCTGCTCGTAGCTCGTGTGCATGAGGTAGTTGCCCTGATCGTGGGCTCCCGCCGTCGAGGTGAGGGAGCGAATCACCGCAAGCTTGTCGCCCTGCTCGGCGAGACGGGGCAGATAGCCGGAAATCTTGAGATCGTCGACATTGGTGTCGATGGTCTTGGTTTCCCCCTGGTTTTCATGGCCCGGCTTCGTGTCGAAGGTGTCAAGGTGGGTCATCCCCCCGCTCATGTAGAGGTAAATGACGTGCTTCGCGGCCCCGGCTCTCTCGGCTAGGCCCAGATTCGGACCGAGGGCCGAATGTCCACGGGTGGTGAGACCGAGGGCGCCGACCCCGAGAAAGGTCTTCGCGGTTCCCTCCATGAAGCGGCGGCGGCTCCATTCATCGGTTTTGAAGGCAGAATTCATGGTCTTGAGACGTTGGGTGCGGTGGGGTGGTTGATAGTCTGAGCGAGGAAAATCACTGGACGAAGATGAACTGCTGGGTGTTGAGAAGCGACCAGACGAGTCCGGAATAGGCGGCGTCGCCCTTCGCCTCGATCTCGGCGAGGGCCAGCTTCATCTCGCGCTCGGTGGGTTCACGAGTGAGCATGCCCTGGAAGATCATACGAACCTTCTCGCCCGGGTCTCCCGCTTCGTAGAGGCGGCGCCCGAAGACGGCGAACTGGTTGGTGAGGGCATCGACAATAGGCCCGTTGAGCAGGCTGAGGGCCTGAGGGACGGAAGCGCCGTTGCCGGCATTCTCAATGACCTCGCGGTCGGACTGGCCGAACTCCCGCAGGAAGTGACCACGGCGAGCCGGAGACTCGAGCTCCGAGGCGCGCGCCATCTGGGCGACGAGACCGGTATAGGTCTTGTAATCATTGCGCTGGCGGTTGATCCAGTCGCGCTTCGCATTCTTGTCGAGCTCGGCGGGCGGTTCCGGCATCTCGGGCTTGGGCAGCTTCGTGAGGACGACTTTCTCTCCATCCCCGTCCATCATGCTCATCCCGGTTTTGCCGGTCATGTCCATTTCGGTCATGCCGATGGCCGCGAGCAGATCAGTCCCGTCGACCTTTTCACCGACATTGCGGTAGGCGATCTCCGCGACGGCCTTGCGGGCCTTCCCACGAATGCTGTTGAGTTCTGCGCGCAACTTGTCGAACTGCTTCTTGTCTCCGGATTCGAGTGCGGTCGCAATCTTCTCGCGGAGCTTGGCCTCTTCGGGCATCGTCCGATCATAGGCGTCCGCAACCTCACGGACCATGGCGATGTATTCTTCTTCGCTCCGTCCCTCGATCGCCTCGTAGATGCGGCGAACTTTTTCGACCGAGGCAAGCTGGCCGGTAAGGCGGGGGCGGTAACCGTCGGCCTCGGGAAGGGCGAGGGTAACGATGGAATCCCAGATCTGTTCGGCGCTCATGCGACGGAGCTGGGGCCCCTGGAAGTAGTAGGGTTCACCCATGACCACCTCCTCGAAGTTGGCTCCACGCTGGTAGGTCTTCGTGTTGTAGAGGACCTCTTCGTACTTGCGAAGATCGAAGTCTAGCGACTTCATCATGGTCTCGAGGTAGGCAAGCAGTTCCGGGTTGGAAACCGGAGTGGCGTCCGTCAGTTCGTCGACCGGCTCGAAAACCCCGTGACCGAAGACCCGCTTCCAGATCCGGTTGGCAATCACTCTCGTAAAGGTCGGATTGTCCTTCGAAGTCATCCAGGTGGCGTAGGCATCGACGGTGGAGTCGTCGATCTTCGTCAGGTCGATCTCCTTCCCGAACATGGTGCGTGCGGTCACGGCATCGAAGGGCTTCGCGTCGTCGTACTGATAGTCGTGGGGAAGCTTGAGGGTCTTTTCCACCTCGGCGGCGCGGACGTAGCGAAGCGGGTTGTAGATCTCGTTGAGAGCCTCGTTGACACCACGATTCTGATGCTCGTAGGAGGCGTAGGCATCGATGGATTTCCGTGCCATGGCCTTGAACTGATCGTCGGTCATCTCAAGGCGCTTGAGATAGTCCGCATACTTCGGACTATCGAGGAAACGCTGGAGGCTCGCTTCGTTGGTGATCTGGGGAAACTTCTCGTTCCCAGTGACCTTGAGGTGAAGCTTGGAACGCTCTTCCCTCTGCTTGAGGGTGAGGGCACGCCGATTCTCCGACTCATACTGCCGGGCGTCCATCCCATAGGAGAAAGCCGCCATCTGGTAGTAGTCCATCTGCGTCCACTTGTCGAAAGGGTGGTTGTGACACTGGGCGCACTCGAGCCGGGTGCCGAGGAACACACGAACCGTGTTGGACATGTTGTCCAGTGGCATGCCGCGGTCACGAATGTAATACCCCACCGCCGCATTTTCCCAGATCATGCCACGGGCCGAGACGAGTTCGCGAACGAACTGGTCGTAAGGTTTGTTGTCACGGATCGAATCCTTGACCCACAGCTGGTAGGCGGCCTCGGCCTGCGAAGCGCCCACTCCGAGGGCGGTGTTGATGCGAAGGATGTCGGCCCAGAAATTGTAGGCGTGGCTCACGTGACCTTCACTCTCGAGCAGGTCGGTGATGAGCTGCTCGCGCTTTCTCGGATAATCGGAACCGTGGAAGTTCTCCGCTTCCTCGATCGTCGGGACCCGCCCGGCGATGTCGAGATAGGCGCGCCGAACAAAAGTGGCGTCGTCGATCGCCTCGTTCGGCTTCAGGCCTTGCTTTTCGAGCATGCCTTCGACGATCCGGTCGATGGCGGCGGCGGCGGCGGCCACATCGAAATCCTTCGGCGAATCTTTCGGTTTGGCCTTCTCCGCAAGCAGGGAGGCGGTGGGTATCAGTAATCCGGTGACCAGCAGGACAAGGTGAAGCGGCTTCATGAGTGGAATGGCAGAACGGCAACGAGTATACCTTGGCAGCCCTGAAAAGTTGCATCTGCGAATGATGCACGATGACGCCCCCGCCCCTGACCCGTTTGGGCTACCCCGAAAACTCAGTCTTCCGCGCCGTCTTCGGCGTTCCCTTCCTCGGCGCGAAGGCGGGCGACCAGGGCCTCCATCTCCTCGAGATGCTTCAACGGCAGACGCCTTCTCTGGTGTTTGTTTCGCAGGACCTCGCAGAGCGACTCCATCGCCGGCAGCGGCAGGAGTTCGTGCTGGTTCCAGTCGGGATCGCTCTTGCGGGTCGAGAAAAACTGCCAACGGCCAGCATGATGAATGGCACGGAAGTAAACGTGCTCGCCGTCCTCATCCCGTTCCCGCCATTCGTGCTTGGTCATCGATACCGTTCCTCCCTGCCCTTCAGCGTGACGCGAGAACTTCCTTCAGGGTTGCGATGCAACGTTCGTTCTGCGGCATCGTTCCGACGGAGATTCGCACCCACTCGGGGAGCTTGTAGCCCCTCATCGCCCGGATGATCACCCCTCGCTTCAACATCGCCTGGAAGACAGCGTCTCCGTCCCCCACCTTCACGAGCACAAAATTCGCGAAACTGGGGACATACTCCAGCCCCATCTCCTCAAACGAGTGCTCGAGGTAAGCGCGCCCCTCGTCGTTCAACTCGCGGGTCCTGCGCTGGTGATCCTCGTCGAGCAGCCCGGCGACCGCGCCGGCCTGGGCGATCGAATTGGTGTTGAAGGGCTGGCGGCATTTCTGCAGGATCCCCGCGATCTCGGGAGTGGTCAGGCC
>JAGRPC010000030.1 GCA_020439925.1 Verrucomicrobiia bacterium | reverse complement strand
GACGGAGCGGAAGAACCGGCAATGAGGAGAAACAGGAGGGTAAGGAACGATCTCATCTCTTAATGGGACGCTCCGGAAGCCCCCTTGTTAGAATTCACCCGGAAAATTCCGGGCGGCCCGCGAATCGCGAGGGGGAAACCGCCCGCGGGGGTCATCCCTATTTCGCTTTCATGTCGAGGGCGACAAATTTTCCGGAAGCATTCCGGCAATACACCCGGCCATTCGCAAAGACCGGGACCGTCCAGACCTTGGGTTCGATCACCTTCTGCCGGAAGGTCGGCTTGTATTCGGTTGGAGTGGCCGGGGCTACCTGCAATTCCCCGGACTCGGTGATCACCAGGAGCTGCCCCTGCACGGCCATGACGGCCCCGTGTCCGACACCCGTATCCGACCATTTCACTTCACCGGAAGCGAGTTCGAGACAACGAAGGCTGGTGCCGTCCTGACCTTCATTTCCGGAAATTCCGTAAAGATGTCCATCGATGAGCACGGGAGCGTTCATCTGGGTCTGCATCTCGCGGTTCTGCCAGATCTTGTCGGGTTCGCCCTGCTCGGGCCATTTGACGAGGGTAGCGCCCTTGCCGTATCCGCTCGAGATGAAGATCGTGTCATCCACGACGATCGGATCCGCCGCGTTCACTCCGTATCGGGTCATCCACTTGTGCCGCCAGACTTCTGTTCCGTTGCTGGCGTCCACGCAGACGTAGGATCGCTTGTTCGAGAAGATAACGACACGCCAGCCGTCCCGACTGACCGGATGAGGCATGGAGTATCCGGCCTCCTCATCGGGAGACTTCCAGATCACCGATCCGTCCGACTTTTTCAGGTTGATGCCCGAGTCTCCCGCGTTGAGGAACAGCCAGGAGTCCCAGATCAGCGGCGCCCCCGTGAATCCCCAGGTCGGCTTGGTGTAACCAAAATCCTGGTTGAGATGTTTTTTCCACACCACCTGACCGGTTTCCAGATTCAGGCAGAAAACCTCTCCTTCACGGGCGAGGTGGTAGACCCGGTCGCCGTCGATCGCAGCGGTTCCGGTGGTGCCGCCCTGAAAATAGAGGTCACCGAGTGGCTGGGGATAGGAGAACTTCCACTTTTCCTTTCCGCTTTTGGCATCAAAACAATAGAGCGTGTCCTGCTCGGCGCCATCGTGCCCGCTCACGATCACCTTGTCACCTGCAATCACCGGAGCGCTGTAGCCCAGTCCGACCGTCGTCTCCCAGAGCACCTTCGCCTCGCCCGAAGTGCGCAATCCACCCTCAGTGGAGATCCCATCGAGAGCGGGACCGCGATACCTTGGCCAGTCAGCTGCCTCGGAGAGGAAAAAAGCTCCGTCATTGAGGAGCAGGGCGGAGAGGAAGAGTGCCGGATTGACGCGGGGAAACGAAAAGGTCAGCATCGACATATGCCTAAACTCATGCAATTCCGGGCCTTCGCAACCCTCATCTTGGTCGGCGTTTCCCTCCTATCCTTCATCCACAAGGCCGAGGCCGGGAATGTTTCCGAGGACCTCTGGGGACATCTGCCCGACGGGCGCCCGGTGAAACGATTCACCCTGACGAATTCACTAAACACCCGCATCGTCCTCGCCGAGTACGGCACCCTGCTCGTCTCCGTGGAAACCGCCGATCGGGAGGGTCGGGTCGGCCCGGTAACCCTCTCGTATCGTTCCCTCGATGAGGCACTCGCCGGTGGCGTCTTTGGTTCGGTGATCGGGCGCTTTGCCAACCGCATCGGCGATGGCGGATTCGAGATCGACGGGAAGCGATACGAACTCGAAAGCATCGGAGGGGACGGCGTCCACATCCACGGAGGCAAAACCGGATTCCACCGCCAGCTCTGGAAAGGCGAGGCGGGAGCGGATGCCGGCGAGGCGAAGGTGGTCTTTTCCCTCTCCAGCCCCGACGGTCACGAGGGCTATCCCGGGAATGTCATCCTCTCCGTGACCTACACCCTCACCGACGACAACGTTCTCCGCCTGGAATACAGCGGCCGCACCGACGCACCCACCCACCTCAACCTGACCAACCACGTCTACTTCAACCTCGCCGGATCCGGTGACGTCCGCAGTCATGTTCTCGAAATGAAATGTGACCGCATGCTCGCCATCGACGCGCGCAAGGTGCCCACCGGTGCATTCCTCGAGGTCGCGGCCACGCCCTTTGATTTCCGCACGGCCAAAGCGGTTGGGAAGGACCTCGAAGCCGTGGAAGGCGGCGGATACGATCATTGTTTCGAGATCAGAAGGGATCCAGCCATCCCGGCAACCGCTCCGATCCCTTTCGCAACCCTGGGCGACCCGGTCTCGGGAAGAACCCTCGCCGTTTCCACGACCATGCCGGGCGTGCAGATCTTCACCGCGAATTCCTTCAAGGGTGAACCGTTTCCGCGCTGGGGCGGAATCTGTTTCGAAACCCAGTATTACCCCGACACACCGAACCGGCCCGAATTCCCCACCAGCCTCCTGCGCCCGGGCGAGTCTTACTACCAGGCCACCGAATTCCGCTTCGGCGTCGCTCCCTGAGGTCCGGTCACGCAAAAGACTGTCGCAACTTCCCCTCACCTTTCTGGTTCTTCCCCCATGCCTCTCTTTGTCGCCGCCATCTTTCTGAGCGCCTTTCTCCTCTTCCAGGTGCAGCCCCTCATCGCCCGCTACATCCTCCCCTGGTACGGGGGCAGCCCCGGCGTCTGGACCGTCTGCCTGCTCTTCTTTCAGGTCGGTCTCCTCGGAGGTTATGCCTATGCCCACGGACTGGTCAGCTGGCTACGGGAAAAGCGGAAGGTCCAAGCCGGGATCCATTTTGCCCTTCTCGGTCTCGCTTTTTTTGTCCTGCCCATCACCCCGGATCCTTCGTGGAAACCCGACGGCACCGGATCCAGCCCGACGATGGGAATCGTGGGTCTCCTTGCGAGCACGGTGGGCTTGCCTTATCTGCTCCTCTCCGCATCGGGTCCCCTCCTGCAGCACTGGTTCGCCGAAGCCCACCCGGGTCGATCGCCCTACCGACTCTATTCGGTTTCCAATCTCGGAAGCCTCCTCGGGCTCCTCACCTACCCCTTCCTCTTCGAACCGCTGCTCGATGTGAACCGCCAGACACGGATCTGGTCGGGCGCGTTTGTCCTTTACGCCATTCTCGCCATCGCGACCGGGCTCGCCTTTCTCCGTCGCACCACCACTCTTTCCCATCACGAGGAACGGGTCGCTGAAAACGGAGCGGTGCCCGTTTTTCACGTGATTCTCTGGATCGCCTTCAGTGCCTGCGGTTCGATGCTGCTTCTCTCCCTGACCAGCCAGATGTGCCAGGACGTGGCCGTGATTCCCTTCCTCTGGGTGGTGCCGCTCTCGCTTTACCTCCTCACCTTCATCATCGCCTTCGACCATGAGCGCTGGTACCGGCGCACCCTTGCTATCCCCCTCGCCGCAGCCGCCATGGGCATGACGATCTGGCTCATGAACCGCCAGTACGCGTCGACCGAATGGCCGCTCGTTTCGCAGATCTCGATCTACTGCGCGACGATCTTTTTTGCCTGTCTCGTTTGTCACGGCGAGATCGTCCGGACCAAACCTCCGGTGCGTCATCTCACCGGATTCTACCTTTCCATCTCGCTCGGCGGCGCCATCGGCGGCGTCTTTGTCAGCCTCGGAGCGCCCCACCTTTTCAACGGCTACTGGGAGCTGCATCTCACCTTCTCCCTTCTCGCCGCCCTCGTCACGATCCAGATCGTCCGCTCGCGGAAGGCAATGCATCCGGCCGTCTTCATTCCCGTGTGCATCGCCTGGATGGCCGGCCTCGTCGCGATGGGAGTCTATCTGAAGGCCCACATCGACGAAAGCCGCTCACATACGATCGCGGCGAAACGAAGCTTCTACGGGGTCCTCAAAGTCGAGGAGGTGAACGGCGGAACCGAAGATATCTACCGGGCCCTGCATCATGGCCGCATCAGCCATGGACGACAGTATCTCGACGATGCCTACCGTCAGCTGGCAACCACCTACTACAGCCTCGAAAGCGGCGTCGGTGCCGTCTTTTCCTGCCTGCCTGCGAGGAACGAGCTCCCTCCCCGCCCCATCCACATCGGCGTCGTGGGCCTCGGCGTGGGCACCATCGCGACCTATGCGGAGAAAGGGGACCGTTTCCGCTTCTACGAGATCAACCCGCAGGTGGAGGAACTGGCCCGGTCCCAGTTCACCTATCTGGCTGACTGCCAGGGAGAGGAACGGGTCGTTCTCGGAGACGCCCGCATCTCGATGGAGCGGGAACTTGCCGCCGGTGAGTCGCAACAGTTCGATGCGCTTTTCGTCGATGCCTTCAGCGGGGACTCCATCCCCATTCACCTCCTCACCGAGGAAGCCTTCGCGCTCTATTTCCAGCATCTCAAGCCCGACGGCGTCCTCGCCGTGCACATCACCAACCTCCACCTCGACCTCGCCGACCCCGTCCGCAACCTCGCGGAACGTTTCGGCCGCAAGGCCGTGAGGGCCGATCACAGTCCCGACATCACCGACTACCACGCCTACTATTCCGACTGGGTCCTCATCACGAAGAACGAGGCTTTCCTCGCCAACCTGGAAAACGACGGGTTCCCGACCGAGTGGGATCGCGAGGAAACGAGGCCCATTCTCTGGACCGACGCCTACAGCAACCTCTTCCAGGTCGCTTATTGATAAAACCCAGCGAAATGCGAAAAGCCAACCAGCTAGTAGGGCCAGTGTGTCTTCGTCCAGAGCCCGCCATCCACGTAAAGCGTCTGGCCCGTGACGAAATCAGCCTGGTCGCTCGCGAGGAACACGACGGAACGCGCGATATCGACCGGATACCCGATCCGCCCCATCGGGGTTAGGGGTGACCAGGTCCCGGAGTAGTCGTCCGATTCCTCCTTCGTCCGCTCGATCTCGATCGCTCCGGGAGCCACGCAGTTCACGCGGATGCCATACTGGCCAAGTTCGCAGGCGCTGACCCGGGTGAGTTGTTCCAGCCCTCCCTTGGAGGCGCAATAGTCGACGAGGTTCATGAACGGCTGCTTGTTCGCCCCCGATCCGATATTGATGATGGAGCCGGCACGCCCCTGATCCTTCAGGATACGGGCCGCCGCCTGGGTGCAGAGAAAGCTGCCTTTCAGGTTCGTCTTGATCGTCTTGTCCCAGTCCGCTTCGCTGAGGTCGAGGAGCGAGGCCCAGGTCTGACGTCCGGCATTGTTGACGAGGCAGTCGAAATGCCCGAACGCCTCCACCACTGCGGCAAACATGGCATCCACATCGTCCTTTTTCCCGACATCGCCCGGAACGATATGGCAGCGGCGCCCTTTCCCCTCGATCACCGCTTTCGTTTCTTCCGCACCGGCGAGATCGCTGTGGTAGTTCACCGCGACGTCCCAGCCCGCATCCGCAAAACCGTAGGCGATACCACGACCCACTCCCTTGCTTGCCCCGGTCACGAGGGCCACTCTCGACGCTTGCGCTTCACTCATGACCCGCAATGGAGCGAAAAAGCGTCTCCCGTCAAAAGCGTTTCGCCTCCCCGTCCTCCCCTCAAGACGGGAGAAAAAAGTTCGAAATTCCGTCAAGATTTTGCCACCCTCGCGTTATATCAGACAAACCCTTCGCCTCTGCCCGTGCGCACTGCCTTCTCCCTCCTCTGTCTTGTCCTCCTGTCCGGGATCTCCGGCGCCGCCGCAGACTTCACCGGGGCGCTCGTCCCGTTTTTCGAGCGCCACTGCTACGAATGCCACGACGAGAGCCTGAAGAAGGGCGGTCTCGATCTCGACGCCCTCCCAACCGACCTCTCCGATCAGGCCACCCTCGCGAAGTGGATCCGCCTCTACGATCGGGTCGCCCAGGGCGAAATGCCGCCGTCGGACAAGCCCCGGCCGGGCGAGGGAGAGAAACAGCATTTCCGGGAAAAGCTTTCCCCCGTGCTGAGCCAGGCTCACGAAGCCCAGAAAGGCACCGTCCTGCGACGCCTCAACCGTCGCGAATACGAGAACACCCTAAACGACCTCCTTGGCATCCGCCTCGACGCGGTTTCGCTCCTGCCCGAGGATGGACGGGCCGGCGAGTTCGACAACATCGGGGAAGCCCTCGGCATCTCGGCCTCACAACTGCGCCTCTACCTCGATCTCGCCACCACGGCGCTAGACCTCGCCATCGCCAGAACCACCTCTCCTCGCGAGGCCACAAAAAACACCGCGACCTATGCCGAGACACAGGGGGCCGAAAAATTCGTGGGGGATGCCTGGCATCGCGCCGGCGACGGGGCCATCGTGTTCTTTCGCGAACTCGGTTATCCCACCGGCATGCTGCGCGAGGCCAACGCGAAGGAGTCCGGGCGGCACCGCATCCGTGTCACGGGGTATGCCTATCAAAGCGACAAGCCCGTCGTCTTCTCGGTCGGCGGCACCACCTTCGCCCGCGCCGCGGGACGCCCCACCTACGGTTATTTTTCCTTCCAGCCCGGCAGTCCGCAGACCGTCGAGCTGACGACCTGGATGGACAAGGGTTACATGGTCGAAATCACCCCGCAGGGCCTGCACGATCCCGATTACCTCATCAAGAAAAACGGGATCGCCAACTACGAGGGTCCCGGGCTCGCCATCTCCTCCGTCGAGATCGAGGGACCGATCCCGGAGGAGTTTCCCTCGCGGGGACACCACCTTGTTTTCGACGGACTCGACCGCCGCGAGATCGAACCCCGCAACCCAGCGGACAAGCAGAAACGCTACTACGTCCCGAGATTTGAAATCGTCTCGGAGAATCCGGCCAACGACGTCATTCCCGTCCTGAAGCGATTTGCTTCAGCCGCCTTCCGGCGTCCCGCCAGTGACGAGGACGTCGCGCCTTACCTCATCCTCTTCCAGGGGGAACTCAACAAGGGAGCGGACTTCGAAACCTCGCTTCGCACCGCTCTGACTGCGATGCTCTGTTCGCCCGATTTTCTCTATCTCCGCGAGCCCGCCGGCAAGCTCGGCGACCATGCCCTCGCCGCGAGACTCTCCTACTTTCTCAACCGCAGCCTTCCCGACTCCGCCCTTCTCGCCAAAGCCTCCTCGGGAGCGCTCTCGACCGATCCTACGGCGCTCAGGACGGAGGCGAATCGCCTTCTCGACTCGCCATCCTCGGAACGTTTCATCGTCGACTTCACCGATTCCTGGCTCGACCTGCGCAACATCGAGTTCACCAATCCGGACGAGCAGCTCTTTCCCGAATTCGACCGCTACCTGCAGGACTCCATGCTGGCCGAGAGCCGCACCTACTTCCGCGAGCTCCTCAAGGAGAACCTCGACTGCTCCCATCTCGTGAAGTCGGATTTTGCGATGCTCAACCGACGCCTTGCCGAACATTACGGCATCCCCGGCGTGGACTCGCCCACGGTCACCCGGGTTTCCCTCTCCGCCGATTCCGTTCGTGGGGGCTTCATGACCCAGGCGAGCGTCCTCAAGGTCTCCGCCAACGGCACCAACACCTCCCCGGTTCTCAGAGGAGTCTGGATCAATGAACGAATCCTCGGGAAACATCCCGCTCCGCCGCCACCCGGAATCCCCGGCGTCGAGCCCGACATCCGCGGCGCGACCACCCTGCGCGAAATCCTCGCCAAACACCGCAATTCCGAGAGCTGCCAGGCCTGCCACGAGATGATCGACCCTCCCGGCTTTGCCCTGGAAAGCTTCGATCCCATCGGAGGCTGGCGCGATCATTTCCGCAGTCTCGGCGAGGGGGAAAAGCCTGCCCAGCTTCACGCCGGGTCGAGACGCATCCAGTGGCGCATCGGACCTCCGGTCGACGCGAGCGGGCAGTTACAGGACGGACGCGATTTTGCCGGCTATGTCGAATTCCGCGACCTTGTCGCCCAGGATCAGCCCCTCCTCGCAAAGGCCTTTGTGACCAAGCTGCTCACCTTTGCCACCGGCCGCGAGATGGGCTTTTCCGACCGTCCCGAAATCAACCAGATCGTGGCCAAGTCCGGAGAAACCGGCTACGGCCTCCGCGACCTGGTCCTTCTCGCCGTTTCCTCGGAAATCTTCCGGAACAAATGAGCCTGAGAAATCTCATCGCCTTTTTCGCAAGCGACGAGCCGCTGTTTCCGCTTTCATCTCCTACTCATACTCCTATCTCCTTCTCATACTCAAAACCGAAAGGACCACGGCTCGCACAGAGTAGGAGTAGGAAGTAAGAGTAAGAGTAGGAAGTAAGAGTAAGAGACATCTTTCCATGAACGCCCCCCACCTCTCCCTCCGACCCGCTCTCAGCCGCCGCCATTTTCTACGCGGTGCGGGCGGAGCGCTCTTCGGCCTGCCCTTCCTCGAGGCCATGACCCCCGCCTTCTCGCGGGCCGCCTCGACCACCTCCCCGAAACGTTTCGTGGCGATGTGCGCGACGCTCGGCTTTCACGGACCCCATCTCTTTCCCACCCAAGAGGGTCAGGAATACGACCTGACCCCCTACCTTGCGAAACTCGGCGATCACCGGCGCGACTTCACTCTTTTCTCCGGCCTCTCCCACCCCGAACAGCAGGGCAACAACGGGCACGCCTCGGAAATGACCTGGCTCACCTCGGCGAGACGACCGGGGCTGGCCGGATTCAAGAACCGCATTTCCCTCGACCAGGTCATCGCCAATGCCATCGGCAGCGAGACCCGTTATCCCTTCCTCGCCCTTTCGACGAGCGGACGCTCCATGTCCTGGACCGCCAGCGGCGTCGAGATCCCTGGCGAGACTTCTCCCGCGAAGCTCTTCAAGTCGCTCTTCATCCAGGGCACCGAACAGGAGGTCGCCGCGGAGATGCAGAGTTTCCAACGCGGACGCAGCATCCTCGACACCGTCCTCGGCGAGGCCAAGAACCTCGAGCGCGATCTCGGCGCCCGCGACCGAGAAAAGCTCGAGGAATACCTCGCCTCCGTCCGTGACCTCGAGGTGCGCCTCCAGGAATCCGAAGGCTGGGTGCAGAAACCCAAACCGCAGGTGGCGGCCGAACTGCCCAAGGACGTGCAGGACAAAAACGACGCCATCGCCAAGCAGCGGCTCATGAACGATATGATCGTTCTCGCCCTGCAGACGGACTCGACCCGCACCATCACCTTCCAGCTCTCCGGCATGAACGCCGTGCCTGTCATTCCCGGCGTGAAGAACGACTGGCACAACCTCTCCCACCACGGCAAGGACCCCGCCAAGATCGACGAGCTCAAGATCATCGAGGAGGCCGAGTTCGCGGTGCTCTCCGAGTTCCTCACCAAGCTCAAGTCCGTCTCGGAGAACGGGCAATCCCTTCTCGATCACACCGCGGTGCTCTTCGGCTCGAATCTCGGCAACGCCAGCAGCCACGACTGGCGGAATCTCCCCATCCTCATCGCAGGCGGAGGTTTCAAGCACCAGGGCTACATCGCCCACGATGAGAAAGACAACACCCCGCTCGCGAATCTTTTTGTTCCTCTCGCCCAACGCATGGGTGTGGAGATCGATTCCTTCGGCAGCAGCACGGCGGCGGGTCTGCGTGGACTGGAGGGGTGAGGAAGGTCACCCACACTAAGGGTAAAACGAAAGTTCCTGCATCAGACGTTTTGACTTGGCAATCGCTGCCTTCAGTTTCTTCGCGAGACTTTTTGCCAAAGCCTTCTTCTTTTTCTTCTTCGCCGACTTGATCTGCTTTGCGAGCTTGGCTTCAGCCGCGCGCGAGGCGTTCAACTGAGCCTGCAAGGCAGCAATCGTTGAAGTGTGATCGTAGGAGTTTGAGTCCTCGACGAGACCAATACTTCCACCGAGGAAACCGCCGGATGTCACTCCAAGAGAGCGAACTGCCGCGGAGACAGGAAGATCCTGACCGGAAAGGGACCAGCCCCCGACTACCCGATTCCCGACTCCCAGATCCAGCCAATTCAATCCCCCGTCTGTGGAAAGCTCGAAACGAGCTCCCGACAATTCGGGAGAAGAACCTCCCCGTGTCCACAAAAGTTCTCTTCCGTTTACGACCGATAGAACTGCGGTGGCGACATCGTTGTCCAGACGAACGAGGCCATTCTGCGAAAGACCATCAAATGAGGAAAAGGCACCACCCACCAGAATTCTCCCATCCTCCTGCAAGGCTACCGCATCGACTTCATCATTCGCACCACTCCCCGGATCAAACGAAGAATCAAGTGAACCATTGCCGTTCAGCCTTGCGATCCGATTCCTCGCTGTTCCGTTGAAGCTTTGAAAAACACCGCCCACCAGAATTCTCCCATCAGCCTGCATGACGATCGTATATATCCTTCCGTCCGCCCCGCTTCCCGGAGTGAAAGACCCGTCAATCGCCCCATCAACGCCCATCCGGGCAATACGATTTCGTGACAACCCGTCGAGTTGGGTGAAAAATCCCGCAGCGAGAACTTTCCCATCGGCCTGCATGGCAAGGCTGACAACACGATCATCAAATCCGCTACCGGGATTGAAAGTGGAATCCAGCGTTCCATTCGGTTCAAGACGGGCAACCCGCGCCCTACTGGTTGCCGCATAACTCTCGAAGGCACCCCCGATGAGAACCCTTCCGTCAGGCTGCAAACAAAGGGAGTAAATGGCGTCATCCGGCCCCGTGCCGGGATCAAAACTCTCGTCAATGCCTCCATCAGCCTCGAGACGGGCGATCCGATTCCTGACACTTCCTCCCACTGAACCAAAAAGACCGCCGAGCAAGATCTTACCATCAGGCTGGACGGCAATTGCGTAAACTATATTATCGGCGCCACTTCCGACATCAAAGGTTGACGAGGATTCGACGCTCCCATCGAAATTGAGACGGGCGATTCCGTTTCGAGTGGTTCCATTGACACGACTGAACAGGCCTGCGATGAGAATTTTCCCATCGCCCTGAACGACCACGCTATAGATCGTTCCATCCGTGTTGGCTCGGAAGGTCGTATCGACGCTGCCATCTGAATTCAAACGGCCGAGGCCATTCCTGGGATTTGGACCAGAGATCAAATAGTCTCCAGCTACGATGATCCGACCATCGGCTTGCTCTGCAAGCACCTGAACCAGACCCCCTTGGTCAATTTCGGGCTGAAATCCGGATTCCGGAGAGGCTGAAGGACCTATCCCGTTGCCAGCACCAAATAGAACGGAGGTTGATGGATCTCCACTTTCGGAGAGTGATTCCGATATGGATGGCGCTCCACCATTGGTGGTGAACACTTTTGGTGGAGAAGAATACCCTGTTCCCTCGGCATTCGACGCATAAGTGATATAGATATACTCTGTACCCGGAGCTAGGCCTACAAGATTTGCAAAAAAGCTACCTTCACCAAATGTCCCAGTCATGGAGACCTTCATGCCGTCGTTTTTCAACAACAGTCTTTCGGTGTCCGCCGATACCGGCAAAAAGTAGGCTCCATGTTCGGTAATCGTTGAGCCCCCATCATTCAGGACGCTGCCCACGACTGTCGCATTATCGCTCCCGACGCTACTTTCAACGTTCCTTCCGAGAGTGGGAGCTGTGTGGGTTTTGAATTCCCCAACCGTCGTGTACCCAGTCCCATCGGAGTTGGTGGCATACCCCCGATAGGAGTAGTTGGTTCCCTGAGTAAGACCGGCAATTGGCAGAGTGAACGCACCAGTGGTGCCCGTGGTAACGAATCGCATCACGCCAAAACCAGCTACACGAGGATCCTCATTGTCCAAGGTTCGAGAAACGACCACCCCACGCTCTAGTATCCCGGAACTTCCCTCACTTTCCACACTAGCTCCGAGAGTGGCCACACGCCCTTCAATACCTGACTCCGTTCTCATGGTCACGGTGGGTTTGACTCCTCCCCCTCCACCGCCTCCCAAGGTTGACTCCTCCACCAGTCCGGTGCATCCTCCATATTGACCTGCGACGGTCCGCCCGCGAGCGCGAAATTCTGCCCCTCCAGGTAGCGACAGGCCGGTCTTTTCCCACCCGCCGGCAATTCTTACTCCACTCCCGAGAGACACCCAATTGGCACCGCCATTCGTGGACATTTCAAATACCACCTCCGATACCTCAGGAGCACTTCCCCCTCTCGTCCATTCGAGACGCGACATACTCGTGGCGACCAATACACTGGACGACGCGTCGTTGGGAATGATTGTAAGCAGGGGAACCGGTCCAGAAGATTGATAATCAACTCCTCCGGCCACGATAGTGCCATCGTCACGCAACCCGATACCTGCGACCTTGAAACCGACAAACGGATCAAAACCACTATCGAGAGAACCATCGGGATTGAGTCTGCCGAGGTGATCTCTGGCAACTCCCGAGATATCGTCGAAAACTCCACCGACAAGAATCTTGCCATCCGCTTGGAGCAACAAGGTGGTCGGAGTCGCCCCGTCGGTAACCACAACGTTTTCGGGCAATTCCGCAGCAGCGAATCCAGTATCGAGTGAGGCGTCACTGTTGAGTCGGATCACGCCAGGGTATCCACCCACGATGAAACCGCCGACAAGAATCTTTCCGTCAGGCTGAAGAAGAAAGCAATCCGCCGAAATAACCGTCGCGGAAGGATCAAACCCCATGTCGAGAGTTCCGTCGGCATTCAAACGGGCAAGGCCGGGGCGCGCCTCCCCCGCAAACTCGTTGAAGAACCCGGCGACGAGAATCTTTCCGTCCTCCTGCAGTTGCATGGACCGAATTGACCCGTTCGGACCCGCATTTGGAGAATAAACAGAAGGCCCCGGATTAAACGTGGTATCGAGGCCGCCATCCGCCAGAAGTCGACCAAAGTAATAATGTCTCTCGTTTTCGTTCAAGGTGATCAGATACCCGCCCACAAGAATCTTGCCGTCGGGCTGAATACCAAGACATTCGATGTTGCCAGCACCCACCCGTCCCAGAAACGACGAATCCTCGGACCCATCCGCATTGAGCCTTCCCAGGTTCGCATGCGTGTAGACCCCATTGATCCGGTTGTAAACTCCTCCGATTAACACTTTACCATCGTTCTGAACCCCGAGCGCCTGGATCCACTCCGGATAGTTCTCGTCGAACCCGGTTACTCCTGCAGTGTAGGTGAAATCCAGATCTCCTACATTGTCCAACATGAGAATACAATCGAGATCCTCCCCATCCACCTGCTCAAACTTTCCGCCCACGATCATCCTTCCGTCTGGAAGGTTGGCCATCGCAGAAACAAAATCCCCGGTCACGTCAAAGAGATTCTCCACGGTTTCCGGAAAGAAGGCCGTTTCCGAATAGACTGTATCCCCGTCGATGCTCGCATAGGCCTTGAAAGCGTAGTCGCCTCCCGTCATGAGCCCTGTTATGTCGACACTGAACACTCCGGCACCGGCTGTTGCAGCGGCAATTTTTGTGACCCCTGCACCGCCGATTATCGGATCGTCGTTATCGGCAATCTCCGAAAAGACCACGCCTCTCTCGCTTACCATTCCAGGCACATCGGTAATTACCTCACCACCCAAGGTGGCGGTGGTGTCGGTTAGGTTGCTGACCGTCGGCGAAGAAACCTCCAGAGCAAGGGTCGTGAAGTTGAGAATCTCCGAGTACCCAATTCCGTAGTAGCTTTCCGCAAACGCACGAAACGCATATTCCGCACCCGGGACCAGATCACCCACCTCGACTGTAAACACTCCCTCATCCGTTCCATCGGCGACAACGACACGAACGCCGTCTCTACCGTGTTCGGGTGTGTCCTCATCCTTCACCCTCGAAATGACAATTCCGCGCTTCTCTAGTGAGGCATCTCCTTCATAATCCACCGTACCTCCGAGAAGGGCAACGGTCGCTCGAATGTTGTCTACCGTAGGATCATCCAACATTCCCGGCGGATTCTCGCAGGCGCAAAAAAATGCCACCATTACAGGTGACATCACAAAACCGAGAAACAGACGCGATAAGTGAATACGCCGCATTTTCATGGATAAGGTATTTGTAGTATTCTAAACTCCACCTTTCTGATTCTCGTTTGGTAAAAGAATTGAAAAACGATTCGGCATTTAGCAAATCCGAGGGCCTTCGACAACATTTTTTTGTCGCCACCATTTTCCGACAACAAAACACAACGCGATCGAAGAATCTCCCTCCACAAACCGCCCTGGAGAATCCCGATTCTCCTTAAAAACTCCATAACCCGGACGTAGCATCCGACTTTCCACACCTTCTCTGCTCATAGTCCGGAAAGGGGACATCTGAACGACGCCCGAACGATACCCGAGATCAGTTATCACTGGTATGGAACCAGACTCGCCTTGATCCCGGCGATTTGGGCATTCACCTTCTTGAGGCTCTTGGTCAGCTTCTTCGCCTTCACCTTGTCCTTCTTCTTCTTGGCTGCCTTGATCTGCTTCGCGATCTTTGCGGCGGTAGCCTGGGCACGGGCGAGGCTGGCGAGGAGGGCGTCACGCTCCGGAGTGTAATCGAAGTCGGCGGCCCCTTCGGCCAAGCCGGTGCTTCCCCCGAGGAATCCGCCAGCGGTCGCACCGACGGCCCTTACCCGGCCGCTGAGGGGAAGGGTCAGGCCATCAATCTGCCATCCGCCGGCGATCGCCTCTCCCTCTCCCAGCTCCGACCAGCTTTGCCCGCTGTCGGAGGAGACCTCGAAGACGACCCCCGGAACCAGCGGCGCGCTTCCACCACGAAGCCAGGTCGCGGAGGACCTGCCTTCGATCGCGAAGGACTCGGTCGTCGCTTCGTTCCCGAAGCGGACGAGGTAGGGTTTAGAAATGCCGTCGAAGGTAGCGAAGTTTCCTCCGATGAGAATGTTCCCATCCTCCTGCAGGGCGATGGCGTCGACTTCGTCGTCAGCCCCGAGCCCCGGGTCGAAGGTGTTGTCGACGGCACCGGTAGACTCGAGCCGGACGATACGGTTGAACGACACCTCGTTGAACTCGGTGAAAACCCCGCCGAGGAGGATCTTGCCGTCTTCCTGGATCGTCGCGGTGAAGACGTTTCCGTTCGCTCCCGCTCCCCCGCTGTTGAAGGTAGCGTCGGGAGTCCCGTTTGCACCGAGCCGCACGATGCGCCCCTTTGCGGAACCGTCGAACTGGGTGAAGTAGCCGTAGGCGAGCATCGTTCCGTCCGCGGCAAGGGCGAGACCGGCAATCCGGTCGTTCGGACCCGTACCCGGATTGAAGGATCCGTCGATGGCGCCGTTGGCCTCGAGTCTCACGATCCGGTTGACCGTCGTACCGTTGAAGTCCGCGAAATTTCCGGCCACGAGGATCTTGCCATCGGGCTGAACGAGGATGCAGTAAACCGCGTCATCGGCACCCGAACCGACATTGAATCCCGTGTCGACCGAGCCGTTGGCGTTGAGGCGCACGATGCGGTTGTGGCTGGTGCCGCCGAACGAGGTGAAAAGGCCGCCAACGAGGATCTTGCCGTCCGGTTGGGTCGCGACGCTGTAGACAATACTGTCGGCACCGGCTCCCGCACTGAAGTCGATCGCTTTGACCCCTTCTCCGTTTTCTTCGAACAGGGCGATGCCGGTCGTTTCGGACCCGCGGGCCCGCGAAAACAACCCTCCGACGACGATCCGACCGTCCGACCGGATGGCGATACTATTGACGACTCCGTTCGTCGACCCGAAGAATCCCGGATCCAGCTGTCCGGTCGGGGAAAGCCGGGCGATCCCTCCGACCGAAGTTCCCGCGACGGATAAAAACTCGCCCGCAATAAGAGCGCCACCGCCGGGGAGACTGGCGATTGCCTGCACGATCCCGTCAATGCCTGTCGGAACAAAAGTGCCGTCAACTTCACCCGCCGGGGCCGCTGAGAGTGGTAATTCACCTCCCGCCCCACCCGGAGCTCCGTTTTCGGGACCGGAGGGTGGCGCTCCCGTCGTGGTGAACAGATCAAAGTCGGAATACGCGGTCCCGAATCCATTGACCGCGTAGGCCACGTAGCGGTATGCGGTGCCGGGAGTGAGTCCCGTGACACTCGCGGTGAACTCGCCGAGACCACTGCCGGAGACGAATTTCATGTTCGCGGTGTCCTTGGTGCTGAGCCGCTCCTGATCGCGAACCGACGCGTCCATCACAATGATGCCCCGTTCCGTGACCGAGCTGCCGCCTTCGTCATAGACTTCACCTCCCAGAGTGACGGAGGTATCCATCAAATCCTCGGGGTAGTCGTAGTCCACGTCGGGCGGACCATTGGTGAAGAAATAATCCTCCTCCGTGTATTGGGTTCCCGAAGCATTGGTCGCGTAGGCCCGGTAGAAGTAGGTCGTTCCTTGTACCAGGTTGTCCACGACCACCGAGAAGACGCCGGCACTCGTCCCGGCGGCCGCCACTTTCCGAACCCCGGTGCCTCCCACGGTGGGTTCCTCGTCGGAATCGGCTCCGACCAGAACGACTCCCCTCTCGAGGATCGGCAACGAGCCCGCGTTCACAATCTCGCCTCCCAGGGTCGCCTCCGTTCCGGTGACCCCGGTCACGGTCGGATGGTCGAGGATCAATCGAGTCGCACCCGGAACCGGGAAGTCCTCGATCTGTTCCACCAATCCGGAACTGCCGCCGTAATAACCACTCTCCGTGCGGCCGCGCGCCCGCAACAGTCCCGCTCCGGGAAGCGTCAGGCCCGTTTTTCTCCACCCCCCGGAAATTCGCTCCGCCGTGCCGAGGGGAGCCCAACTGCTTCCCCCGTCGGTGGAAACATCAAAGGTCACGAGAGATACCTCCGGACCTCCACCGCCCCGGATCCATTCGACCGTGCCGGCGGCCGGCGTGGATAGAGCCTGCGTCGCCGGAGTGTTTTCAAAGATTTCAAGCAGGTCGACATCCTGGGCAACCGCGCCTTCTTCCGTGGAGATGAAGAGGGATCCGTCGAAACCGAGGGTCATTCCCGCCACATAAGGGGCGCCGAAGTCGGGAACGAAGGTCGTATCGAGCGATCCATCGGCGTTGATGCGGGCGACCTTGGAAATGGACGTGCCATCGACCTCCGAGAAGAACCCCCCGATCACGATTTTCCCGTCAGCCTGAACGAGAATATATTCGGAGTCCGAATCGGTGAAGACCCCAACGCTCGTACCACTGGTAGGGGTGAAATCCTGGTCAAGCGTGCCGTCCGGGAGGAGGCGATAGATTCCATACCCCTCGGGGTGTTCCGTGGTGATATAGCTGCTGACGAGAATCTTTCCGTCCGGTTGCAAGGCGATGGCGTAGGCATCAATCCCGGGATCGAAACCGGAGTCAAGGGTCCCGTCGGCGTTCAGCCTGGCCAGCTGGAATCTCGTGGTCCCGTTGTAGGATGAGAAATAGCCACGGATGAGAATCTTCCCGTCTTCCTGCACGAGGACGGTTCTTACCGGTTGGTTCGGACCCGCAGTGGTGCTGTTCAGGGGACCCGGATTGAACGTGGTATCAAGGCTGCCGTTCGGATTCAGGCGTCCGAGATACTGGTATCGGGTCGCGCCGTCGAGGTCTGCCAGGATCCCTCCCACGAGAATCTTGCCGTCCCCCTGGATCGCCAGACAGTCGACCGATCCATACCCGGTGGTGGCGCTAAAGGTTGAATCCCTCGTCCCATCGGCGTTCAGGCGGGCGATACAGGGACCGACGAACTCTCCGTCGATGTGGTCGAAGTAACCTCCGATGAGGATTTTTCCGTCCGCCTGCACGGCCACACAATTAATGAAGGCACCATAGTGCGGTTGGTCCACCTCGGGATTAAAGGTCGGGTCCACGGTCCCGTCCGGCAGCAGACGGGCCAGGTTCAGCCGGGGTTCCCCTTCCACGTTCGTGAAACTGCCGCCGATGATCACCTTGCCGTCACCCTGCACCGCGCAGGCCTTGACTTCCTTGCCGTCGAAGGTAAGCGGATAACTATCCAAACCTTCGCCGGAGAGAGTGGTGAAATAGACCGGCTTTGAGGTTTCTTTCCCATCCTCGGGGGCGAAAGCACGAGCCACGTATTCCGTATCGGGTTCCAATCCCGTCAGGAGCACCTCGAACACTCCTTCCCCGGTCCCATCACTCAACTTGAAATCCACACCAGCGCCACCCAAGAAGGGATTCGGATTGATCGCCTTTTTGGAATAAAGGATACCTCGAGGCAAATCGTCATTGCTGGCGTCGTCAGTGACCTCCCCGCTCACGATGGCGGAAGTCGCGGTGACGGCGGAAACCACGGCTTCCGAAGCCACTTCCACACACGCGCAAAGTGCCGCAACCAAGACGGGACAAACCACCGTCACGAGAAGCTTTCGCAAGCAGGGAAGGGACCAGGAGCCCAGACGGAATTCGGAAGTCGGATTCATAACGAAGCACATCTACATAGTTGCAGAAGCTACCTGAATTGACCCTCGTCTTTCCAATCTCGCCTCTCGAATCAAAGTGCCCGGATACGCCAGACCGGAATTTTCGCAACTCCAATTTTTGGGGGCCTGTTAGAATTTCCCCGGGGCCCTCCGGAACGCGAGAACGGCATTCAGCCCGCCAAAAGCGAACGAATGGGAAAGAGCGGCGCGGAGCGTCTCGTTCCCTGGTTTTTGGTCCACAAATGCGAGTCCGATCTCCGGATCCGGGACGCAGCCGGCAGGATGGACTGGGACGGTCTGACGGTCCAGAGCCAGGACGGAAGCGACCGCCTCCACAGCCCCCGCCGCTCCGATGGTATGACCATGAAATGCCTTGGTCGAGACCACCTGAATCCGCGCCGGCCTCTCACCGAAGACCTGGCAAATCGCTTCCGCTTCGGTTCGGTCATTGCCGGGAGTGCCGGTGCCATGGGCATTGATGTGGTCCACTTCCCCGATGCTCATGTCCGCATCCTCCAAGGCTGCCCGCATCGCTCCGACCGGTCCCTCGACCGACGGGGTCGTGAGATGCCCGGCATCGGCCGTCATTCCGCATCCGGCGAATTCCGCGTAGATCCTCGCTCCCCGCGACCGGGCCAAGTCTTCCCTCTCGATCACGAGGACGGCGGCCCCCTCCCCCAGGGTCATGCCGTCTCGCCCGGCGGAAAAGGGCCGACACACGGTTGGGGATACCACGCGCAGAGCATCCCATCCATAGAGGCTGCCCGGATTGAGCTGGGCTTCGTGCCCTCCCACGATCGCCACATCCAGAACTCCCGAACGGATCAAGTTCAGCCCCAGCCCCATGGCATGCGCGGAGGAAGCGCAGGCGCTGCTCACAGTGAACGAGGGCCCTTTCAATCCATGAACCATCGAGATGTGGCTGGCCCCGGCGCTGGGCATGATGTTCGGCACCGTCAGCGGAGAGGCCCTCGTCTTGCCCAGTCGATAGAGACGCTCGTAGGAATGATCGAGGGTGCCCGAACCTCCAATGCCACACCCGGTGATGACTCCGGTCCGCAGGGCTCGCTCAGGAGTGAATTCGATCCCCGCATCCCGGATGGCCTCCCCTGCCGCCGCCAAGGCGAACTGGGCGTTCCGGTCGAGAGTTTGATGCATCCGGCTTTCAAAACGCTTCTCCGGGTCAAAATCCCGAACCGCGGCGACGTGGGAAAATCCGAGGTCGGGAGGCAGCGGATCCAGCGGAGAAAACCCCGTTTTGCCCGTGGCGAGGGAATGCCAGAAACTCTCCCGGTCACACCCGATCGCGGAGATCACCCCCACCCCGGTGACGAAGGCACGAACCCTCCCCGACATGATCAGGATCCCCCCTTCCCCTCTCCGGCAACGAGGCGTTCGACCCCTTCGATGGCTTCTCTTACGGTCCGGATGGACTTCGCCTCTTCGTCGGGAACGCGGATATCGAAAGTTTCCTCGATCTCAAAAACGGCTTCGATGATGGCGAGAGAGTCCAGGCCCAGATCCTCGAAGGTGCTTTCGAGAAGAACGGTCCGCCCTTGGGCGACCTTGGAAATGGCGCGGATCACACCCTCTTCGATGGGCGAACTGACAGGGTCGGCACCTTCTTTGTTCATGCGGGAGGAGATCGAGAGTTCTATATCGCCATCTTGTTCTGGAGATCGCCGTTGGCACGGTAGTCGCGCACCATGCGCTCCATCACGAACCACAACACCACAGCCGCCACGATCATGACCAGCGAAAGGGTTTGTGAAGGAGAAAGCCCTCCAAGCAACGCTCCCCGATCGTCCCCCCGGATGAACTCGATGAGGAAGCGGAAAACGCCGTAGGCAAAAAGATAAACCGACATCCCCTGGTAAAAGTTCTTCTTAAAGACGAGCCAGGCGAGAACCCCGAAAAGCAGGAAGAGGAAGATCGATTCAAACAACTGCGTAGGAAAGACCGGTCGCCCAAGACCGGGAAAGACCACTCCGAGAATCGAGTGTGTGTCCTTGCCGTAACAACAGCCCGCGAAGAAACATCCGAGCCGACCAAAGGCATGGGCAATGGTGATGCAGACCGGAATGATCGGGGCCACTTCCACGAGTCGCGGCCCGAACCTCCTTCTCCCGTAGAAGAAGTATCCAACGAGAAAGCTCGCAATGCCTCCGAACAGTCCACTGATGTAGGTGGCCGACGGCGAAAAATGGAACCCCGCTTCCGGATTCTTCAGGTAGAAGAACAGGGACTGGGCAAAAACCGAAACACCCCCACCCACGGCGATGGCGACATAGGCATTGAACTCGACAAAGTCCGCCCAGCCGGCTTGCGCGCACTTCACCCGCCCGTAATAACGCCCCACGACAAAACACAGGACCAGGCCGATGACGATGCAGAGACCAAAGGTATTGAGATAAGGATGGCCGAAGAGCCTTGGATACATGAGCGGGGAAGCCCGCGCCTGCAGGGACGCATGGACTCGTCCAACAAGAACCACCTCCACGTCAGGAGTCAAGGAAGCTCCATCGGCGCACTCCACATTGGAAAAGAGCCGCCGTTTCGGCGAAGATCGATCGCTCCCGCATGACCCTGCCCTACCGTCTCTGCCAACTCGCCTTTCGTGCACTGGCTCCGCTCATCTATCGTGAGCGACGAATCAGAGGTCTCGAAAACCTGCCCCTCACGGGACCCGCCATCTTCGTGAGCAATCACATCAGCTACTGGGATCCAGCCACCCTGGTGACCTTTGTGCCGAGACAGGTCTATTTCATGTCGAGGAACAACATGTTCGGAGTGCCCGTGCTTGGAACGGTCTTCCGCGCGCTCGACGTTTTCGGAGTGGAGCGCGGCACCGCCGATATCGGAGCCATCCGCCAAGCCCTCGCGATCCTTGAACGCGGCGATCCTGTCGCCCTCTATCCGCAAGGGAGTCGAACTCCTCTCCCCTCGGGACAAGTCCACCAGGCAAAAGGAGGAGCCCTCCTGATCGCCCAACGCAGCAGGGCGCCCATCGTGCCGGTCGCCATCTCGGGACTCGAAACATTGTTTCTCGCCCGCTTTCCCTGGTTGGGTCGTCCCGCAATCGACGTGACCTTTGGGCGTCCGTTTTTTCTCGACGAACTGGGCGAATCGGCCGACGACCGAAACGCTCTCCTCCGATCGATGATGCGCCGGGTGACGGATCTCTTGCCGAATCACGAATCGTGAACGAAGGGGGTTCCATGAAGTTCGCCGGCTGGGGTGATCCCGGGAAGAGATTCTCGCTGGAGGGGAAACCCAACCTCTGGTCCTTCATCGAAAGTGTCACCGGTGTTGCGGATTCCACTCCGACTCCGCCGGTAGACTTCGATTCCATCACGCTGTCGGAACCGCGGATCGAGGAGACCTTCCTTTTGGCACTGACGAAGCAACTCCGTCATGATCAAATCGCGTCCGACCGGACCACGCGATTGTTGCATTGCTATGGCAAGAGTTATCGGGACCTCCTCCGCGCCATCGCCGGAAAGGTCGAACGCGCTCCCGACCTCGTCTTGTTCCCTGAGTCGCAGGAGGAGGTCGTAACCATCGTCACGGCAGCGGCGGCCTCGAATGTGAAGCTGATTCCCTTTGGCGGAGGCACGAACATCGTAGGCGGCGTCGAGGTCACCCCGACCACCCGCAGCACCGTCGCGACGGTGAGCCTCCGCCGCATGAATCGCGTCCTGAGAATCGACGAAAGTTCCCTCGTCGCGACGATCGAGGCGGGAGCTCTCGGACCCGAACTGGAGTCGGATCTGAATGCCGCAGGATACACTCTCGGGCACTTCCCCGATTCCTTCGAATTCTCGACCCTCGGAGGATGGCTTGCCACCCGCTCGGCGGGAATGCAGTCGGATCGCTGGGGTAAGATCGAAGACATGGTCGTGTCGCTGACGATGGTCTCGCCAACGGGAACCCTTCGTACACCGAGGGTGCCAAAAACCGCGACCGGTCCCGATCTGAACCAGGTCATCGTGGGTTCCGAGGGGATCCTCGGAATCATCACGGAGGCGACGATGCGGATCCATCCGCTCGAGGGAAGCGAATACCGCAGCCTCCTCGTCCCCGATTTTGCCTCGGGCGTGGCCCTGATTCGGCGATGCCTGCGAGAGGACTGCCTGCCTTCAACGATGCGTCTTTCCTGTCCCGAAGAGACCCAACTCGGCATCGCGATGAAACCGCGCCCCTCGCCCGGCAAGGCGATCCTGCAACGACTCGGCAAGACCTGGCTCAGGGCCACCAAGGGCATTCAGATGGAAAAGGCCTGTGCCATCATTGTCGGGTTCGAGGGAAGCCGAAAACGGATCGCGGAACAGAGAAAGCGGGTCCTCGCCCTGACGCGCGAGCACAGAGGTGTCGATCTTGGCACCTCAGCGGGAGATCGCTGGTTCGCCGGGAAGTACGATTATCCCTACCTCCGCGATACGATGATGGAGCGAGGTGGCATGGTCGACGTCACCGAGACAAGCGCCCTTTGGAGCGAGGTGCTGCCGCTCTATGAATCGATGAAACGCACCCTGCACGACCAACTTCGCGAAGGCGATTTCCCCGGCTACGTCGGATGCCATCTCTCACACTCCTACGCGTCGGGCGCCTGTCTTTACTTCACCTTCGCAGCCAGGCGCGAGCCGGGAAACGAGCTGAATCAATACCTTGCCGTCAAACGTGCCGCGGTCGAGACCCTTCTCGCCTCGGGGGCAGCCCTTTCCCATCATCACGCGATCGGCTACGAACATCTGCCTTGGATCGAGTCGGCCATCGGCGAGACCGGCGTGCGCGCACTGAAGGGATTGAAGGAAGCGCTCGACCCCGATGACCTCTGCAACCCGGGCAAACTGATCCCGGGTCGGGAGTCATCGCTCGATCATTTCTGGCCGGATCCTTCCTCATCCGCGACTCCGGACCAGGAACCATGATCGCCCGCAAACGCCTCGACATCGCCTGGCGCGACCTCGCCTTCGGGATCCTGTCGTGCTTTCGGCCGGGAGGAGAAAAGCCGGATGGATTCCGCGACGATACCAGCCTCACCTGTCTCTCCGTTCGCAGCGGATTCGATCTCTTTCTCACGGCCCTCGATCTGCCGCAAGGCAGCGAGGTCCTCGTCTCCGCGGTGACCATCCCCGGCATGCCTCACATCCTGCGTAAACACGGCCTCGTCCCGGTTCCTGTGGATCTGGATTTTGGAACCGTCTCGGTGAGCACCTCCGCCCTGCGGGCTGCCCTGAGCCCGAACACCCGGGCCGTCCTCGTCGCCCACCTCTTCGGCAGCCGAATGTCGATGGATCCGATCTTCGAAATTGCCGGAGAACACGGGCTGATCGTGATCGAAGATTGCGCGCAGGCTTTCGTGGGACGTGAATTCAACGGAGACGAACGGAGCGATGCCCGCCTCTTCAGCTTCGGCCCGATCAAGACAGCGACGGCGCTGGGAGGAGCTGTTGTCTTCGTGAGGGACGACTCGCTGCGCCGGAAGATGACGGAGATCCACGAGAGCTGGCCCCGTCAAAGTCGAATCTCCTATCTGAAGAAACTGTTCACCTTCTGCCTTTTCAAACCTCTCCTCTCGCCCGCTCCTTACACGCTCCTTATCGGGACCCTTCGTCTTCTCGGCTGCGATCACGATGCCCTTGTCACCGGTTCGGCGAGGAGCTTCGAAGGCGGCGAATTTTTTTCCAGGATACGGTGCCGTCCCTGCCCCGCTCTCGAGCGCCTCGTGAGTCACCGGGTGAGAACCTACGACGAATCGCGCCTTGCCAGGCGCACCTCCTCGGGGCGCGAACTGCTCGAAGCGATACCTGCCGGCCTTGCTTTCGGAGGACAAGCCGCAAACCACAGCTTCTGGATTTTCCCCGTTGTCAGCCCGGCCCCGGAAGAGTGGTGCCGGAGGCTCTTGAATGCGGGGTTCGACGCTGCCAGAAGCAGCACGAGTTTGGGCGCAGTTGATCCGCTGCCGGGGCGCTTTGAGACAAACCCGGATATCGCAAGTAACGCGATGAACGCCGTCATCTACCTGCCAGCCTATCCAGAAATGAGCACCCGTTCGCTTGGAAAGTTGGCCCGACTGGTGAAAGCCCTATGCGAAACCTGCGGGTGAAACCGCCGTTTTCCATTTTTCGACAGACCGGGTAAGTGGACCTCTCGAAGGTAATGCTCCCAACGAAGGTTCGCGAAGTCAAATCCGAAGGCCTCGCGTTCCTTCGTGGAGATCTCGGACAGCAGTCTCGCTACGTTGGATGAAGAAAAACGGGGATCCAGAGCCACATACGGACCGAACAATTCGGAATAAAGCCGAGTGCGCTCCGCATCGATGAGTTGACGACGGATCCAGTTCAAAA
>JAGRPC010000029.1 GCA_020439925.1 Verrucomicrobiia bacterium | reverse complement strand
GGAATGCGTTCAGCAAGGTTTTTGATCAACCGAAGAAACCGAACTCTGCGGATGATCTCCCGGGCAAAACGTCCGGGAGGAGGAATTCTCCAACCCGATGCCGGATTCTCCTCGCCATTCGGAAATCCGAAATAAGAACGCGTGAACTCAATGATTTCCCTCTGTAACAAAGGGTTAACGGATCCCGTAGTAATCTGAAACACTCTGATTCCGTCCGGATGAAAAGTGGTCCAGGCGCAGGCAGCGATGGTTGTTTTCACGACAAAGTCCAGCGGAACGACGTCGATGACAGCATCCATCGAAAAGGGAAAGCTCGAAAGGCCGCGCCCAAGTTCCAACAGAATCGGGTCCGCCATGCGCAACCCTTCGATCCATCCTGGCACGGGTTCAGACAGGGACGACTCGATGATGGAGGGGCGGATGATCGCCACCGGCACGTTACCCCGGTGACGTTCCAGATAGCACTCGCTGAGGTACTTCGAGTAGGTGTAGATATCGATTGAGCCCCTTGCCCGAGCGAGATGAGCCGCCTCCTTGATCAGAGTTCGAACCCGCGACGACTCGTCAGGGTATACCCGCTCCACCCGCTCGACGATCGCACGCAAATCCGCGATCTCCTCGTCGACGTTCCGAGTTCCCGAAACAACCGTCTCCTCGATTTTCCCGTCGCACTGACCGCAGACATAGGCCGTTGAGACCTGTACGAGCAGGGCGCCTGCCGTCCTCGCGAATTCGAGGAGGTTTTTGACGCCGTGTACGTTGATCGCCACCGCCGTGTCGAGGCGTTCCCTGAAATTCACCGAGGCGGCGCAGTTGATGACGAGATCGACTGCCTCTCCGAGACTCGCGTAACGTTCCGCACCGAGACCGAGATCGGAATGGCGGACATCTCCGGCGAGACACTCGACTTTTTCCCTGACAAACCGGTCAAAATCACAGCTTATCTCCCGACGGAGCCTTGCAAAAAGATCGCTCCCGAAAACCTCGGTTTCCGCTCTCCTCCATGCACCTTCGTCGGAACGATCCTCCCCGCCTTTTCCTCTGACGAGGAGAATCACCCGACCAACCTCAGGCAGGTCGCGAAGGATCTTCTCCAAAATTGCCTTGGCGAGAAATCCTGTCGCCCCAGTAAGGAGAACGGTCTTGCCCGCGAAAAATGCGGAAATGGACAGGGACGGAGCCGGATCGACGGACTTTTCCATCCTCACCCCTTCACCAGCACCCCGAAGATCACCGCGATGACGTGACAGAGGCTGCCCGCCATCACGAAGAGGTGCCAGATGAAATGCCCGTAGCGCAGACCGCGCTTCAGGTAAAAATAGACGCCACCCGTGTAGCAGAGCCCTCCCGCGACGAGCCAGGCGATGCCCACGGGATTCACCGTCTCGAGGAGGGGCTTGAAAGCCACGCAGACCATCCAGCCCATCGCTACGTAGAGGGCCGTGCCCAGTTTGTCGAAACGCGGCAGCAGAATCGTTTTCAGAACCACCCCACCAAGGGCGAGCCCCCAGACCACCGAGAGGAGGGACCATCCCCAGGGGCCGCGCAGGTTCACGAGAAGCCAGGGCGTGTAGCTGCCGGCGATCAGCACAAAGATGAGGGCGTGGTCGAGGATCTGAAGGAGCCGCTTTTTCCCGTGCGAAGTCACGTAGTGATAGAGCGCCGAAGCCCCGTAGAGAAGGACGAGGCTGCCTCCGAAGACGGAGACGCCGATGACATGCCAGGCCGACAAAGGCGCGGCGAATCGCAGCATGACGGCGAGCCCGACGACCGACAGCAAGGCCCCGACTCCGTGGCTCACGGAATTGGCGACCTCCTCGGCGTGACTTTCGCAGAGTATGCTCCGCTCCTTCATGGCGGGAGCATCCACGTTTTCGAGGACCTTGGCGACGAAAAAATCCGGCGCGATCACCGTCCCCTCGCGAGGGCGATGAGGATCGCCTTCTGGGCATGGAGCCGGTTCTCGGCCTGCTGGAAGATTTCCTCGGCGCGCTCTTCGAAGAGGCTGCCGCAGATCTCCTTGTCGCGGTAGGCGGGCAGGCAGTGCTGCACGATCGCACCGGGATTGGCGAGTTTCACGAGACCCTCGTGAATCTGGAAAGGCTTGAGAATCCGGAGACGTTCCTCGGACTCCGCCTCGCGCCCCATGCTCACCCAGGTATCGGTGTAGAGCACGTCGGCGCCGTGGGCGGCGAACTCGACGTCCTCGGTCAGGATCACGGGTGCCTCGCCGAGACGTTCGAGAAAGGCGGCATCGGGCTGGAAGGCGGCCGGCGCGGCGATGACCAATTCGAATCCCAGGTGCTTCGCGGCCCAGGCCCATGAGCGGCCCATGTTGCAATCACCGTCGCCGAAGAACGCGACCTTTTTCTCTTCCCAGCCTCCGAGCCGCTCCCGGATCGTGAGCAGGTCGGCGAGAATCTGGCAGGGATGTTCCTCGTCGGTGAGGGCGTTGATCGTCGGGATTTGCCCGTATTCAGCGAAGTCGACGACATCCTGCTGGTCGAAAGTCCGGATGATGGCCCCGTGGACCATGCGCCCCAGAACGCGGGCGGTGTCCTTGATCGGCTCGCCGCGACCGAGTTGGATGTCGTTGGCGTTGAGAAAGAGGGAGCGCGCCCCGAGTTCGGTGAGCCCCACCTCGAAGCTGACGCGGGTGCGTGTCGAGGACTTCGTGAAGATCATCGCCCAGGTCTCGCCCTTGAGTTCATCACCGATGGTCCCGCGAGAGCGCTCCGCCTTGAGAACGACGGCGTGTTCAACGAGAGCGGTGATTTCGCTGGCGGTGAGGGCTTCGATGCCGAGGAGGTGTTTCATGGCAGGATTCAAGAGGGTTCAATCACCGACCGGACAGGGTCGAGAGGACACCGTGGAAGAGGGCGAGGGCCTCGTCGACCTCCGCATCGGTCACATTCAGGGGCGGCAGCCAGCGCACCACGGTCTCTCCGGCCGGCACCGTCAAAAGCCCCGTATCCCGCGAGGCGTTTACGACAAAAAGGGAGGGCGATTTGCCCGAGGAAACAAAGTCGGGAATCCGGGCCATCGCGTCCGCGTCGAGGACAAAACCCAGCATGAGCCCGACACCCCGCAAGTCGGCGAGAACCGGGAAGTCCCAGGCGGCGACTGCCTCTCGGATGCGCGACTCCTGCCGTTTCACGTTCGCAAGGACTCCGGCCCCTTCGATTTCACCGAGAACGGCCAGGGCGACGGCGCAGGCGAGCGGCGTGCCACCGAAGGTCGATCCATGGGTTCCGGGACCCAGCACGGAGGCGTGTTCGTCGGAAACCCAGAGGGCACCCATCGGAAAACCGCCGGCAAATCCCTTGGCCCAGCTCACCGCATCCGGTTCGACTTCGACACCGCTTCCATCCAGAATGGTGCGCCACCCGCACCAGTCGCCGGTCCGACCCGCGCCGCACTGGACCTCGTCGAACATGAGGAGCAGGTCGAACTCGTCGCGAAGCTTCGCCGCCTCGGCAAAAAACTCGGGAGTCGCTGCGTGGATGCCCCCTTCTCCCTGCACGGGCTCGAAGAGGATCGCCGCGGTTTTTTCGTTCACGGCTTCCCGCAGGGTCGCGGGATCGTTGAAGGGCACGTGGAGAAAACCCGGGAGGAGCGGATCGAAGCCGATCTTCACCTTCTCCTGTCCCGTCGCGGCGATGCCGCCGAGAGTGCGTCCGTGGAAGGATTGCCGACAGGTGACGACGACATTCTTCCCGGAATCGGCCCCGTATTTTTCCCAGGCCCGCTTCCGCGCGAGCTTGATGAGCCCGTCGTTCGCCTCGGCACCGCTGTTGCAGAAAAAGACCTTTCCGGCGCGCCCCATGATCGTCTCCACCACAAATCGGGCGAGTTCGGCCTGCTTCCTCACCCAGTAAAGGTTCGAACAATGGATGAGGGTGGCGGCCTGCTTCGCCAGCGCATCGACCATCACCTTCGGGCTGTGCCCCAGGGCGCACACCGCGACGCCGCTGGAAAAGTCGAGATAACGGCGACCGTCTTCCGCCCAGAGCCAGACGCCTTCGCCACGTTCGAAGGCGATGGGAAAGCGTCCGTAGTTCCCGAGCACGTAGTCGTGCATCAGCTGCTCGGTGGAAAGCGAAGCGACATCCCCCGCGGAGGCGGAGGCGGAACTGGAGGCGGGATCGCTCATTTCACGATTTCGGTGCCGATCCCCTCGGTGGTGAAAATCTCGAGGAGGAGCGAGTGCGGGATGCGCCCGTCGATCATGTGAACCTTGCCGACGCCGGCGCGGAGGGCCTCGACCGAAGAACGCACTTTCGGGATCATGCCCCCGCTGATGGTTCCGTCGGCGATGAGTGCCTCGACCTCGTCTGCCTTGATCGAATGGATGAGGGTGCTTTCGTCTTTCGGATCCTTCATCAGGCCGAGCACGTCGCTGAGATAAACGAGCTTCGTCGCCTTCAACTCGGCGGCAAGGGCGCTTGCGGCGAGGTCGGCGTTGACGTTCAGGCTGAGGAGGGTGCCTTTTTCGGAAGCAATGGGCGATACGACCGGCACGATCTCCGTCGAGATCGCCGCCTGGATCCTGGAAAGGTCGAACCCGGTGACCCGGCCGACCCGGCCAAGGCTGACCTCACGCCCCTCGTCCTGGGACCAACCGGAAATGCGCTCGCCGATAAAGGCCTCGTTACCGGGCACACCGAGGGCGCGTCCACCGAACTGCTCGATACCCTTCACAAGACCGGGATTGATCTCGCGACTGAGGGTGCGCTCGACGAGTTCCATGGCTTCGTCGGAGGTGACACGGAGCCCGCCGACAAACTCGGCATCGAGTCCGGCCCCCTTCATCGCCGCCGAGATCGCCTTG
>JAGRPC010000313.1 GCA_020439925.1 Verrucomicrobiia bacterium | reverse complement strand
CCTTCTTGATCGCCTTGGTCTGGGCGGCCGAGCCGACACGGCTCACCGAGAGACCCACCGAAATCGCCGGGCGGATCCCCTGGTAGAAGAGGTCGGTCTCGCGGTAGATCTGGCCGTCGGTGATGGAAATCACGTTTGTCGGAATGTAGGCGGAAACGTCGCCCGCCTGGGTCTCGATAATGGGCAGAGCTGTCAGCGACCCACCGCCATTGGCTTCGTTGAGGCGGGCAGCCCGCTCAAGAAGGCGGCTGTGAAGATAGAAAACGTCACCAGGGTAGGCTTCACGACCGGAGGGGCGGCGGAGGACCAGCGAGACCTGGCGGTAGGCCACGGCGTGCTTGGAAAGATCGTCATAGACGATGAGGGCATCCATCCCGTTGTCCATGAACCACTCGCCCATGGCACAACCGGCGTAGGGGGCGAGATACTGGTTGGTTGCCGAGTCGGAGGCGGAGGCCACCACGACGATGGTGTAATCCATCGCTCCCTCGGCCTCGAGCGTCGCGATGGTGCGGGCCACGTTGGCAAGCTTCTGGCCAACGGCGACGTAGATGCAGTAGAGAGGCTTGTGGCCCTTGAGCTTCCCTTCTTCGGCGGCGCGGTTCTGGCGGGCCTGGGAAATGATGGTGTCAATCGCGACGGTGGTCTTGCCGGTGGAGCGGTCACCGATGATCAACTCGCGCTGACCGCGACCGATCGGAATCATCGCGTCAACGGGAAGAATGCCGGTCTGGACCGGAACGCTCACCGATTGCCGGGGAATGATGCCGGGGGCGATCTTCTCGACAGGATAAGTGGCACCCGTCTTGACCTCTCCCTTTCCGTCAACCGCCTGGCCGAGAGCATTGACGACGCGGCCCAGCATTTCCTTGCCGACCGGAACCGAGAGAAGACGACCAGTGGACTTGACTTCGTCGCCCTCCTTCACGTGGAGACCATCACCGAGGAGAATACAACCCACTTCGGTTTCCTCGAGGTTCAAGGCAAGGCCATAGAGTCCACCGGGGAACTCGATCATCTCATTCAGCATGACGTCGCTGAGGCCCTCGACCTTGGCGACGCCGTCGCCGATCTCACGGACAATGCCCACGTTCGATTTCGACACGGAGGTCTTGAGGGCGGCGATTTCAGATTCCAGTTCCTGGAGGATGTTGCTCATGACGTGACGTCAGGTGAATCGTTGAGGTCGAATTTGGGTCAGTTAAATTTTTCGGAAAGGCGTTCGAGGCGGTTTTTCACGCTGCCATCCCACACGTCGCTTCCGACGCGGATTTTCATGCCGCCGAGCAATTCGGGAACGACGGTAAATTCAGTAGAGATCTGGGGGCCGTACTTCTTCTTGAGGTCGGCATCGAGACGGGACTTGGTGGCATCGTCCAGCGCTACGGCGCTCTGGACTACCGCGCGATTCCGCTCAAGCTCGAGACGGACGAGGCGCCAGTAGGCGTCAGCCACCTCCTGGTAACCCCGGGGGCGGGAGGAGGCCAGCTTGGCCACCACCTTCTTCACCGCACCCTCGTCAAGGCGACCGCCGACCATCGAGGCGGCGAAGATCTTCTTGGCGGTGCGCAGGGCCTCTTTCCGGGATTTCATGGGAAGATTTCAGCGAGAGGGAAAGATCGGCATCAAAGGGCAACCTGCCCCACCGCTTCTTCGTTGATGCGCTTCTGATCCTTGTCGTCAAGGACCTTGCCGGTCACCTTGGAGGTGGCATCGATGACGAGGCGACCGAAGTCGCGCTTCAGCTCACCGAGAGCGGCTTCATGCTCGAGGCGCGAAGCTTCGCGGGCCTTTTCAAGAATGGACTGGGCTTCCTTGATGGCCTCCTGGGTCTTCTGCGCGCGAACGGCTTCGGCGCTGTCACGAGCCTCGGTGATGAGGCGCTCGGCGTCGGCATTGGCCTTTTCCAGCATGGCGCGGACCTTTTCCTCGGCCTTGCCAAGGTCGGCCTTGATCGTTTCCAGGTTGGCTTCTCCCTCCGCGATACGACGGCGGCGAGCATCGAGCATCGACAACACGGGACCGAAGGCATACTTCGAGAGGATGCCGTATACGATCAGAACGATGATCACCTGCGAGAGGAACTTTGCCCAATCGAGCCCGAAGGTTTCAAGGATGCCTGCCATCGTCGTGGAAGTGAAAGATTAAGAGGGGAAGAAAGAGACGGAAAATCGAGTAAGGCCCGCGGCCCGTTGGAGCCGCGGACCCGTCGTGAAAATCAGCTTTGAAGCGCCATGATGAAGGCGTAAATCGCGATCGCCTCGGCGAGCGCCATGCCGATAATGCCGATGGTAAGGATGTTACCAAAGGCGCTGGGGTTGCGTCCGACGGCCTGGGCGGAAGCCATACCGATGAGGCCAAGGCCAATACCGGCGCCGGCACCGGCGATACCGAGGGCGAAGTTACCATTGAAGGCTCCGGAAGCACCGGCAGCAGCTTCAGCAAGGGTGGTGACGATTTCGATCATGTTCAGGATGGGTAGGTTAGGGTGTTGCGCGCCACCGCCCACGCTCACGGCATGGTCCCGATGGCGAAAACGTTCAAATCAGTGATGGTCGCCTTCCTCGTGGGTGGTGGCGAGCTTGATATACACCGCACAGAGCAGCGAGAAAACGGTCGCCTGAAGAGCCCCGACAAGGATCTCCATGAAATAGAAAGGAAGAGGGAAGATGACGGAAGAGATTTTCGCAGCCCAGACCGGAAGACCGATGGTGGCCCCCAGATTGCCCATGGTGTGAAGGAGCGTCTCTCCTGCGAAGATATTTCCGAGAAGTCGCAGCGAGAGCGACATGGGGCGGAAAACGATGGAAACCACCTCGATGATGCCCACGAAAATGAAGATCGGCATCAGCATGTATTTCAACATCCCCTGCAATCCACCCTTGGGCCCGAAGATGTGAACCAGCGTTCCCCAGACCCCGAGTTCCTTGATGGAAAGGTAGAACCACACGACCATGAAGACCGTCGCCAGCGCAAGAGTCATGTTCAGGTCGGCCGTGGCCGGGCGGAGGAGCGGCGTGAAGGTATGATGCCCGCCGGCATCGACGAACTCCGAATCGACGAGGAAAGGCCCCACTTTTTCACCCCAACCGATCGTCCCGACCCCCGGAAGGAGACCGAACCAGTTCGACACAAGAATGAAAATGAACACGGTCGCAAGCAAGGGGAAAGCCTTCGGCGCAACGTGCTTGCCGACGATTCCCTCGACCTGCCCGTAGAGGAACTCGATGAGGTATTCGACGAGGTTCTGCTTGGTCCCCGGAATCAACTCCATCCGCCTGGTGGCCATGCGGGTGAAGAGAAGGATGGCCGAAGTGACGACGATGGCCACAAAGATGGAGTTGGTGAACCAGCCCAGCGAAGGTAGCGTCGGCGCACCAATCCCCCCGGCCGCAAGCATGGGGAGGACGGAATCAAAGGAGACCATGGATTGGAGAGAGACCATCTTGAATCGGTGTGCGGGGGTAGCACACCATGGCCCCGGGGACGGGTCATCCGCGGGGAAAGCCCCATCCTAAGCACGCCCGTGCGACTCGCAAGACGATTTTGTGAAAAATTTCACAAGCTCCCGCCAGCCTTGTATCATGGGCCGCAAAAGGCCGCCCGTGACCCTCGCTGCGCTCCGACATTCAGGGGACTTTGAGAAGGGGCGTCAGCAGCTCGAGAGCCTTTTTCCCTTGGTCGATGAGATTGCCATTACCGCTTTTTTCCCCGCCCGGCTTGAGCAATTCCTGGGCGGCGTCCAGGACGCCGGCCGGCAGATCCGAGATCACGGCTTCACCGGCGGCGGCGATGAGACGGGCACTGAGGTCCTCCCTCGGCTCGGCCAGGGTTCCCGCAAGCGACATCGGCGCCCAGAGGAAACCATCACGCTCTTCGGTGAAAACCAGCCTTTCAGCGCCCGGGATCCATCTCATCGTGCCCGGCGTGACGCCGACCTGAAAGGAACCGATCAACTGTTCGCCCACCAGATCGGCCTCGCCCTCGACCCTCACCAGGCCGTCCGACTGGACCACGAGATTCCTCAGTTCGAGCCGGTCCCCTTCTCGTTTGAAATCGACCGTGGCCTGGTTGAGAACGAGTCTCTCAAACCGCTCCGACCTCGTATACTGGGCGATGCGTTTCAAAACGGGCATCGCCTCGATGCGTCCATCCGACACGTTCAGGGTTCCTTCGTAAACCAGCGCGCCGGGGGCGCCGGTGATTCTCACGGGGCCATGGACCGTGCCCGTAAGCCGGTCGCGCCATTCCCCCTTGACCAACTCGTCGATGTCGATCGCCGAGATCTCCAGCTCAAGATCAAAAAGACCCGGCCCCTCGAAGCCGATCTCCCCCTTGCCGTCGACATGCCCCTCCTTGAAGATTCCCAAGGCGCACCGGTCGATGAAGAGATCGCTCCCCTTCCATCTCAATCCCAGGTCCTTGAGGGCGATCTCGGGTTGCCCGGGAAGACGGATTTTGCCCCCCTGCCCGTCGATACTCCAGAACCCCGTTTGGAAATCTGGCTTCAACACCGCCCTCGCACCGTTGAGGAGAAAGACCTCGCCTTCCGCCTTCTCCACCGAGACCCGGGTCGTAGCCACCGCGATCTCATCGATCTCGACACGATCCGGCAGGTATCGTTTCAGCCACCCCGGTAGCGAAGTCGCCGAGGTTCCACCATCATCGCCGTCTTTCGGCACGACTGCTTCCGAACCCGCCTTTCGTTCCGGAGAAAACCGAAGGTCCAGCCGATTCACCGTGACTTCGGGCACCCGCACGGCCCGCCGCGCGATGCCACCCGCTCGCGCGCGCACTCCATCGAGAGCCAGAACGGCGAACCCGGCGTCCTCGTGTCCCGTCGCCCGGAACTCCTCGGCGTAAACTTCGGACCCTTTCCATTCGAGCTGCGAAAGTTCGATCTCGGAGCGAAGAACGCGGGCCGCCTCCCTCGCGAGCCATTCGCGAAAACCCTCTCCGCGAAGCCAGTCATTCACCATCGACTTGGCGAAAAGCAGACCGACGACGAGAACCACGAGCAGCGCTCCGCCCGTGGCGAGAACGGCGAGAAGTGGATTGAAGGAGCGCTTCGGCTTCTTCCGGGGATTGGCTGGCATGCCCCAAAGAAACTCCACGGTGGGCGGGGTGGTAAAGGGAAAACCTCGACCCCCGCCCCTTTTCGGGGATTGCACGGCTTCGCCCTTTCCCGTAAAACTTACCCGTGCTCGAACTCAAAGATATCCGCTTCACGATCCAAAAGAGGAACGACGAGGTCGCTCTCCTGGATCAAATCGACCTACGCGTCCCCACCGGCCACTTCATGGCCATTGTCGGGCCTTCGGGTTGCGGCAAGTCGACGCTCCTGAAACTCATCGCCGGAATCAACCAGGAGACTTCCGGAAGCATTTTCTGGAATGGCCGGAATCTCTCGGAGGAGGGTGACCTCGAAGCGTCCGAGATCGGTTACGTTCCCCAGTTCTCGATCGCCTATGACGCTCTCACCGTGGAGGAGAACGTGGAGGCCTCGGTGAGACTTCGGGCGAAGACGTCCAGCCGTGAAGCCTTTCACCAACTCGTCGACAATGTTCTCGCCTCGACGGGTCTCTCCGCCATCCGCGACCGTCCCGTGCGGGTACTTTCGGGCGGTCAGCGCCGGCGTCTTTCCCTCGCCCTCGAACTCGTCACGGAGCCCGTCCTGCTTCTCTGCGACGAGGTTACGAGCGGACTCGACCCGAAAAGCGAGCACGAGATCGTCGAACTGATGTACCAACTCAGCCGCAACGAGCACCGGCTCGTGGTCAACGTGACCCACAGCCTCGCCAACCTCGATCTTTACGATTCCGTCCTCGTCCTCGACGCGGGCCGCATCGTCTACCACGGCCCACCGCGGGCGCTGGAGCATTACTTCAGTGTGGAGAAGGCCGAGGATGTCTATCCGCGCCTGGCCAAACGGGATGCCGGTGAATGGGCGGGGAGCTGGGCAAAACACCGCGACGCCTACTACGCCTCCCAGCCCGTGCGTCACATCGACGCTCCGGATGTCTCCGTTTCCGCGACCACCCCCGGAGCGTTCGCCCAGTTCTTCGCCCTGTTCTTCCGCCGATGGAGGATCTTCTTCCGTGACCGCGGCCAGTTGTTCCTGCAGTTTTCCATTCTCGCGGTCTTCCCCTTCCTGGTGGTGATCTTCGACCTCGACGGGGTCGACCAACTCCAGCGGCTCTCCGAGTCCGTCCCCGCAACCAAGGCGGAGTTCGAGGCAGAAACCGAGGCGATGACCTTCAATCTCAACCTCGGAGGGATCGTTTCCGGCCTCGTCATGTTCCAGGTGATCCTTCTCACCCTGATGGGCTCGAACAATTCGGCGCGGGAAATCGCGGGCGAGCGGCAGATCTTCGAGAAGGAAAAACTCGGGGGAGTCAGGCCCTCCGTCTATGTAGGCAGCAAGGTCGCTTTCCTTTCCGTCCTCGTCCTCATGCAATCCTTCTGGATGACGGTCTTCGTCCAGGCGATCTGCGAGATTCCCTCGCAATCGATGATGCCGCACTTCCTGCTGCTGTTGCTCGTGAACGCCGGCATGACCGCGATCTGTCTCGGCATTTCCTCGCTCGCGAGAACCGCCGACCAGGCCTCGCTGCTCTCGATCTACCTCGTCGGATTTCAGCTTCCTCTCTCCGGCGCCGTTCTTGCCCTGCCCGCATGGGCCGGCTGGCTGACACGCCCTTTCATCTCCGCCTACTGGAGCTGGGCCGGAATCATGGACGGGATGGAGCGCGACTACTTCCGCTACATCAAGGAAGTCACCGACACCTGGCTTGGTCCCATGTGGCTCGGTTTTGTCGTCCTCGGACTGCATGTGATCGTCGGTCTTTTGGTCGCCTACATCGGGGTGAAACGCCCGAAATGGGAAAACTGAGGTGAAGACCGTCAGACAGGAACTCATCGATTACCTCGGGAACCACCTCACCGGGAACAAGCGGGACAAAATCCGCGCCGCCCTCGGCGAACGGACCCGCCATCTCACGGTGCTCCTCGAGGATCTCAACCAGCCCCACAACGCGAGCGCCTGCCTGCGCAGTTGCGATTGTTTCGGGGTTCAGGATGTCCACGTAATCGAACGTCGTCACCCTTTCCAACCCGACAATGACGTGGCCATGGGCAGCAACAAGTGGCTCTCCATCCATCGTTATCACCAGCCCGAATCCGCTCTCGAAACGCTGCGTGCCCGCGGCTACCACCTCGTCGCGACCTCCCCGAATGCGGAGGGAGACACGCCGGCGACCCTCCCGATCGACCGTCCGATCGCCCTTCTTTTCGGCAGCGAGCACAAGGGGCTGAGCGATCGACTTTTTTCCGCGGCCGAGTCCACGCTGCGTCTCCCCATGCACGGCTTCACCGAAAGCTTCAATATCTCCGTCACCCTGGCCCTCGCCGTCTCTCGCCTCATCGAACGCATCCGGGATAGTCCGCTCGACTGGCGCCTCAGCGAGGCGGAACAGGAGGAACTCACCCTGAAGTTCTACCAGCGCCAGATCGCCCGCCACGACCTGATCGAGGAGGAGTTCTGGAAAGAGCGGGAAGAATAACGAACTGCCACGCCCCGCACCAACCCATGACCCGCGACCCCCGCATTTTCCTCGGCTGGAACGCCCCCGTGCTCGACACGATGGTCGCGTGGCTGGCGCGTGACTGGGAAGGCAGCGGCCCGCTTGACTTGTCCGATCACCTCGTCGTCGTCCACACCCGCCAGGCCGGACGCCGCTTGCGCGAGGGCCTCGCCCGACACGCCGCCTCCCGCGAGGCGGCCGTGTTGCCACCTCTCGTCGTCACACCGAATTACCTCTTTTCTCCCGCGCGCCTCGCCGCTTCGATCCCCCCCGTGGCCTCCCCCCAAACCGCACGCCTGCTCTGGAGCGCCCTCCTCCTGCGCCTGCCCACAACCGCCTTTCGCCGGCTCTTCCCAGTCGAACCGGTCGAACGTCATCTCGCCTGGGCCGACCGCCACGCCGCCGAATTTCTCGACGTGCGCGATCTCCTCATCGAATCGGGGCTCGACTTCTCCCGGGCCGCGGAGAAGCTCGGCGAATCCCAGATCGAGACCGCCCGATGGCAGGAGCTCGCCAGCCTCGAAGCAGCGGCCATCACCCTGATCGAGGCGGGAGGCTTTCGCGATCCCGGACTCGCGTCGCTCGAGGCCGCGCATGCCAGCGCCTTGCCCGCCGAAATCAAGCACCTCGTCGTCGCCGCCGTGCCCGACCTGCGCCCCCTCGCCGCCGCCGCGCTCGCCCGCCACGCCGCCGCCATGCCCGTCTCCGTGCTCATCCCCGCACCCGCAACGGAAGCCTCCGCCTTCGACCCCTTCGGTCGCCCCTTGCCCGATGCCTGGCTCGAACGCGAGATCACCTTCGCCGATCCCGCAAACACCCTCCATCCCTGCGCCCATCCCCTCGCCCAGGCCGACCGCTGTCGCGAGTTGCTCGCGCCCTACGCCGATCCCGCCGCCTGCGCCGCGATCGGCCTGCCCGATCCCGAACTCGCGCCCACGATCGAGCATCGCTTCGCCGCGCATGGCATTGCCACCTTCGATCCCGCCGGACGCGCCGTCGCACGCGAGGGCATCGCCCATCTCCTGCGCCTCCTCTCCGATCTTTTCACCGGCGAACGCTACGAGACCATCCGACAGCTCCTGCGCTGCCCCGGCTTCGCCGCGGCGATGATCCCGGAATCCCGGCGCGGTTCCCTCCGCACCGGCTCACTGCTCAAAGACTCCGACGCACTCGCCGGCGACCATCTCCCCGGCGGTCTCGACGACGCGATCGAAACCCTCTCTTGCCGCCCTGACAAAGCCGCCACGCTCGCCGCCGTCCTTGAAGGCACCCGCGCCTTCCTCGTCCGCCTCCACAAGGGCGATTTCACCGACGAACTCTGTGCCTTCCTCTCCGCCGTCTTCGCCGAAAAGCGGCTTTCCCAACACGACCTCGAGACTGCGGTATTCGCCGAAGTCGCCGCCGCGATCCACGCGCTCGAATCCGACCTCGCCGCCGCCACCCCCCCCTTCCCGAAGAAGCCCGGAGCCGACGAGCGCTTCTACCTCCTCCTCTCCGCCCTCGGCGACGGCCGCGTCAATTCCGAGCGCGGTCCGCGCGATCTCGATCTGCAGGGCTGGCTCGAGCTGATCTGGGAAGACGCCCCGCACCTCATCGTCACCGGCATGAACGACCACGCCGTGCCCGAGTCGCTCGTCGGCCACGCCTTCCTGCCCGACTCGGCACGCAGGCTTCTCGGCGTACCCGACAACGACTCCCGCTTCGCCCGCGACGCTTTCGTTCTTACCCTGCTCTCGGAGAGCAGGCGTGCAAACGGGCGCCTCGACCTGCTCTTCGGACGCTTCTCAGCGGCCGGCGACCCCCTGCGACCCTCGCGACTCTTGTTTCAATGTCAGGATTCCGAGCTCGCCTCGCACACCCTGCGCCTCTTCCGCGAGAGCGAGACCGGGCACGTCCCACCAGCCCGCACCCTCGCGTGGCAGTTGAAACCGAAGCCGCTCCCGGCCGACCACAAGGTCTTCACTCACCTCAGCGTCACCGGATTCAAAACCTACCTCACCTGTCCCTTCCGCTTTTACCTGAAACACGGCCTCGGCATGGAGTCGGTCGA
>JAGRPC010000312.1 GCA_020439925.1 Verrucomicrobiia bacterium | reverse complement strand
AAGACCGCGGTCTGATAACCCGCTTCCTTCATGAGCTTCACGAAGGTCTGTTGCGAGCCGTCGAACCGGCTCCCGTTGTGGTAGAAGCCGTTGAGGTGGCTGTATTTTCCGGTCTGGATGACAGCCCGGCTGGGGCCGCAGATGGAGTTTGGCACGACGCAGCGCTGGAAGAGCATTCCCTCCTTCGCGATCCGGTCCATGTTTGGCGTCTCGAGAAGTTTCAGTTCGTGACCATAGGCGCTGATGGCCTGGGTGGCGAGGTCGTCGCAGAAAAGGAAGACAATGTTGGGGCGCTTCCCGCCTTCCTTCTCCGTCACTTTGTCCTGAGCCACGAGGGAGGCGGTCGGCAAGGCAAAGAAGAGAACTGCGAGAATGAGGTGCAGGGAATGAGAAAAACGCATGAGAGTTCGGGGGCTCGGGTTGGAGACCGGGGATTCTGCCGGACCCGTTTCCTCACGGCAAGCCCCGAATTGTCCCCTGTGCTCTCGAACCGGAGGGAGTCGACTCCTCACTTGAAGAGCAGGCCCCGGATGTTCCAGTAAGCGAGGTATTCGCCGTCGTCGGCAGCCCGTTCGTTGAGCTTGTCGGTGAGCTTCATTTCGAACTGGGGACGGGAAGTGCCACGCTTGAGAACTTTCAGAACCTTGGTTCCGGTTCCAATCGTGTCCTCGCCGTGGTCGGGGTTGTAGGAACGGCCGGAGTAATAGTAGCGGATCGTGACGCGGCGCGCGTTGCCAGTGATGCGCTGCAGGTTGAGGAAATAGCCGTTGTGTCCGGATGTACCGGTGACGACGGAGCGGTTTCGGGGAGGAAGTTGTTCACGGCCCGACTGGTTCACGAAAAACGTGTCGAAGTTGGAGCCGTCTTTCACCGCGAGATCGCCGCGGACATCTCCCCGGTAATTCCCGGTGAAGCCGAGGCGCCGAAGATCGTTGCTGTTGAGAGGAGCAGCTTCGGCGGGTCGGAAGGAGGGAGAGAAGAGTACAAACAGGGTGGCAAGCAGAAGGCGTGGATTCATGAGGAGGGGTTTCAAGGTGGACGGTTCCTTTTGTGTAAACGTTCGTTTTCGATTGGCGTGAGCGCAAGTGGAGGGAAATTCAGCGACGATAGGTGCCGCGAATGGCCCAGTAGGTGAAGAGAGTTCCGTCGAAAACGGATCGTTCCTCGAAACGGTCTCTTGTAGTCATTTCCAGGCGCGGTCTTGCCCTTCCCCTCCTGACGAGGCTGATGATCTTGGATCCCTGCCCATTCATTTCCTCGCCATACTCCGAGTTCGCTGCTTTGCCCGTGTATTCGCAGCGGATCGTGACCCTGCGCAGGTTGCCCGAAAGGGATCGGCGGATCATCAGGAAACGGTTGGTCCCGGTCGGGCCATAGACGAATTCCCTTGTCGAAACAAGGATGCGCTCGCGTGCCGCTTCGGCCACGGGAGTGCGGTCGTAGTCCATTCCGTTCCAGGTTCCCACCATCCCTTTCGCTTGTCCGCGATAGGCTCCGACAAATCCGTAAACCCGCAAATCCCTGCCGGTCAGGGGATAGGCAACCGCCGTATCCGCCACGATCGTCAGGAGCAAAACGCAGGCGAGTCTCACGATCGGGTTCAGAAAGGCTGAGATGCGGAAAAGTAAATCGGGCATTATTTATTTCGGATCTCTTAATAATTTCGTCCGCCTTTTCAGGAACGCAAGGATTGGCTGGGATCTTGCGGTGAGGAGGGTTTCGTCGTATCGGCTGGAATGCCGGAGCGCACCCCGTTCTTCCAGTCCAGCGTTTTCAAGATTCTCGTCTACCTGCTCGGAATCATGCTGTTGGCGTCGCTGCTGGCGCCCTGGCTCTATTCCGGAGGAAAACACGTTGTTGCCGAAGGCTGGCTCAAGGGGACCTGGCTCGGCGGGCTTCATGGATCGATGGAGCGGGCGAAGTTTTCACGATTCTTCAACCGTTCGGTCCTCCTTTCTGCCCTCGTTCTCCTCTGGCCGGCGCTGAAGTGGCTGAACGCCGGCAAGGCGAGAGGTGAGACGAGTCCGGCAGGCTCGCGCAACGGAACCCTGCTGCGGGCCTTTCAACTTTCCCCGAATCCTTGGTGGTGGGGGCATCTCCTCGGTGGATTTGTGCTGGCGGCGGGGACTCTTCTGCTTCTCGGCGGGTTTTACGTGAGCGAGGGCTGGTATCAGTGGCGCGACGCCGGGAAATCGCTCGCGTCGATCCTCCTTGGAGCCCTTGGAACGGGATTGGCCGTCGGCTTGCTCGAGGAATTCGTCTTCCGTGGCGCCCTTCAGGTGGTCGTCTCCAAACTGCTGCGACCACGGACTCTCTTTGTGGTGATTGCCGCCTTTTTTGCGGTGGTCCATTTTTTCAACCCGCCGCAGGGTCTCGAGGCCAAAGAAGTCACCGCGACGACCGGTCTCTGGATGGTGGGGCAGATCTTCGGCCACTTCTTTTCCCAGTTTGCCAGTCCGGGTTTCCTCCTGGCGGAATTCGCCGTGCTCTTTGCCATTGGCCTCGTGCTTGGATATACCCGGATGAAAACCGGCTCGCTCTGGCTGGGAACCGGTCTCCACGCGGGATGGGTCTTCGGGGTGAAGACGTTCAGCCCGCTCACCGAGCGTGCCTTTGCTCCCGCCGAAATGATGCCCTGGCTGGGAGACACCCTCCGGGTGGGCGCGGTCTCCTGTCTCGTCGTCCTCTTCACTGGTTTGATTCTCTGGCTCTGGTTGCGGAAGCGCTATGGAGATCCCTTTGCGGAAACGCCATGAAAACTCCCGTTGCCGACTTGCCTCCCTCCCCGCTTTCCCGGTTTCGGCAGGCCCTGGTCGGCTGGCTCTATCCGCCGATCTGCGCGTCCTGTGAAATTCCCCTCGATACTCCGAGGCAGCTGCTCGTTCCTTTTCTATGCGAAGCGTGCGAGGCCACCCTCGTTCCCATCGGTGATCACTACTGCCAGGTCTGCGGTCAGGGATTTGACGGAGTCTCCGCCCTGCCTTTCCGTTGTGGAAACTGTGGCGATCGTGAACTGGCGATCGATTTTGCAGTGAGCGCCTACCGCGGGGCGGGACCCGGCAAAGGGCTCGTTCATCGCTTCAAATACGGCAAGGAGCGTCACCTCGCCCGGCTCCTCGGCACGCTTCTCGATGAAGTCTGGCGGGACCCGCGTCTAAGCGAGGGCGGACCCTGGTGGGTAGTGCCCGTGCCACTCCACCCGCGTCGCGAACGCGAGAGGGGATTCAACCAATCCCGCGAACTGGCCCGGGAACTCGTGCACCGCGCTCCCTCCGGACTGGTGAAGGGCCCCGTCGATCTTCTTCGACGCGTCCGCGAGACGGGACGGCAGGCGCGTCTCGATCGAAAAGAACGCCTGGGAAACCTCGCCGGAGCCTTTGCCGCCCGGAAACGACCACTTTCGCTGCCTCAGGGTGACCTTCGCCTCCTCCTTGTCGATGATGTGCTCACCACCGGAGCAACCGTCTCGGAATGCGCCGCCATCCTTCGCGGGGCCTTGGAAATTGATGAAATTGCCGCGGTGTCGGTGCTGCGTGGGTGACGGAAAAAGGGTTGTGAACCCGGCGGGAGCCGTTATCCTACCCCTTCAAGGCCCCCGGCCTTGCGAAAACACCGACACACACAACCCCGTTCCCACCCGTTGTATGGGCATTTTCAAAAAACGCTCCATCGCGTCTCTCGGAAAAAAGAAGTCCGATGTCCCTGAGGGGCTTTGGAACAAGTGCCCCTCCTGTGGGGCAATCATCGACGAGATCACGCTGAAGCAGCGCCACCGGGTCTGCACGAAGTGCGACCATCATTTCACCCTGACCTCGCAGGAGCGTGTGGCCATGCTTCTCGATCCCGGTTCCTTCGACGAACTCGACCCCTCGCTCGAGTCCACCGACGCTCTCGGCTTCAAGGGCTACACGGACAAGGTCAAGTCCTACCAGAAAAAAACCGGTCTCAAGGACGCCGTCCTCACCGGGCGTGGCGCCGTGCTCGGTCATCCGGTGACCGTCGGCGTGATGGATTTCCGTTTCCTCGGGGCGAGCATGGGCTCGGCGGTGGGAGAAAAGCTCACCCGCGCGGTCGAGGTTGCCACCGACGAGAAGCGTGCCGCCATCATCGTTTGTTCATCTGGCGGAGCCCGCATGCACGAGGGCATCCTGAGCCTCATGCAGATGGCCAAGACGAGCGGTGCCCTCGCCCGGCACCACGCCGCGGGTCTTCCCTACCTTTCGATTCTCACCCATCCCACCACGGGTGGGGTGACGGCGAGCTTTGCGACCCTCGGAGATGTCAACATCGCCGAGCCGAACTGCATGATCGGTTTTGCCGGACCGCGGGTCATCAAGGAGACCACCCACCAGAATCTGCCGTCCGGGTTCCAGACGGCCGAATTTCTCCTCGAGCACGGTCTCATCGACATGATCGTACCCCGTTCGGTCATGCGCGATCGCATTGGCGATCTTCTCGGCTACATGATGCCGGCGCGCCGCTGAGACGAGCCGTCGACACGGTTCGTTCGGATCTACTCCCGGATGATTCAGGGCAGCTTCCACTCCGCACGGTAGCGGGCATATTCCGCTTCGGGAAGGAGCACGTAGAGCGGGCGACGCTCCGGCACGACGGAGGCGATGAGGCGTTTCAGGTTCTCTTCGGCCATCGTTGTGCAGCCGGCCGTGGGAGAGTTTCCGCCATTTCGCCAGATGTGGAAAAAGATCGATGAACCCGCTCCGGGCTGGATGCGCGGGTAGGCATTGTGGGCGATGAAGAGTTTCAGGGAGTGGGCATAGTCGTCCTGCTTCATCTGCGCCTTCTTCTCCTCGGCCGTGCGCGGTTCATGGTCGATGCGGAGATATTGATTGTAGAGCGGTGAGGCGGCATCTTCGAACCACAGGTCGCGTGAAGTGACCTGCACGTAATTGAGCGAGGGCGCTTTCTGGATCGTAGGGGCATATCCCCAGGCCCCGCCGAGATCGAAGACTCCGGCCGGAGCGCGCTTGTCTCCCTCGGTCTTGATCTTGGCCCCGGCCGGTATCGGATGCAGGCCGCGTCCCCAGACGAGACCACTCTTCCCAAGACGTCCGCTCCAGGCCGCTCCCGTCGCTGCCCATGGCCCTCCGGGCTGACGTTCATAGAGGGTCAGCTTCACGTAGGACGAATTCCAGTCGGCAGCGGTTCCCACCAGCACCTGGGTCGACTGGGCGGGCAGCTCAAAGGCCCGGGCCGGGGCACAGGCGAGGACACACAAGAGGAGGAAGAAGGAACGCTGCATGATAGGATAAGAATACTTAAGAAAAGTTAGATTTTCCAGAAAGGATTCTCCAAATCCACCACTTTGACCCCTGCTCCCCGGACTCGTTGAAAGTCGGGCGATTTGGCCATGTGAAGAGGCGGTCAACCCGTGTTGCGAAGCCCGCTCGCAATTGCGCTGATCGAAAAAACGAGGTCGCGTGGCAATTCTCCACCATCCCGGCGCCACGAACGCAGCAACTCCACCTGCTGGCGATGCAGGGTGCGCAGCGGTTTCTCACGCAGGGCGAGAGTCTTGGCAAAACGCGGTCGACGAGCTCCGACCGGTCGGGCAAAGAGCCTCCCGACAAGATCGCGGGAACGGTCGTATTCGTCGAGAATGCACCTGAGGAAATGTTCCCGAACCTTTGCATCTTCCACGAGCGAGGCGTAGAGCTCCATCAGATCCCGGTCGGCGCTGACGAGATTGGTCTCCACACCGGTGAAAACATAGCGGGCGAGGGTGGAATTCCGCATCGTCGCGGCTAGACCCTCGAAATCCTCGGGGGCTTCGTGGAGAAGACGTTCGAGGGCGGAGCCGACCCCGAACCAGCCGGGCAGGTAGAATCTTGCCTGGGTCCAGCTGAAAACCCAGGGAATGGCCCGAAGATCGGCGAGGCTCGCGGTTCCCGTCCGCCGAGAGGGACGTGATCCCATCTGGTTCTGTTCGAGAGCGTCGATAGGAGTGGCCTGACGGTAGAAGGCGATGAAGCCGTCGTCTTCGAGCAGTGCCCGGTAGGCCTCACGGCTCCAATCGGCGAGCCGGGGCATCAGTTCGAGCCCGGGATCCATCACCGCCTTCCCGAACAGGTGGGACGAAGTCGCGTGGGTGACGCAGGCCTGCAGGCTCTCGAGGTGGTAAGCGGCACTTTCGGGATGCGCGTACTTCTGCGCGATCGTCTCTCCCTGTTCGGTCATACGGAAATCCCCTCCGAGCGAACCATGCGGCAGGGCACGCACGAACCAGTCCGTCGGACCTGCGCCGCGACTCACCGTTCCACCTCGTCCGTGGAAAAAGCGCAGTTTCACGGCGTGTTTTTTCCCGACCTTGGCGAGCGCTCCCTGGGCATGATGCAGGGCCCACTGGCTCGCGAGGATTCCACCGTCCTTGTTGCTGTCGCTGTAACCGAGCATGATCTGCTGGCAGGGCTGCCGCGGATTTCCTCCCGAGAGGGCGAGACTGGCCCGGGCCACGGGATGGGAAAGGTAGGCGTCGACGATGGCTGCGGCCCCGTTGAGATCGTCGAGTGTCTCGAAGAGAGGAACGACCTGCAAGGGACAGACGGGCAAGCCTCCCTCGTCCGGAGTTTCGGTGAGTCCCGCTTCGCGCGCGAAAAGATGGACGAGAAGCAGGTCCGAGAGTTGACGGGTCATGCTCACGATCAGGGCGCCCACTCCGACACCATGGTCGCGGCGATGCTCGCGCAGGACGCGGAAACAATCGCGCACCGCGTCGGCCTCGGGTCCGGCCGGAACATCGGGATGGAGGAAGGGACGGGCCGAGACGAGTTCCGCTTCGAGAAAGGCGAGGCGCTTTTCTTCGGGCCAGTCGGCGAAGCCGGCGCCTTCGGCGATCCCCGCCGCGTCAAGGAGCTGGGCCGCGGCCTTGTCGTGGAAGGCGCTGTTCTGGCGCACGTCGAGCTCGGCGAGATGAAAGCCGAAAACTTCGAGTTTGCGCAGGAGGGGGTCGACGACCTGCGTCGCGATCCGCCTGGCCCCGATCGAGACGAGGCTGTCGCGCAGCAACTGCAGCATCTCGCGAAAGAGGGTCGGGTCGGCGGCCTGACCCTGTTGATAGAGCCACGCGCGGAGCAGATAGGCAAAGGCGCGCCAGGGTTCCCCGGGATTGCGGGCGACGATGGAGGAACCTTCCGTGCCGAGGGATTCTGCGAGCGATTCGAGCCGTGAAGCAAATTCCGGGGGCACGGGATGCTCCGGCGTCGCGATGCTGAGGTGGAAGGCGCAGTCCTGCAACTCGCGCCGGTAAAGTTTCAATGCCTGGCGACGCAACTCGGCCAGCGTCGAACGGGTGACTTCGGCTGTCACGAAAGGGTGGCCGTCGCGGTCGCCCCCGATCCAGAGTCCGAAGCGCGGACGCGGGCCGCCTCCCGCCCCGGCGAGGGTGGCGGAGGTGAATCCGGCCTTTTCCCAGGCCCAACGGAGGTTTCGATCGGTTTCCTCGAGGGTGCGGGGAAAGACCTCACGAAGATAGTAGAGCACGTTGCGCAATTCGCGTTCGACGGTGGGGCGCTCCACGTGAATCTCGCCAGTGGTCCAGAGGGCCTCGAGCGAGGTGAGGAGATTCTCTCCGGCCCGTTCCCGTTCCCGTGGCGTGAGGGCTGGATCCTCGAGCGCGACGAGGGCGGCATGGAGTTCGCGGTGGCGTTCTCGCACGCTGGGGCGTTTCGCTTCGGTGGGGTGGGCGGTGAATACCGGCTCAACGCGCACCTCGGCGAGGGTCGCGGCGATTTCTTCTTCGCTTCGCCCTTCCGCCTGCATCGCGGCGAGGGCGTGTGCCCACAGGCCGCGTTCCGCCTCCGGGCCGTGAAGTCGCTCGCGCTCCCGTCGAGTGTCGTAAGCGACCTGTTCCTCGATCATGTCGAGGAGTTGGAAGGCGATGGAATAAACCTGTGCGGTATCGCCGGCATCCTCGGGCGTCGCGCCGGGACCGCCCGCCGTTTCCAGCCAGGGAAGCGTTTCGGCGAGCTCTGAGTAACCGGCCGACCGGAGGACGGTACGAAAACACTCCATGATCTCCGTGACCTCCCGGTCGAGGGATTCCAGGCCGGAGGTGACGAGTTCCCGGGGATCCGGGGTTGGTGAAAGGTCTTCGGTCATCGAAAGGGGCGGCGCACTGTCTACGCCCGGGCTCGGGAGCAGGATCTTTGCCGAAATTACAAATCGGGAGCGGATCGTCCGTTCAGGGCTTCTCCAGCATCGAGGCCGCGGCCTCCTGGAAGGCCTGGCGCATCGGCGAAGCGTCTCCGTTGGAGAGACCGGCCCGCTGGATGAGGAGGATATGGATCGTCTTTTTCACCGGATCGATCCAGCCCTGGGTGCCGTGGGCTCCGCCGTGGCCGTAGGTGCCCCGGCTCAGCATGGCGGTCACGCCGGTGGGTTCGCGAACTACCTGGAATCCCAGACCCATCCCCATGCCATCGGTGAAACCGGATTTCAGGTCGCCGGTGTGATCGGTGGTCATGAGGGCGAGCGTTTCCCGTGAGAGATAGCGCTTGCCCCCCGCTTCTCCGCCGTTGAGGAGCATGGTGTAGAGCTTGAGAAGATCGTCGGCGGTGGAGAAGAGCCCTCCCGCGGCGAGTGGGGCTCGCTTCTGGTTCGAAAACGGTTCGGTGAGGTAGCGGATCGTGGTGGGCTCGAGTCCCTTTCCATCCGGTCCCGGCTTGTAGCTTGTCGCGAGGCGGGCGAGTTGCGCCTCTGTCGGCCAGAAGGTCGTGTCTTTCATGCCGAGGGGATCGAAGATCCGTCGCTGGAGAAAGGCCGCATATTCCTCGCCACTCGCCACCTCGACGAGGCGCCCGAGGGTGTTGATTCCCGGATTGCAGTAGGACCACTTCGTGCCCGGCTCAAACTGCAGGGGCGAAAGCGCGTAGGTGATGACCGCTTCCTTCAGGCTGAGCACGTCGAGGGCGTCGGCGTCGAGGGGAGAGTTGCCGACGAGGCCACTGGTGTGGGTGAGAAGGTCGCGAACCGTGACCGGGCGCGAGGGTTTCACGAGGACGACCTGTTCGTCGTCCTTTTCCTTCACGAGCATCTGGTTCTTGAATTCGGGGAGGTAATCGGAGATGGGGTCTTCCACCTTGAGTTTGCCTTCTTCCTGCAGCATCAGCACCGCCATGGCCGTGACCGGTTTGGTCATCGAGGCGATCCAGAAGAGGCTGTCGGCTTTCATCGGCTCCTGCGAGGCGAGGTCCCGATAGCCGACCACCTCGGTGACCGTCTTCCCATCGTGTTGGAACACGGCCACCGCGCCGGCAAGGGACCCGTCTTTCACGAAGGACTCGAGCCCTTCACGAATGGGCGAGGAAGGTTCCTCGGCGCGTAGCGCCGGGGAAAGGAGGGCGAGAAGGACGAGCGAGAGCGCGGGGAGTTGCATGGCGGAAACTAGCACGCCTTTCCGCGTCGGGCTGCCCGCATTGCCGCCGGCCTGCTATTTCAGCGTTTTCGCGGTGGCTTTGACGCGGTCTTTCAGTCCCCCGAGCAGCGAACTCGAGGTGATCTTGATCTTCCTCGTCTTGCTGCGGTCAGCGGCGGCCTTCTGCGGCTTCACCTCAATCTCGAAGTCCGTCTTCGATCCCGATGGAAGGGCGGCGTCGAGATAACCTGCACCGGTCACCTGGCCTGTGATCTTCTTGCGTCCTCCCGTCTTGCGGTAGTAGTCGATTTTGAAATAACGATTCTTTTTCGTTCCCGTGAGGCGCAGGTCGTCGCCGTAGTCACCGTCGTTCTCCTGCCGCAGATAAAACTTCAGTTTCTTGAGATTCGCGGATTTCGAGGTGACGGACTGGCCGCTGCCCGAGGAGTTGTAGCGGTTGTTCCCCTTGAGGGAAGACTTCTTAACGCCGACGAGGCCGTCTCCCCGGTAGGAGTCGGAGTCCGGCGTGAAGCGCAGGACGCGGTGATCCGAGGAGTCGGCAATCCAGAGTTCACCGTAGGGAGACGCGCAAATGGCGACGCACGATGACATGAGGCTGGCGGAGGGAGGGCTCGGCAGGGTGTTCGTATCGAAATCGGGTTGCCCCAGCACGATGTCGGGCAGGGCCGTGTTTGACGTCGGGTTGCCCGCATTGGAAATGGCCGCGGCCGCGGCATCGGGAAAACGAACCGCCCGGCGATTGAATTCCTCGGTGACCCACAAGTCCCCCCGAGGATCGAGGGCGATCCCCCGCACTCCCCAGAAACGGTTTTGTCCCCCGCCTGGAGAGGTCTCCGTGAGAAAATCCTTGGTTCCAAGGACTCCGTCGGCATCGGCGCCATTGGGTTTCGAGGAGGCATCGGAAAACAGGAGGATCCGGTTGTTGAACGTGTCCACGACCCAAAGATTTCCTTCCTCGTCCGTCTCGGAGCGGCTAGGTCGGTCGAACCCGTTGATGACGGGAGCATTGCTGCCGCTTCCGCGGTTGATGTCGCTGGTCCCGTAACCCGACTGACCAAGCACCCCGTCCGCGAGCCCCAGGTTGTTGGAAAGGTCCTGGGCATTCGCCTCCGCCTTGGCGGCTCCGTCGTCGAAGCGCAGGACGCGGTGGTTCAGACTGTCCACTACCCAGATCACTCCTGAGACTCCTGCCGAAACGTCATCGGGTGAACTGAACTGTCCCTGACCGCTGCCGAAGACCGGGGCTCCGAAGGTGACTGCTCCGAGGAGGCCGTCGGCGGAGGGTCCGTTTGACCGATTGGACGCGTCTGTGAACATCAGGACTCTCGCGTTGTTGGCGTCCGCGACCCAGAGCCTGCCGGTCGCGTCCACGGTGATGCCTCGCGGCGTGTTGAAACGATTGGCCGCGGAACCTGCGGCGCTGCTGTTGAAATCGTCCTGCCCGAAAACGGCTTCGGCGGACCCTCCCGTGGCAGCGGCAGCCGCTGAAGAATAGCGGAGAATCCGGTTGTTCGCCCCGTCGCAGACGAAGAGTTTGCGGGTGGTGGGATCAAGGGCGAGATCGTAGGGCTGACTGAGCGAAGTCGCCGACGGAGTGCCTCCTCCCTGGTTCGCCTGTTCCGCGCTGAAATCGTTCTGACCCAGCACGCTGACGGCCTCCTTGCCGCTCGTCCAACCGGCGTGAAGAGAGTTCTCCGCCGAATACGTGGAGACCAGGAAGTGAAACACGAAGACGATTCGTGCCTGCCGCCACGGGAATCTTTTCATGACTTGGATTCTCCCGATTCCTCATTCCCGCGTCAAGGCGACTCCTGAAGGCCGCGTTCTTTCTGCCACGTTTGCATTCTGTTCCCTTTGCTCCTACCTCTACCCTCCCCATGCCCCAGCCCGTCGAAATCAGCCGCCAGTTTCTATCCGACACCGGAGGGTGGAAGGAAATGAAGGAGGCGCGCGCCATTCACGCGGCCGGGCGTGTTTCCGAGGCCTCCTACCGTGACGGCCTTCTCGAGGCAACCGTGCGGGAAGGGGCGAAGATGCTGAAGGTCCGCGCCGAGATCCGTTCGCGCACCGACGTGGTCAATCATTGTCCCTGTTTCCGGGCGCGGCGTGACGGCATCATCTGCGCGCACGCCCTTGCCGCGGGACTCGAGGTTCTCGAGCCGTCCGCGAAGGAGGCGGTCGCCGACACCTCGTCGTCTTCTCCGGCGCGCGCTGCGGCTCCTGCGAAGACACCGCTGCATTCAGCCTGGCCGAGTTGCACGGAGGAGGCGGAAGACGACGCGGTGCCGGCCTCGCTTCATCTCGTCGTGGCTCCGAACCTCGCCGTTTCCTGGGAAAAGGGCCGCATCACCGTGGGGGTCGAGGTCTCGCGGGAAGGGGGGCGATCCCTCCTGAAGGCCCTGCCGTCCGGAACCCGGCTCTTTCTCGACGCCGGCGACGCGGTGCTCTTCAAGTGCCTGCAGGAGATCTCGCCCTCCGAGGTGCCGGGCGTCCTGTTGCTCTCTTGCGACGACTTTTCGAGGCTGCTTGCGGCGGCCCCAGGTCACCCGGGGATCACCCTCGGCAAGAACGATCCTCTCCGGATCGCGCATCGTCCTTGCCGCCCGCTCTTGAGGCGCCGGAGCGGCCTGCGCTTCCAGGTCGTGTGGCCCAAGGAATCGGTTCTCCTTGTGACCCCTTCAGGAAGCTGGGTCCTGGATGGGAAAGCGATGGCTCAGCCGGTCGCCCATGGTCTCGAGGGGGCAGCCGAGCTTCTCACGAAAGGAGTGACTGTTGCGCCGGATACCTTCTCGGAAACGCTCGCGACCTGGCGCCAGCATTTCGACCTGGAAGGAATCGAAATCGCGCAGGCGACTCCCTTGGTGCGTTTGTCAGTCGAGGGATCTCTCAATCATCTCGACGCGGATCTTGTTTTTGTTTATGGCCCGGAATCGCATCCCGCGGCCGTTGATCGTCCCGTCGTCTGGGAAGACGGAGACTGCCTCGTTCTGGCCGCGAGAGAGTTCGAGCGCGGCGCCATCGCCGAACTCGAGGGCGCGGGATTCGAGCGGCGCGGCGAGGGAGGGCGGTTTGTCCTCAAGGACAAGGAAGCCGTTCTCCAGTTCCTCGCCCACGGGTATCCCGCTTTCCAGCAGCGATGGGAAACGAACCCGGGCGAGCGCTTCGAACACGCCCTCGGCCAGGTCGAGCCCATCGTGCCGTCGATGCAGTTCCGTTCCAGCGGAGAGGACTGGTTCGCTCTCGAACTGGGGTTTGCCACGCCGTCCGGTGACCGTTTCTCCCGCCAGGAGATCCAGCGCCTCCTCGAATCGGGGCGTCACGGCAAGCCCGGGTCGAAGGGCCGCATTGCCGTGCTTGATCCACGTTTTGCCGGACACCTTGGCGAGATTCTGTCGGACTGCGATCCGCAGCAGGTTCAGCCGGGGACCTATCGCATCGACCAGTCACAAGCCGGCTACCTGCGCGAGACCGTCCGGGATCACGGCTTGCAGGCCGAGGGAGATCTTCCCTGGCAGCAGGGAGGGGGAACGGCGGACTTCGGCGAACTCGATCCCTCCCTTGCCTCCATCCTGCGCCCCTACCAGCGGGAGGGGTTCGAATGGATGCAGGATCTGGCCTCGCGCGGTCTTGGTGGCATCCTTGCCGATGACATGGGTCTCGGGAAGACCCTCCAGACCCTCGCCTTCCTTTCCTCGGCACGCGGGTCCGCCCTCGTCGTTTGTCCTTCCTCGCTCGTTCACAACTGGGTGGCGGAGGCGAAAAAATTCACCCCGCGTCTCGAGGTCGTGGCCGTCGAAGGGCCGGAGCGTGAAGAAATCCTCGCGAAGAATCCGGATGCGGATCTTTACGTGACCAGTTACGCCCTCCTTCGCCGGGACGAGGCACTCTGGGAAGGGAGGGAGTTCAAGGTCGTCATCCTCGACGAGGCCCAGCACATCAAGAATCCCGAGGCGCAGGTGAGCCGGGCCGCCCACCGGCTCCGTGGACGGCACCGCTTCGCCCTCACCGGCACGCCGGTGGAGAACTCCCCCGAAGACCTCTGGTCGATCTGCCGCTTCGCGCTGCCCGGTTATCTCGGGAGCCGCGAGCGTTTCGCCGAACGCTTCGTGAAGCCGCTCACCTCGTCCGATCCACCCTCGTCGGTGCGCGAGCGTCTCTCCCGTCGTCTCCGGCCGGTCGTCATGCGCCGTCTCAAGAGTGAGGTGGCCCGTGACCTTCCGGAAAAGATCGAGCAGGTGGTCCGATGCGAACTGAGCCCGGAGCAGCGCGAGGTTTATGCCAAGCTCCTCCTGGAGAGCAAGCGTTCCCTTCTCGAAGTCGAGGGAGGCAGGAAGCGCATGCTGGCCCTGACGGCCCTGCTGCGACTCCGCCAGGCCTGCTGCGACCTCCGTCTCCTCGGTCTCAAGGACCAACCGGAAGAGCAGGTCTCGGCGAAGGTCGAGGTTCTCGGAGAATTGCTTGACGAGGCCGTTGCGGGCGGTCATCGCGTGCTCGTCTTCAGCCAGTTTGTCGGCATGCTGCAGATCCTCGCCGGCGAACTCGCGGGAAAAGGCCTTTCCTTCTGCTACCTCGACGGCTCGACGAAAGACCGCGCCGGTGTCGTGAATCGCTTCCAGAACGGCGATGCCCCCGTGTTCCTCATCAGCCTCAAGGCGGGCGGAGTCGGACTCAACCTCACCGCGGCCGATACCGTCATCCACGTCGATCCCTGGTGGAATCCGGCGGTCGAGGCCCAGGCGACGGACCGGGCCTACCGGATCGGACAGGAACGGGTCGTGACCAGCTACCAGCTCATCGCGAGGGATACGGTCGAGGAGAAGATCCTGTCATTACAACAACGGAAGCGGGCCCTCACCGAGTCGCTCCTTTCCGAGGCCGGTGACGCGCATCTTTCCGAAAATGAACTGATGAGTCTTTTCGAATAAGCCGGCTCGTGGCATACTTGGGGAGTGATGGCGGCGTCCGCTCCAGCAGTTCCGCAATCGGAGGCCCGGTGGTGGCACCGGGAGGGCGACCGCCTCGTCTGTAATCTCTGCCCGCGTGAGTGCCGTCTCTCCGAGGGACAGCGCGGCTTCTGTTTTGTGCGGCAGAACGAGGGGGGGCGAATGGTCCTCACCACCTACGGGCGCAGCACCGGGTTCTGCATCGATCAGATCGAGAAAAAGCCGCTCAACCACTTTCTTCCCGGCACGCCGGTGCTCTCCTTCGGTACGGCGGGCTGCAACCTCGGCTGCAAGTTCTGCCAGAACTGGGACATCTCGAAGTCCCGCGAGATCGAGATTCTCAGCGTCAAGGCGACCCCGGAATCCATCGTGAGCGCCGCGAAGACGCACGGGTGCCGCAGCATCGCCTTCACCTACAACGACCCCGTGATCTGGGCGGAGTATGCCATTGATACGTCAAAGCTCGCCCGGGCCGAGGGCATCAGGACCGTGGCCGTGACTGCCGGATACATTACTCCCCTGGCAAGACCGGAGTTCTACGAGCACATGGACGCGGCCAATGTCGACCTGAAGGCCTTCACCGAAGAATTCTACCGGGGGCAGACTCTCTCCCACCTCGCACCGGTTCTCGACACTCTCGAGTGGCTGAAGAATGAGTCTTCGGTCTGGTTTGAGGTGACGAACCTGATGATTCCGGGCGAGAACGACTCTCCCGGTGAAACGGAGCGTCTCTGCGACTGGGTTGCGGAACATCTCGGCGACTCCGTTCCGCTTCATTTCACCGCTTTCCACCCGGATTTCAAAATGCGCGACAAGGGGTCGACTCCCCACGAGGTCCTCATCTCCGCCAGGGAGATCGCGATGAAGCGTGGACTTAAATACGTCTACCTCGGCAACGTCCTCGACGGAGAGCGCCAGAGCACGATCTGCCCTGCCTGCGGCACGGTGGTGATCGAGCGTGTCCACTACGAGATCGGCGCCTGGCGCATCCGCGAAGGTGCCTGCGCTGCGTGTGGAACGGAGATCCCCGGTGTCTTCGAAGACGCCTGCGGGAACTGGGGCCGTCGCC
>JAGRPC010000311.1 GCA_020439925.1 Verrucomicrobiia bacterium | reverse complement strand
GCCATGTAGCCCGCTCCGCTGCGCCGGATGACGTCGCCGAGGTCGGAGGAATCGATGGTCAGTTTCGCCCGAATTGTGAGGCGTTTGTCAGGATCTTCCCTGGCGAAGAAGGAAGGCACAAAGGAGACTCCGGTGACCCGTCCTTCCTTCGTCTCGACGGTATCGACGTCCCAGCTCCGCTCGATGCGGAGCACGCCGGAGGCGACGTGGGGGGCCAGCCATTCTTCGAAGATGGCGGCGGCGGCCCGGGGTTCGATCGTGTCGCTGCCGCACCAGCTGTTGCCGGGCGTGGCGACCCCGTAGGTGCGCCGGTTGTGGGCCCGTATCCGCTCGATGATTTCGAGAAAGGTCCCGCTGCGGGGAAAGTTGACCCGCTTTCCCTCGACCACGGTCCATTCGTCGATCGGACCGATTCCCTGGGTGCAGAACTGACCGCCGAGCCATTCGTGATCGTTTGTCAGGACGATCCTCTTCACGCCGAGTCGAGCCGCCTGAACTGCCGCGGCGCAACCCGATTCGTCGGCCCCGACGATGAGGAGATCGGTTTCGATCGTCTCGGCTCGGAGGGAGGAAAGAAGAACGGGCAGAAGAAAGGCGGCGGAGAAGACGGAGCTTTTCATGGGAGTTTCTCAGGGGAGGAACTTCCGGCCTTTCAGCCAGAAGAGCAGGTCGCCGAACCAGGGATGGGCGGTGCCGATGAGGCCGGTGCCGTGGTCCCCGTCCTGGTAGAGGTGGAACTCGTGGGGAATTCCGTTCCGGTTCAGGGCCGCGGCAAAAAGTTGCGCGTGAACGGCGGGGACAAGACGATCTTCGAGGGTGTGCCAGAGAAAGCACGGTGGCAGTCCGGGGTGGACCTGGAGTTCGCTGGAAGTTTGTCGGAGGACCGCTTCATCCGGGTTTTCTCCCACGAGCATCCGGCGAGAGGTCGGGTGCGGATCGGTGATCATGCTGATGACCGGGTAGCAAAGGATCGCGAGATCGGGTCGCGGACTGACAGCCGAATTCCTCCCGTCGATTTCCCCATCTTCCGGCCGGTTGATGAGCGTGGAGACAAGATGGCCGCCGGCGGAAAATCCCATCGCCCCGATGCGTTCTGGATCGATCTTCCACTTGGCGGCCTCTCCCCGAATCCGGCGCATCGCCTCGACCGCATCCTGGAGCTGGGCCGGATAACGATAACCGGCACTGCCCAAACGATAGCGCAGCACGAAGGCGGAGATTCCCTGTTCGTTGAGCCAGAGGGCGAAGGGTTCCGCCTGTCCCTCGTAGATCCCGCTGTAGCTGCCACCTGGAATCAGGAGCATCGCCGGTCCGTTCGCGTTCTCGACGGGATAGGGGGTCAAGGTCGGCGTGTCCTTCGGCTCAGTGCCGAGGGCTCCGGGTGCTCCGTCGGGCCAGAGGAGCAAGGGATCTTCGGCACGACACGGAGGGCTGATCAGGAGGATCGCCGGGAACAGGAGAAAGAGAAGCCGCTTCATGGGGCCGGGGTATCGGAATCGTCGGGCCAGCTTTGAACCTTCGAAGAAAACGGAAGGGGATCTTCCAGGTCGGGGAGTCCGTCGCCATCGGCGTCGTCGGGAGAGGTGCGGGGCCACTGGTCGAGGGGCCGATCCCTCACCATCTCCCAGATGCGAACGGCGAAGGCTCCGCGGGTCGTCTTCGCATCGAGGTTGAGCTCGGCAGTTTTCAATCCGGAGAGTTCGAGGACCGCGGCCTGCCATTCGGGAGTGGCGGGGGCGTCGGGCCGGAAGTCGACTTCCTGTCTCGAGACGGGGAGCCATTCCCGTGCGGCGAGCCGGTTGATCGCGACGAAGGAGGGATGATCCGCGGGGAGGTCACGGTAAGGGAAAAGGAGCATGGGAACTCCACCGTTGCCCCCGCAAAGGATCCCCCGGACCTCTTCGAGCGAGCCCCGTTCGAAGGCGAGCGAGCGCGGCATCGTTTTCCGGTTCAGCGACACCACGGCGAGAGCGGCGGCGGCCTGTCCCAGGTGAACGCGTTGATCGTGGAGCCGGATCGCCGAGCTGACGATGCTGCTGAAGCCGACGTTGCCCTGGGTGCCGATGAGGCCGTCGACCGATTCCGGAAGGAGGCTGCGCAGGGGGAAAACGGAACGGTCGCTGAGATTGTGGACGCCTCGTCCCGGTTTTTCGGCATGCGTCCAGACGGTCGACCCTTCCTCTCCCTTGAGGTAAATGCGCGCGGTGTCGTGGAAGTCGTAGTGGAACTGCCAGGAGAAAAGTCCGTCGGGATAGAGGATCCGGGCGAAGGCTTCCCGGGCCTTTTCCCGTCCTCCCTCGTCGGTGTTGAGGGCGTCCTGTTCACGCATCATGTAGAGCGCCTTGAGCCGGAGCCCCTCGCGCAGGTAGGGCTTCTGCGGAAGGGAATCGGCGGTTCCGAATTCGGGACTCAGCCGGTAGTGGCGCAGGCTGTTGGCTTTGTCGGGGGCCCTGTCGTGGACGTAGGTCTGGAGGTGATACAGCAGTCCGAGGGAATGGGCCCGGGCGTCGGCAAAAACGATCTCGCGCTGGGCCCGGGTCATGAGGACCAGGTTCTTTTTCGAGGCGCCGGGCTCGGTTTGTTCAAGAGCCTCTGCCACGTGGCGTGGAAGCCGCTCGAGCGGGTAGTCCTGGGCGTTGGCATAGCAGATCAGGGCCGAGGTGCGTCCGTCCCTGCTCGTGGTGCCGTCGACGATGCGGCGCATCGTGAGGATACTGGCCTGCCGTTTTGCCTCGGTGCCCTTCTCGGGCCAGGGTGGGGGGCCGCCACCGCGGAATTTTTTCTCCCATGGAAGGGTTGAAGAGGCTTTCTGGCCGAAGGAGGTGGCCCTCAGATAGCGGCGCTCATCGTAGTGGGGCGGGACGGGAATCACGGAATCCTCCCCGGATTCCTCGACCACCAGGCACCACGTGATCGGATTCATCTCATTCGGAGGATAGGCGGCGGCGTCCTCGGGGGCGCTGGGCTCGCCGTAGCGCGAACGGGAATCGGGACCGGTTTCAAAGGCTGCCCCTGAAAGCCGCACCACCTCGCCCCAGTCGCTCGCGTCGATGGTGATCCGGGCCCGGACGGTCAGCTCGCGGGTGGAATCGTCGAGACTGTGGAAGACGAGTCCTTTCAGAGTGGTTTTGTCAGGATCCATCAAGGCCTCGACGGGCACCATGGAAAGATGAAGGGAAACCTGTCCGGATTTCCGCCACGGCTCGAGCATCTCGCGGAAGACGGACTCCGCTTCCGCGGGACGAAAGGTGGAGGGGCCGTGCATGGGGCGTCCCGGCATCGGCGAGCCGTATTTCCCGGTGTTGAACGCTTCGATCCGGTCCATCAGTTCCTTGAAGAGGCCGAAACGGTGAAAGGAGCGTTTCATGGGATGCCAGTCCGGTCCCCAGCCGGTCGTTCCGACCCCCTTGTTCTCGTCCACGCACACGAGCCCCTGTTCGGTGTACTGGCCCCCGAGCCACGTGCCGTCGTGGACGATGGTGATGGACTTCACTCCGGCGCGTGCCGCCTCGATGGCCGCCGCCCAGCCGGATTCGGTGCCTCCGACGATGAGGAGGTCCGTATCGATGGTTTCGGCGCGCAGCGGTCCCGCGAAAAGGACGAGAAGGAGCGTGAGTCGTATCCGTGCTTTCATCACAGCTGTCCGATCGGTTGGGCCATGGGCCAGAGTTTCACCTCCTCGGCAACGAGGTGGGCGGGGAGGTGGGAAAGCTGCACGAGAAGATCTCCGATCTCTGCTGGAGAAATACACTTCTCGAGCATCTCTGGATCCCGCGGAGGAAGATTCGCACCCTCGGTGAAGTCGGTTTTCCCCCAGGAGGGCAGCACGGAGGTCACCCGCACGCCATGCGGCCTCAATTCGGCGAGGAGGCACCGCGAGAACATCAACAGCCCCGGCCTTCGCCGCCGAGTAGACCCCCCAGCCCGCCCAGGCATGGGTCGAGCAGGCGCTGCCGATGTTGACGATGAATCCGTCGCCCTGCCTCTGCATGAGGCTTGCGGCCCGGGTGCAACCGAAGATCGCTCCGGTGAGATTGCTGGCGATCGACCTCGCCACGGAGGCGTCATCCTGTTCGCTGGCAGGCCCGATACGCACGCCTTCTCCGGCGTTGTTGACGAGGACATCGAGGCGTCCGGTCGTGGCGAGAACGGAGTCGAGGAGTCGATCCCACGACTCACCGCAGGCGGCGTCGGCCACAAAAGGATGGGCCCCGATGCGGGAGGCGGTTTCTTCGAGCCGGTCCCGGTTGCGTCCCGTGATCCAGACGTTCGCTCCATCGCGGACAAAGGATTCGGCGATTCCGGCGCCGAATCCGCGAGAGCCTCCGGTGACGATGACGGTGGGTGGGGACGGGTTTGTCATGAAAGTTTGCAGGATTCCCGGAAACGAAACTGGAGAGATCCGGACGGGTTTTCAAATCAAAACCCGTCCGCATTGAAGGAGGCGAGAGGGTTGCATCGTAGGCCGAAGAGGGTCGGATGCGAACGGTTCCCGTGCATGATCGCGCCGTGTGAAGAGACGGAATTGGATTTGAACGAATCGCGATCCCGGGAGACCAAGCTTCCTGCGATGATGCGCGTCGTCCTGGCATGGTTCATGGTGGTGCTGATCGGTGACCCGGTCTGCTGCTGTGTCATTCATGCCAAAGCCGCTCCGCCTGCGGTGGAAAAATCCGACCTGCCTCCCTGTTGCCGCGAACGTCTCGGCGACGCGACGGGGAGCGTGCCGGAAAAAGAAAAAGATCCTGCCTCTCCTGCCTGCCCCTGCGCCCGCAAGTGCGGCGCTGTGGTATCTGAGAAGCTGGCCCTGCCCTTGCCGACCCCTCGATCGTGGACGGGGGAGATTCCGGAACCTTCGGCCTGCCCGGAGCTCTTCGCGCGATCTCCGGATCTGCTTTTGCTTTCCCTCCCCCCGCCTGAAGATCCCGTCTCCAACTTTCCGCCATTCCGCGTGTGTTACGGAGTGTTCCGTTGTTGATCGGTCAGGCGATCCGGCTTCGGGCCTCTGGATGTCCGTCACTCCCGATCTTTCCGGTCTTATCGGGTCTGTGGAGGAATTCAGTCCTGCCGGTGGTTGCCGACTACGACCGGATGTCAGTTTTAAACTTTTGTTGGAACCATTGATTGAATCCTCTTTTTATGAAAACCCTGTTTACCACCCTCTTCGGCGCTCTCTTCGTTTTTGCCATTTCAACCGCCTTCGCGGAGGACAAGTCCTTCGAAGGCGAGATGGCCTGTGCGAAGTGCAAACTCAAGCAGGCCGATTCCTGCCAGGACACGCTGAAAGTCGGCGACACCCTCTATTATCTCGAAGAGGGCGGAAGCCAGAAAACCAGCGAGCACGTTTGCTCCGGCACGGCCAAAGCGAAAGTGAGCGGCAAGGTTGAAGAGCGCGACGGCAAGAAGTTTATCGTCGTCTCGAAGATCGAAGTCGAGTGATCTGCCGGCGTCCGCCCGCGGCGGACGCTTCCGGCCCGAACGCCGTTCCGGTATCTCCGGGACGGCGTTTTCTTTTTGACCCGGTGAAACTTCAGACCGGCTTGAGGACGCTCTTGACGACCTCCCCCTTGTGCATCTTCTCGAAGGCCTCGTGCCACTCGGTCACCGGCCAGACTCCTCCGATGATGGGCCTCACGTCGAACTGGCCGCTGGCGAGGAGGGCGATGACGCGTTCCCAGATCGGCCAGTTGTGACTGAAGCTGCCCTGGAGGGTGATGTTTTTCTGGACGAGCGGATCGATGTTGAATCCGAGCGGCTGCGGTCCCCAGCCGACCTTGCTGATCCAGCCGGCGGGCCGGACGAGATCAAGGGCGATCTTGAGGGTGATGCTCGCGCCGGCCGCGTCGATGACGCCGTCGCAGCCAAGTCCGTCACGAGCGTTGGCCCAGGCTTTGGCGTCGCCGATGATGACCTCGCAGCCGTAGCCGCGTGCGATCTCGAGGCGATGGGCATCCTGCTCGAGGCCGACGATGGCGACCTCGGCCCCGCAGAGCCTGGCCATGGCCGCGCAGAGGATGCCGATCGTTCCGGGCCCCAGCACGACGACCCGGTCGCCCGGTTCGATGCGTGCGTTCTTGACGACGGCGTTGTAGGCGACACAGCAGGGTTCGGTGAGGCAGGCCTGCTCGAAAGGGAGCTGGTCGGGGACATGGTGGAGGATGCGCGAGGGGACGCGGACATACTTGGTCATCGCCCCGTTGACCCCGTAGCCGAATCCTTTCCGGGTGGGGTCGAGGTTGTAAAGGCCTCGGCGGGTCATGGGGTTGTCCTGCGAGATGATCGCGGCGGTCTCGGAGACGACCCGGTCGCCTTCTTTCCAGTGCTCGACCTCTTTGCCGACCTCGACGATATGGCCGCCGAACTCGTGGCCGAGGACAACGGGGTAGTTCACCGGCCAGGAATGGTCGGCGGTCCATTGGTGCAGGTCACTTCCGCAGACGCCGACATTGGCGACTTCGAGGAGGACGTCTTCCGGCCCGATGGAAGGTTTCTCTACCTCTCGGATTTCGACGGAGTGTTTGTCGG